>CAZTGE010000021.1:0-40374 GCA_964612995.1 uncultured candidatus Brocadiaceae bacterium | reverse complement strand
GCTGGCGCAGTAGAAGCCCATGCGCGGCAGGCTGATGCGCGCGACCACCGAGGAGGTGATGACCACCGTCCCGCCATCGAGCAGGTGGGGCAATGCGGCGGTGACGGTGCGGTGGACGCCGAAGAAATTGAGTTCGAACACCGCCCGGGCGTCGTCCACCTCGCATTCGACGATCTCGCCGTCGATGCCACGCCCGGCATTGGCTGCCACCGCATGCAGGGGACCGAAGCGCTCAACCGCCGCAGCGACCGCCGCGTGGCAATCTGCCGCCCGGGTGACGTCAGCCGGGCAGGCGAGAAAACGCGGACCGAGTTCCCGTTCCATCTGCGCCAGCCGGTCCCGGCTGCGCGCGCAGCCGCTCACGCGCCAGCCACGGTGGAGTGCGAGTTCGACCAGGGCGTGACCGATGCCGGCGCTGCAGCCGGTCACGAAGAGGTGTCGATGTCCTGCTCGTGCTTCGTTCATGGCCCCAGCCTGGAATATATCGGGAGCGTCGTCACAGCGGTGAACCGTGGTCGCTGATCTCTAACATCCATCTATCCATACCAGTCGGGCTGCGTTCTGCCACCGCTGCGGGTGCAGCGTGTGGCTGCAAAGCAGCCTTGATCGCTCCCAAGACCAAGCTGGCGAAAGGAGACACGATGCCTGCGCTCGATCTGCCCATCATCACCCGCGACCTGCAGAAGCTCGATACCTGGCTCGGTGAATTGCGTTCTGCCCTCGAGACCGATGACGCCGGAGCCTACCATGTCCTGCGCGGCGTGCTGCACGTCGTGCGCGATCGCCTCACGGTCGACGAGGCCACCGATCTCGGCGCGCAGTTGCCGAGCATGATGCGCGGAATCTACTACGAATCCTGGGCGCCGGCCCGGACCCCGACGACGGAGCGCAAGGAGGCGCAGTTCTTCGGCAAGCTGGCAGCGGCGACCGGTCGCGCCGGGGTCGCGGGCGCCCAGGCCGACTTCGCCGCCGTGATCGCCACGCTCCAGCGCCATCTCGATCCCGGTGTGCTGCGTCATGTCCACGACATGCTGCCGGCCGAGGTCCAGGCCCACTGGCCGAGCGCTTGAGGCCTACCCCGATCCCATGCTGCGGCAGGCGTGGACTGCGCTGCGGCCTTCGCTAGTCTCCGCCCTCCGGCGGATCCGGTTCCCGGGCGACGGCCTGGGCCGATCGGTTCGCGTCGGCCAGCCGGAGGGGAGCGGGCCATGGATCGCAACATCGTCGACGTGCTCACGCAGCGGGGCTTCGTGTCACAGTGCACCGATGAGGCCATGCGCGAACGCATGGCCGAACCGCGCAGCGTGTACATCGGCTTCGATCCCACTGCCGACAGCCTCCACGTGGGCTCGCTGGTGCCGATCATGGGTCTGGCCTGGCTCCAACGCTGCGGCCACCGACCGGTGGCGCTGGTCGGAGGCGCCACCGGGCTGGTGGGGGACCCTTCGGGCAAGACCGAAGCGCGGCGTATGCTCACGCGTGATGACGTCGCGGTCTATAGCGCGGCGATCGGAGCACAGATCGGCAAGCTGGTGCGCTTCGGCGACGGCCCGACCGACGCCCGTCTGGTCAACAACGCCGACTGGCTCGCCGACAAGCACTGGATCGAGCTGTTGCGCGAGGTCGGCACCTGCTTCAGCGTCAACCGCATGTTGACGATGGAGAGCGTGCGCGGACGGATGGACAGCGGTGGCATCACCTTCCTCGAGTTCAATTACATGGTGATGCAGGCCTACGACTTCCTCCATCTCTACCGCACGGAGGGCTGCACCGTGCAGATGGGCGGGCAGGACCAGTGGGGCAACATCGTCATGGGAATCGAACTCGGGCGGCGGCTGGAGCAGACCTCGCTGGCCGGGCTGACCTTCCCCTTGGTGACCAAGGCCGATGGCGGCAAGTTCGGCAAGTCCGAACAGGGCAACGTGTGGCTGTCCGCGGCGCGCACCCCGGTGTACGATTTCTACCAGTTCTGGCGCAACGTGGCCGATGCCGACGTGCGCCGTTTCCTGTGCCTGTTCACCTTCCTCGAGATCGAGGAGATCGACCAGCTCACCGAAGCCGGTGGCAAGGCGCTCAACACGGCCAAGGAACGCCTGGCCTACGAAGCGACCGCTCTGATCCACGGCGAGGCGGCGGCGCAGCAAGCGCAGGGCGATGCCCGGCGCGCATTCGGCGGCGCCGGCGACCTGGGGGGGCAGACGATTCCGCATGCACCGCTCGACGGCGCCGAACTCGCGGCCGGGATCGGTCTGCTCGATCTCGGCCGGCGCGCCGGGCTGTGGGCGTCGAACGGCGAGGGCAGACGGTTGGTGGCCGGCGGAGGTGTGCGGCTGCACGAGCGCAAGATCGATGATCCCCGCTACACGGTCACGCTCGATGACCTGCACGAGAACTGCGTGATTCTGCGCGCCGGCAAGAAACGGGTCTTCCGCTTCGACGTGTGAGTCTGCGTTCAGCCGGGTCCGGGCTCGTCGCGCTGGTCGTAGGGCTCGGGTTCGAGCAGCAACACGTCGTGGGCGCGCGCGTGCGCCGCGAGCGCGGCGGCGTCGAAGGGGTAGCTGTCGTCCGGTGCGCGATAGGGGATGATGGTGATCGTGCTCGACGGCGGCATGGTCGGGATCCACGCGCGCAAACGCTCGATCCCGGCCGCGTCGGAGCCGAGCGGGGCGCCGTTGAGGGTATAGCTGATGACGATGCCCTCGCCGACCCGTTCGGCCTGCCAGTCGAGCAGAAAGGTGTCGGTCGCGCGCACCAGCTTCGGCGTCAGCGGCTCGAGCGGTGCATCCCGCCGGGTGCTGGGGCGGCAGGCGCTGGCGACGAGCGCGAGGATGGACAGGAGCAAGACGGTACGACAGGTCATCGGCGAGCCTCTCTGGCTTGCGATGGTGCGAGCGCCCGGGCCCCTGGCCAGGGGAAACCGGCCGCGGCGCTGCGCGGAAAGCGCTGGTCGGTCTGCACGCTGGCGGCAGACTGACAGCATGGCGGGAATCCTGGCCTTCGAAGCGGTGACCCGCGGCGGTAGTGCCTGTTACTGGCAGGCCGGCAGCGGCTGTCTGGCCGAACGCGCGCCGGCCGGGCCGAGTGCCGCTGGGGGGTTGGTCCCGGCCCTGTGCGAGCTGCTGCGTGGTCATCCGCGGCCGCAGGCCCTCGCCCTGGCCGTCGGCCCCGGCAGCTTCACCGGGCTGCGCATCGCGGTGGTCGCGGCCCGGACCCTGGGCTGGCTCGAAGACCTGCCGGTGCATCCGGTCGATACCCTCGGCGCCATCGCCGCTGCGGCCGGGCCGGGAACCTGGTGGGTCTGGCAGCCGCTCAAGCGTGACACCACCTTCCACGGCGTCTATGAGGTCGGCGAGACCGGCCCGCTCGCGCTGGTGCCGCCGTGCGCCTGCGCCGATGCCACGCCGCCGGGTCTGCCCGAGCTGGCGCAGCGACCGACGGTGATCGGCCCGGCCCTGGAGCAGAAGCCAGAGCTCGCCGCCGTCTGGGCACCCGATGCGCAACTGGGCAGCGCGCAGGCGGTCAGCGCACGTGGTGTCGCCCTGGCCGCGTTGGCCTATCCGGCGATCGGCTGGCGCGCGCTCGAGCCGCAGTACTGCATGCCCAGCGCCCCGGAACTGCAGCGGGCCGCGGCTGGGGGGGGCGGATGAACTGGCGCAATCGGGTCGAGGTCAGCTACGCCGCGCTGCGTCACAATGTGCGTACGGTCTGCGCGCTGGTGGCTCCGCGTCAGCTGATCGCGGTGATCAAGGCCGATGCCTATGGCCTGGGGCTGGAGCGGTGCGCCCGGATCTACATCGAGGCCGGTGCCAGCGCGATCGCGGTCGCCGCCTTGAGCGAGGCCGACCGGGTCTGCCGGGCCGTCCCCGGCGCACGGGTGATCCTGCTCGGCTCCCCCTTGCCCGAGGAGCGACCGGCGGTGGTCGCCAGCGGTTACGAGGTCTGCTGCTCGACCAGCGACGAGATCCACGAATTCGCCCACCATGCCGGGCATGGGGTGCAGCCGGTGCACCTGTTCATCGACACCGGCATGGGCCGGGCCGGTTGCCGGCCGGAGGTGGCGCACGAGCTGGCCCAGGAGATCCGCGACACACCCTCGCTGCGCCTCGCCGGGTTGGGCACCCACTATCCGATGGCGCCGGATGACGCGCTGGCCGCGGCCCAGGAGGCGAGCTTCGCCGCGGTGCTCGCCAGGCTGAGCGATCTGCCGGAGGGCTGCCTGGTCCACATCGGCAACAGCGAAGGCGCGCTGTTGCGCCCGGCGATCGGCAACGCGGTGCGGGTCGGGCTGCTGCTGACCGGGGTGGTGCCGCCGGGCGCGCCGGATCCGGGCCTCTCGCCGGTGCTGCGCTGGGTCAGCAGCATCAGCCTGGTCAAGCAGCTCCCGGCCGGGCACGGCATCAGCTACAACCGCACCGCGGTGCTCGAACGCGATTCGACTGTCGCCATGGTACCCGTGGGCTACGCCGACGGCTACCCGCTGGCGCTCTCAGGCAAGGGGGAGGTCCTGGTCCAGGGTCGTCGCTGCCCGGTGCTCGGCCGGGTGACCATGGACTATCTGATCATCGACTGCACCGGATTGCCGCGCGACCCCGTACCCGGCGACGCGGTGGTGCTCATCGGCCACCAGGAAGACGCGGCGATCACCGTCGAAGCGGTGGCCGAGCGCGCCGGGACCATCCCCTACGACATCCTCTGTGGCCTGCGAGGCCGATGCGAAGTGGTGGGGGTTCCGTGATGCCGGACCGTCCAGGATCCGAGCGCGAACAGTGCGTGTCAGGGCCGCGTACGACCCAGGAAAGGGTTTGTTGGCCACGATGCGGCTTGCTAGGGTCGGATTCCATGATCTGTGGGTCACCCCGCTCGCGACCACATGCCACCACTATGGAATCGTTGGTGCTATGAGCAGTTCGCGCATGGGTTCGAGCAGTTCGCTGCTTTCGATGATCGAGCTGCCCGACGTGGTCCAGGCCATCGGCCAGGGCCGGCGCAGTGGCGCCCTGGTGGTCGGTAACGGCAAGGACGTACATCGGCTGTTCTTCGACCAGGGCTGTGTCTGTGCCGTGGTCTCCGATGCCCCTGGCAGCCTCTATCATGGTCTGGTGTGGACGCGCATCGCCCCGCCGCAGCAATTCGTGCGCTGGGGGGTGAAGAATGCCGCGACCATGGCGGATCTGAATCTGGCCCAGCGGCTGCTCAAGGAGGGGCATATCGCTCAGGACGCGATCCGCGATGCCGTGGATTGCTGCATCGAGGAAGCCTTCACCGACATCCTCGGCTGGAGCGATGTCTCATTCAATTTCCAGATGGATGCCGAGGTCAGCGGCTGGGCCGCCTTCCAGCGCGACCTCGGCACCCGCCTGGCGCCAAACGCCCTGCTGATGGAGAGCATGCGGCGGCAGGACGAATTGCGGCGTATCGACCGCGAGATGCCCCGCACCTGGGACATGCTGGTGCGCGAAGGCGGATTCGTCGAGCAGCTGCCGCAGCACGCGGCCGCATTCCTCGCCGCCTGGCGCGCCGAGCGCCCGGTGGGGGCGATCATCGAACTCAGCTGCCTGCCGCCGTGGCAGGTCAAGCAGGCCCTGGATTGGTTGATGGGCGCCGACGTGCTGCGCATGGCCGACGGCAACGAGCTGGTCGTCGCGGCCGACAACGCCCGGCGTAACGGCCAGCCGCGCAACGCCGAGGGCCTGTACCGGCGCGCGGTCGAACTCGGCGCCGGCGGCGGCCGGGTATTCCAATCACTGGCCGAGCTGGCCCAACGGCGCGGCGACAGCGAGCGCGCCGCACGCGATTATCTGCGCGCGGCCGGCGAGTTCGAGGTCACCAACCCCGCCAGCGCGGTACTGGCGCTGCGCAGCGCGCTGCCGCTGACTGAGAACAAGGAGGAGCCGCTGCGCCTGCTGCTGGGCATCTACCAGCGCCTGGAGGAGCAGGAGGAGTGCATCGACACGCTGTTCCAGCTGGCCCAGTACCACGAGGAGCGCGACGAGCTCGACAAATCGATGGTCGCGGTGCGCGAGGCGCAACAGCAAGGCGCCGATCCGATCCGTTGCTCGCAGGTGCTCGCCGCTCTGGCGATGTTGTTGCAGAACGAGGAGGAGGCGCTGGTCAATCTCGAGGTGGTGGTCCGCCTCGCCAGTGGTACCGACCGCGCCGGCGAGGCGATGTCGGCCCGGCATCAGATCTTGTTGATCCAGCCGGGGCGCTGTGCGATCGCGCTCGAATACGCGCGATATCTGGTCGCCAACAAGGATTCCGATGGCGCCGCCGAGACCCTCGCCAACGCCCTCGAGGCGAGCGAGCGCGAATCGACCGAGCAGATGGAGGTCGAGATGCGCGAGCTGCTCGCGCGGCTGCGCCCCGAGGATCAGGCCAACCACGCCTGGTTGATCAAGGCCTACCAGAGCCGCGAGGATCGCGCCGGCGCGAGCAAACAGCTCGAAATGATGCTGCAGGTCCAGGAACAGGAAGGCAACCACGCCGGCATGGCGGAGACGCTCGAGCGCATGCTGCAGCTCGGCGGCGACCAGCAGGCCACGCTGCGCCGGCTGGCGCGGGTTCAGAGCGTGCTGGAGCGCGACCGTCAGGCCCGCGTGAGCTGGATCGGCTGCGTGCGCGCGGCGCGCAAGGCCGGGGATCTGGTCGGGGCGCGTGCAGCCTGCGAGGAGGGTCTGGGGCTCTATTCCCATGATTCCGACCTGCACGCGATGCTGGCCGATATCGCCAATCGTCAGGGCCAGTTCGATCTCGCCGAGAACCACTTCCGCCGCGCGATCTTCCTCGCGCGCGGTGCCGGCGACCTCGCCGCGGCAGCCGAGTTGCTCGGCGATCTGATCAGCCTGCGACCCAACGACGTGGTCGCGCGCCGCGATCTGGCCGATGTCGCCCTCGATCGCGGCGATCCGCAGAGCGATCACGTGCTCGATGAGTTCATCCGTTTCGCCGTCCAGGCGGCCGATATCGGGCTGGCCATCGACGGCGCGCGCAAACGGGTGCGCCACGCCGAGCGCAGCGATTTCGCACCACGCCACGAGCTGGTCGAGCTGCTGCGCCGTGCCGGCCGTGCCCAGGAGGAACTCAAGGAGGGCCAGGCGCTGGTCGACGATCTGGTTGCGGCGAACGAATACGACCAGGCCCTGAGTCTGGTCCAGAGTCTGGTCGCCAGCCACGACCAGAACGCCGATCTGCTGATCCAGCTCGCCAGCCTGTACGAGGCGCTCGACGACGCGAGCAACGCGGTGCGCTTCCTGCGCTACGCGGTGCCGCTGCTGCAGCGCGAGGAGCGCACCGACCGCGCGCTGGAGGTGCTCGACGACCTCGGCCGGATGACCGCCGACAATCCCGAGATCGCCCGCGCACGGCAACTGGTCGAGCAGGGGGTGATGGTCAACTGGGCCGCGATCCGCGGGGAGCGCGCACTGGCCAGCAAGCAGCGCCTGGTCGATTCGACCGGATCCGGCACGCCGGTCGAGAGCTGAGCCGGGGCGGCGGCCAGATCCGCTCGCAGCTCAGACCCATGGAGTGCCGAGCAGCGGTGCGGACTGCCTGTAGCGGGGCACAAGCGTGTCCTGGATCCATGAGGCGAGCCGATGATCGTGTGCTTCAGGTGGCCTGGGCCGGGGCGGCGTGCTCTGCCGCCGGACATGCTCTCAGGTCAGGTCCCAGGTGTGCTCGCCGAGTTGGGGGCTGGCGAGGCGCAGGCGTTCGCCCGGTCGTACGGGGCCGACCCCCGGCGGGGTGCCGGTGAAGATCAGATCGCCCGGCAGGAGTCGCCAGGTGCGGCTGAGGATCGCGATCAGGCGCTCGACCGGGAACAGCATGTCGGCGGTGGTGCCGTGCTGCCGCCGCGTGTCGTCGACCCAGCAGGAGAGCTCGATCGCGGCGAGATCGTGTTCGTCCGTGAGTGGGTGCAGCGGGCCGATCGGAGCCGCGTCGTCGAAGCCCTTGGCCAGGTCCCAGGGGTGGCCGCGCGCCTTGAGCTGGGTCTGCAGATCGCGCAGGGTCAGGTCGCATCCGAGCCCGATTCCGGCGATCAGTCCACGGGCGGTGGCGCGGTCGACCTCGCTTCCCGCCTGACCGATGGCCACGACCAGCTCGACCTCGTGATGCACCGCCCCGCGTTCGCGCGGCAACCGCACCGCCCGCCCCGGTGGCACCAGCGCGCTCGCCGGCTTGGTGAAGATCACGCAACGGTCGTCGTCGCCGTCGCCCATTTCGGCGATGTGCTCGGCGTAGTTGCAGCCGATACAGAACACGCGCCCCACGTGGAAAGGGGCACCGGCGAGGTCGATGGTCATGGGCTCAGGGGAATGCATGCACGCTCCGCTCCGCAGCGCTTGCCGGAGTGCCGCGGAGCGACACCCCGGCAAGCGATCGTGATCAGTCGATGGCCATGAAGGTATCGCCGGCGACGCCGCAGATCGGGCAGGCGCCCGGGACCTCGCCGGTGACGGTGTTGCCACAGACCGGGCAGACGTGGATGGTGGCCGCGGGCAGATCCTTGCCCCCCTTGACGGCTTCGCGGGCTTCGGAGTAGAGCTGGTGATGGATCTCCTCGACCGCCAACGCGTTCTTGAAGGTCATCACTGCGGGCTGGTTGCCTTCCGCCTCGGCCTCGGCGACGAACTTCGGGTACATCTGCTGGAACTCGAAGCCCTCGCCTTCGATCGCCGTGCCGAGGTTGGTGGCCGTATCCTTGACGCCCCCGAGGACGCGCAGATGGGCGTGGGCGTGGATGGTCTCGGCGGCGGCGGCGGCGCGGAACAGCCTGGCGACCTGCGACAGGCCTTCGTCATCGGCCTTCTTGGCGAAGGCGAGGTAGGTACGGTTGGCCTGGCTCTCGCCGGCGAAGGCTTCCTGCAGGTTGTCGGTCGTGCTCATGGGATCGGACTCCTCTGGGGTGGTGGTGGTCGACGCACTGCGCCGGATCGGCCCTGACTACGCTTGCGCAACGCTGGTGTTGGCTCGCGAACCGGCCGATTCGTGATATCTTGACTTGTGATCTCTACGGGTGGTGCATATCATGAATTTCCTTTCTCGCCACCACATCCCGAGCGCCGTCGCAGGGGGTCGCCATGCCGATCGTCTCGTATTTCGATGCTGAGACCGACCTGTTCGAAATCGTGCTCAGCGAGCATGTCGATGGGGTCGAGGCCCTGCGCTTCCTCGCCTGGATGCGGCGAACCCCGCTGTTCCGCGAGTGTGCGCGGGTGCTGGTCCGGGGCGAGAACCTGGCCACGCTGCGGCTGGGAGAACCCACCCGGATGGTCCTGCAGCGCGACGCCGCACGGCTTTCGCTCGAGGTGCCCGACAAGCAGGTGGCGCTTGTGGTAGATGAGCACACGACTTGCGAGCACATGACCGCCCTGCTCGCCGCCGGTGCGCCCCTGAGCTGGAGGGTGCGTACCTTCCCCACAGAGGCCGCTGCCCGCGACTGGCTCGTGGAGCGGGTCGACGCCGCGCGCGAGACGGACGTCACGAACTCACAGCGTCGTGAGGTGCTGCGCCTCCGCGTCTGAGGGGTCCTCACCCGGAGTGTGTCGCCCGATTTGAGCCCTCGTCTTCCGGCCACAGGTCTTTGTAGACGGACCCCCTCAGAGGTCGACTGAGCGAGTCAACGTCATGCGCTCGCTTCACATCCGTGAACGCGAGCCCGTGCGTGGCCGCCGGGCATGACGCCGTTCTCCCGTGTCATCCTGATTGCGAGCGGTCGCGCTCGGCCACCGCCTCGCGGATCTCCGGGTCGAGCTCGTCGGCGATGACCGCGTTGATCTCGGTCGGCGACGCATCGGGATGGTCGAGGTTGATCTCCCGCGCGCGCGAGAGCGCGCTGGCGAACAGGCCTGAGGGCAGCGCGATCACCCCGATGCCCACCAACAGGATGCAGAAGGTGAACAGGCGGCCGCCGACGGTCACGGGATAGACGTCGCCGTAACCGACGGTGGTCAGCGTGATCACCGCCCACCACAGCGAATGGAGGATCGAGGCGAAGTGCTCGGGCTGCGCCTGGTGCTCGAAGTAGTAGATGCCGACCGCCGCGATGTAGATCAACACGACAGAGATCCCGGCGAAGAGGATCAGCTCCTCGTGGATCAAGCGGACCGCGATGGTCAGGCGATTGAGCGCGCGCGAGTAACGAGCGAGCTTGAACACGCGCACCACCCGCAGCAGACGCACCGCACGTACGCTGCGCAGGTCGATGCCAGAGGCGAGGTAGAACGGCAGGATCGCCAGCAGGTCGACGATGCCGTAGAAGGAGAGCGCATAGTGCCAAGTGCGACGCGAGTAGAGCAGCCGGCCGATGTACTCGAAGGTGAAGCAGGCGACGGTGAGAGCGTCGATGATCGTCAGGATCGCATGGAGGCGGTGGTCGAGCCCGGGCAGGGTCTCGAGGGTGAGGGAGATCAGCGAGACCAGGATCAGGATCGAGATCAGCAGGTTGAAGCGGCGACCGATGGCGGTGCGTTCCTCGGCGAAGATCGCCCGCATCGTCTGCATGCTCCTGCTCCCCCATCACTCCCAACGATGGTCGGGGCCAGGATGCGTGAGTTCATCAACCCAGCCGGCGGCAGCGTCGGGCCACGCCTCACAATAGGGCAGGTAGGGTTTGATGTCGAGTACCGGTGTGCCGTGGAGCAGGTCGTGGTCGCGGATGAGGATTTTGCGCCCAACCACGTTGAGCAGGCGTACGCACGACAGGCCGATGGGGTTGGGGCGATGCGGACAGCGGGTGGCGAACAGTCCGCGCGGTATGTTGTCGCGCGGCGGGACCACCGTGTGGCGCCAGCCGCGCGAGTAGTTGAACTGGAACAGGATCCAGATGCGCTCGAAGCCGCGCAGGTCGCGGGCGAGGTTCTGCAGCCCACGACGTAACACCACCCAACCGTCGCATTGCGCCGCGACGGCCGGCTGGCGTGGGGTGTCGAAGTGGTTGCGGTAGGGGGAATGGACCACCCCGACCGGTTGCATGGTGCAGGCGGGGAGGTGATCCGGATCCTCGATCACCGGCTGGCGCCCGGCGGGGACCGGACCGTCGATGTTCTCGGGGCGACATTCCGGGTCTGGTCGCGAGTCCTGCTCGGCGGCCACTCAGCTGCCCATCAGCGTGGCCACCACCCGGCGCGGCCCGGCGCGATCGCGATGTTCGCACAGATAGATGCCCTGCCAGGTGCCGAGGGCGAGGTGTCCGTCGCTCATCGGGATGCTCAGCGAGGGGCCGATGATCACCGCCTTGATGTGGGCTGGCATGTCGTCCGGGCCCTCGAGCGTATGCTCGTAGAACGGTTCGCCCTCGCGGACCTGATGGCTGAACCAGCGTTCGAGGTCGCCGCGGACGTCCGGGTCGGCGTTCTCGTTGATGCTCAGGCTCGCCGAGCTGTGTTGGATGAACAGATGTGCCAGTCCGATCCGGAACCGGCCGAGATCCGGCAGCTGACTGATGATCTCCGGCGTGACCAGATGGAAGCCCCGCGCACGGGCCTTGAGGCGGAGCGTGTGCTGTTGCCACTGCATGCCCGCATCATCCCCGGGCCGGCCGGGGCACAAGGCCGGGATGCCGCCGGAGTGCAACGGCGCGCAGGTCCGCGATCATGGGGAGAGTCGGGCCCCATGCCCTCCATGCGTTCCAGAGTGCGCGCGGGCACTGACGCGGAATGCTACAGCATGGTTGCTTGATGGCCGTATTTCGCGGCCATACTGCCGGGGATCGGGCCCGCGGGTCCGACCCCGCGCCACCGGCGCTCAACCGGCCCGTCCTGCACCGGCCATGCGGAGAAGCTCATGCGTGTACCTCGCTCCCTCGTCCTGCCCCTGCTGCTCCTGTCCGCTTGCGCGCTGAACGCGGCCGAACCCACCGTCGAGTCCTTGTTCGACATCCAGGACCACGTCCAGCAGCTCAGCGAGGACAACTATGAGCTGCAGGTGACCCTCGGCGGTGTGGTCAAGGGGGGGGCCAGGATCACCCTCGCCGTTGCCGATGGCGAATGGCTCGCGGGCGAGGCGATCACGCCGGAATACAACAAGGCGGCCCATACCTGCAGCGCCGATGGCCTGCAGATGGTCGATGGCCGGCTCAGCGGCGACATCGTGCTCCACATCCAGCCCGACAACTGGGTACCGACCGACAAGCAACCCCACGATGTCCGCTGCACCGTCGACCTGGGCTTCGACAAGGACACCGGCGACCCCCGCACCTGGAAGGTCGCCGGAACGGTCACCGGCAAGACCCTGACCCCGGCGGGGACCGTCGGCGAGGCCTATGAGGCCGAGGTCAGCGGCAAGGCCGTGCTGCCGGTCTCGGCCGGCTACTTCAATATCGGCCTTTGGGATGACGGCCTCGCGCTGCGCTTCGACCTGGGTAGGGAGCGGGTGAACTGGAACCGCTTCAAGTGCAGCCGGCACAGCTACGCCGAACCCCAGGACTGGACCGCCTACGACGGGCTCAAACTCACCGTCACCACCGACGAACCCCGGGGCGATGTCTCGGTCACGCTCTGGGCCCGCGAGGCCGACGGCAGCTGGTACTACTGCAAGGATGTGGTGCCCCTGGTCGACACCGAGAACAGCGGCATCGCCCGCTTCACCGATTTCACCATCGCCGAATGGGTCTGCCCGGCGAAATACACCAAGACCAGCGACGAGGACTACACCCTGGACCTGGGGCAGATCCAGGAATTCGCCATCGGCGCGGTCAACCCTTTGGGCGTGGGCGAGGTCGTCTTCACCGTCACCGCGATCGAGACCGTGGTCTACCCGGACCAGGGCGATGAGCCGGCGCAGGTACGCGTCGACGGCAAGACCCTGAGCGTGAACGACCACGCATTCGTGCCTGCCGGGATGTTCGGCGGCTACGCGCCGGACCTGCCCGAGCAATACCGCCCCGGTTGCCAGCGCGAATACCACACCCTGCCGCACGGTGGTCCGACCCCGCCGCAGAAGGGCGAGAAGTTCATCATCGAGATGTGGGGCGATCGCACCCAGCCCGCGACCCTGCTCAAGAGCGAGAAGTGGGAGGCCCAGCTGACCAAGGCCGCCCGTGATTATGCGACCAGGTCCAAGGCCAACCCGGAACAGGCGGTGCTGGAATTCTGGAACGAGCCCTATCTCGACTGGGCCAAGGGTCGTAACTTCGATCCGAAGTTCTTCGATAGCGCAAACGCTGAGGAGGGCGGGGCGGTCCGCACCACCGGTGGGCTGGTGATCCCCCACTTCAGGTGGCGCAAGAACGCCAAGGGCAAGTGGGAGGTCTACGACAAGACCCAGTTCACCTACTGGTCGGGCCTCGGTAACGGCTACATCTACGACCGGATGGCGATGGTGGTCGCGAAGAACGTCAAGGAGATCAGCCCGGAGACCAAGGTCATCGTTGGCTGGGGCAAGAAGTGGAACGAGGACCACTGGGCGATGTGGGACATGCTCTACCAGCCGACGATCGACAAAACCATCGACTGGATCGACGGCTGTCACGAACACCACTACCAGGGCGATACCGCGACCATCCCCGGAACCTACGAGGTACTCACCGCCTACGGTATGGCGAAGCACGACAAGTGGCTCTACAGCTACAACACCGAGACCAACGATCTGCTCGACATCCCCTCGCGTGGCTATGTCGCCGACGCCGAAGAGGCCAAGCGGGCCCAGTCGTTCAAGCGCCTGAGCTACAACATGCGCGACTGCCTGTACGCGGTGCTACAGACGCCGGACAAGGCGATGGCGCGCACGGTGATCCACATCGACCACACGCCCAAGGCGACCGATATCGCCTACGGTCTGATGAGCTGTTTGCGCGGGCGGCTGCTGCGCACGCACAGCGACGAAGGAGATGTCTGGTGCATCGCGGCGATCGACGGCACCGATCCCGGCGCGCCGCGCTCGGACGATGCCAAGAAGCTGGTCGTGTTCGTCTGGAACGATCATCGTACGCCGCGCCGGATCGCCGTCGATCTCACCGCCCCGACCGGCACCACTTTCACCGGCGGCGAGCAGGCGGTGGTCACCCTCGACCGCGAGGACTTCAGCTTCGACGTGGCCAGGGAGCCGGTCGAGGCCAGCGGTACCGGCTACCGCACGACCATCAGCCTGCCCGCCCGGCGCGCCGCCCGCTTCGTGCTCGATCTGGCTGGCGATCCGGTCGATAAGGCCGAAGTCACGCGGCACCAGCATTTTGCCGATGACGTGCTCAAGGAGGTCGGCCGCGATGAGCCCTGGACCACCAGCATCGACCTCAGCGCCGAGGATCTGGCCGATGCCAAACGCGCCTGGATCCGCTGCGTGGTCGAATCGGTGTCCGACGGCGAGGCGGTCGTGCGCATCGGCGATCAGGAACTGACCATCCCCCGCGCGATCACCGGCAGCAACGTCTGCCGCATCCGCGAGCTTCCGCTCGACCTCGAAGCGCTCGGCGCCAACCCGACGGTCACCTTCGCGGTCGCGGAGGGCAATCACGCCGGCTACCGGGTGGACATGGCCAGCATCGTGATCGAGCGCTGAGGCCCTGAGGGCCCCGGGGCGTCATGGCCGGACGGTGATGCGAGCGCCGCGATCGGCGCAGGAGAGTCCGGATGCCCGGAGTGGGAGGCGGTATGCGCGGCGGTGGTCGCGGCGATGGTATCGAACTGCCTGACGATCACGAGCTGCAGCGTGCCCCGAGTTCGAAACGACGCTTCCGGGCGTTCATGAAGCACTGGCGCGCCGGGCGCATCGCCGGGCCCGCGGCCGGATCCGATGGTGGGCAGGCCGCACCACAGCGACGCCAGGCCCGACGCGACGAACGCCGCCGCCATCTGGCGCGCTATGCCCGCTGGCTCTGGCCGGCACGCTGGCGGGTGTTCGGCGTTCTGGCGATGGCGCTGGTCGTGGCCGGCCTCGATGCCGCCTGGCCGGTGCTCATCGGCTGGATGATCGATATCATCGGTCCCGGCGCCAACGAGCGGCTGCCCGATCTCGCGCGCATCGCCGAACCACGCAACGCCCTGCTGATCATCGGCCTGGTCTGCCTCGTGCTCATCGTCGCCGGACGCCTGATCGGCCTGAGTCGGGGCTACCTCCAAGCGGTGCTCGGGGCAGAGCTGACCCAGCGCCTGCGCCGCGACCTGCACGATCGCCTGATGCATCTGCCGTTGTCGCGCCTGGAGGGCATGAAGACAGGCGGGATCCAATCTCGCCTGTCCGGCGATGTCGACGGTACCGCCGGTCTGGTGCAGCAGGCGGTTATCCGTCCGATCTCGGCGCTGGTCCGGCTGCTGGTGGTCATCGGGGTGCTGGTGGCGATCAACTGGCAGGTGACCGCGCTCGCGCTCGGTCTGCTGCTGATCTGCGGATTGGTCTATCATCGGTTCGTGCGCCGTATCCGCCCGGTGTGGCGCGCGATGCGCAAACAACGCGGCGAGATCGATGGGCGGCTGAACGAGGTCTTCGGCGGGATCCGGGTGGTCCGTTCCTTCGCCCGCGAACGCCGCGAGCAACTCGAGTACGCCGTAGGCCATCACACCGTGATGCGCGAACATGTGTGGACCCAGCTGCGCATGCAGCTGCTGCTGTTCTCATGGGAGGTATTGCTGCCGGTGGTCAGTCTGGCCATCGTGGTGCTCGGCGGCTGGTATGTGCTCGAGGGCGAGCTGCGCGTCGGCCAGATCGTGGCCATGCAGCTGCTCAGCGCGCAGGTGCTCAATCCGGTACTGATGATCGTCCGCTCGGTCACCGAGACCCAGCGCGGGCTGGCCAGCATGGACCGGGTCTACGAGGTCCTCGACGAAGCGCCGGAGATGCCCGATCGGCCCGGCGCGACCATCGCCCCGCAACGGCTGGAGCGTATCGACTTCGAGCACGTGTCCTTCGCCTACCCCGCTGCCTCCGGCGAGCCCGTACGCGAACCGGTCCTGCGCGACTTCACCCTGTCGGTGCCGGGTGGAACCACGGTCGCCCTCGTCGGCCCCTCGGGCGCCGGCAAGACGACGGTGACCAACCTGGTCGCGCGCTATTACGATCCCAGCCACGGCGCGATCCGCCTCGATGGCACCGATATCCGCGATTTCCAGCTGCGCAGCTACCGCGGCCTGCTCGGCCTGGTGCAGCAGGAGGTGTTCCTGTTCGATGGGACCATCCACGACAACATCGCCTATGCGCGTCGCGACGCGACGCCGGCCGAGGTCGAAACCGCTGCACGCGGCGCCAACGCCTGGGAGTTCATCGCCGGGCTCGAGCAGGGCCTGGACACGGTGATCGGCGAGCGGGGGGTGCGGCTCTCCGGCGGGCAGCGCCAGCGGATCGCGATCGCGCGCGCGATGCTCGCCGATCCGGCGATCCTGATCCTCGATGAGGCGACCTCGAACCTCGACAGCGACAACGAACGCTTGATCCAGGAATCGCTCGATCGCCTGCGCATGGGGCGCACCACCTTCGTCATCGCGCACCGGTTGCACACCATCCGCAACGCCGAGCTGATCGTGGTACTCGAGCACGGTCGCATCGTCGAGCAGGGCGACCACGTGCAGCTCATGCGTGCCGGTGGGCCCTACGCACAGATGGTCGCGGGCCAGAGCGTGGAACTCAGCCCGGCTTGAGGCCGGACCGGCGCGGACAGAGCAGCCGACGGGCGCACCCCCATCTGGCCAGACGGCGACGGCGGCGTAGGGTCGCCGCCACAGGAGAGACCATGCAGCTGCAGCGCCACCCCGAGAACCCCATCGTCCGGCCCGGCCGGCTTCCCTGGCGGCGGGTCGCCACCTTCAACCCCGGGGCGGTCCTCGCGGACGACGGCACCGTCTACCTGCTCGAACGCGCCTGTTCCAGCCTCGCCCCGCTCTACAGCCACGTCGGCCTGCTCGCCAGCGGCGACGGCGTGCACTTCGAGCTGGTGCGCGAGGAACCGGTGTTCACCGCCGCCCAGCTGGGCACGCCCTACGGCACGGTCGAGGATCCGCGGGTGGTGGCGATAGACGGCGAGTACCTGATGACCTACGTCCACCGTAATTACGCCTCGTCTTGCCATCCCAACGGCGTGGGGGTGCCCGGTTATACCGAAGCGAGCTTCGTGCCCCCAGATGATCCCAACCTCTACCGTTCGGGTCTCGCCCGCAGTCGCGATCTGATCGCCTGGGAGGACCTCGGCCCGGTCACCCCGCCGGAGGTGGACGATCGCGATTGCGTGTTGTTTCCCGAGCGCATCGCTGGTCGTTACGCGATGTTGCGGCGGCCGCAGCACTACACCGGCGCCCAGTACGGCGGGCTCGACCATCCTTCGATCTGGGTCACCGACTCCGCGGACCTGCGCGCATGGAATGAGCCCAGGCTGGTGGCGACCGTCGAACAGGACTGGGAGGGGGTCAAGATCGGCGCCGGCGCCACGCCGCTGGCGACGGCGGAGGGCTATCTGCTGATCTACCACGGCGTCGACGCCGCAGCCAACTACCGCACCGGGGTCATGCTGCTCGATCGCGATGACCCCAGCCGGGTGATCGCCAGGTGCCCGCATCCGATCTTCGCTCCCGAGACCTATTACGAGACCACCGGCCTGATCATCCCCCGTGTGGTCTTCCCCTCGGCCAACGTGGTCAAGGACGGCCTGGTGTATATCTACTACGGTGCTTGCGACTCGTGCATCTGCCTCGCCACCGTGCCGCTCGACGAACTGCTCGCCACGGTGCTGCAACATCGACGCTGAGGGGCTGGGCGGGGCGATGGGCACGGATCCGCGCGCTGCTGCACGCGAGCTGATCGCCTGGTATCGTGCGCATGCCCGCGCGCTGCCGTGGCGGCAGACGCGCGACCCGTACGCCATCCTGGTCAGCGAGGTGATGCTGCAGCAGACCCAGGTCGACCGGGTGCTGCCGTACTACCGGCGCTGGCTGCAGGCCTACCCCGACGCGGCGCATCTGGCCTGCGGCCAGCTCCCTCGGATCCATCGTCTGTGGAAGGGCCTGGGCTACCCCTCCCGGGCCGAGCGGCTGCGCGCGACCTGCCGCGAGATCGTGCAACAACGCGACGGCGTCTGGCCCACCATTCCCGCCGCCTTGCAGGAACTGCCGGGCATCGGCCCCTACACCGCCGCGGCGGTGGCGTGTTTCGCCTTCGGTGCCGCCGTGCCGCTGGTCGACACCAACGTCGCCCGGGTCTACTGCCGGCGCGACGGCCTGCCGGGAGAGCGCCGCCGCTTGTGGGAGCACGCGGCCGTGCTGGTCGATCCCGACGAGCCGATCGCCTACAACAACGCGCTGATGGAGCTGGGCGCGACCATCTGCACGGCACGTGAGCCGCGTTGCACGCTCTGCCCCTGGTTCGCGCGTTGTCGCCTCAGCGGCGAGCCGGAGCGCCTCGTTCAGACCGCCAATCCGCTACGGGTGGCCAGCGCGCGCACGCGCTACGGCGTGGCGATCACCGATCGGCGAAAGCCGCGTGTGCATGTGGCCATGGCGTTGATCCACGACAACGCAGGGAAGTACCTCGTCGCGCGGCGCCAGGATGGCGTGGCCTACGCCGGCTACTGGGAGCTGGTCGGTGGCAAGCGCGAGCGCGGCGAGAGCGATCGCGAGGCGCTGGCCCGCGAGATCGACGAGGAGATCGGCTGCGAGCTGCTCAGCGCGCGGCCCTTCGTCAGCTGGCATCACGACGCCGGCGATCACTACTGCAGCTACCATTGCTTCCGCTGCCGCCTGTTCGCGCCGCATCGTGCCAGACCGCTGGTGGCGCAGGAGCTGCGTTGGGTCTCCCCGGAGGAGTTCCTCGCTCTCTCGTTTCCGCCACCCAACGCGCCGGTGTGCGCGCGTTTCGCCGCGTACCACCGCCTGCGTGATCCGCGCCGCGCACGCTGAGCCGCGCGGCGTGTCGATCGGTCTGCCGCAGGATCGGAACTACTCAGGCCCATCGGGCATGAGTGGTTACCAGCCATATGTTGGGCCCCATCGCATACGATGCGAGTCTGGCGCCGAGTGGTGGGCGAAGCGGGTATCGCCGCAGGCGATAGCTGGCCCCAGTGGGGCCAGCGGCCCGTGGAGCGCATGCGCAGCCCCGCAGGCCGTCTGGCCGAGGAGCAAGTGCCGCCGGAGGCCGGATACGTTTCGCCTGGCCGATCCGCCCACGCTTGCATCTGCATGCAGATGCAAGCGAACCACGACAAAGCCAGGGGGGTAGGTCCTCACAAGGTGAGGACCGTAGGGGCGAAGCCCCTGAGTCGTTGCGCCGGATCATGGCCCCGGTATCCACGGCTGCGGGCATCCGTGGTCGATGTCCACGGGGCTGTGCTTGTTCCCTGCTACATCGATCCATGATGCGACCATGCCGACCTGGTATGCCGCTCCACCCTGGTGGCTCGCGATGATCTTCGTGGTCGTTGGCTTCTATGTCCTGATCAAGGGCGCCGACATCCTGGTCATCGGTGGCGTGCAGGTGGCCAAGCGCTTCGACCTCTCGCCAGCGGTGATCGGTGCGACGATCGTCGCCTTCGGCACCAGCCTGCCAGAGCTGGTGGTCAGCCTCGGTTCGAACATCAAGGCCTTGCAGCTGGGGCAGACCGGAGCCGACGGGCCTGCGGCCATCGCCTTGGGCAACGTCATCGGCTCGAACATCTTCAACATCGGTGCGATCCTCGGGATCACCGCTCTGTTGCGTCCGCTGGCGGTGCCGCGCAGTACCTTCCGACTCGACTACCCCTTGATGCTGCTGGCCTTCGCTCTGCTGATCGTGTTCAGCGTCAGCGGCGAGGGTGCGATGATCGACCGGGGCGAGGGTCTGGTGCTGGTCTGTGGTCTGATCGCCTTCACCGTGCTGGCGGTCCGGACGGGGCAGGTCGATGTGCAGGAGGTGATCGAACACGACCGGCCGGTGAGCAACGTCTGGGCCGGACTCGGCCTGGTGGTGGTCGGGGCGGCTTTGTTGTGCGTCGCTGGCGATGTCAGCCTCAGTGGCGCCCTGGCGCTATCGCGCGCGATCGGCATGAGCGAACGGGTCATCGGCCTGACCGTCATGGCCCTCGGCACGTCGCTGCCCGAACTGGCGACCTCGATCCAGGCCGTGCGCCGCGGGCATGGCGAGATGGCTCTCGGCAACGTGGTCGGCTCGAACATCTTCAACGTCTTCTGTATCGTCGGCATCGCTGCCATGGTGATCCCGATCCCGGTCAACGCCAGCAACCTCGGCTGGGACTACTGGTGGATGGGCGGCTTCGCGCTGCTGCTCCTGCCCCTGCTGGTCACCCAGCGTTCGCTGGATCGTTGGGAGGGGGCGCTGCTGCTGCTGGCCCTGCTGAGCTACATCGGTCTGCTGCTGGGCTGGCCGGATCTCGGCTCCGGCTGATCAGGTCGCGGAACACCTCTTCCAGACTGCGGCGCCAGGGCTGGAGCTCGAGCAGCACCCCGTGGGCACAGGCGCGCTCGACCAGCTGCGCCTGCGCCTCGGGATCGAGGTCGACCACCAGCGCGTCGTCATCGCGTTCACAGCGGGTGATCCAGGCACACCCCTGCAGGTCCGCAGCGAGAGGAGCGGGATCGACGCTCAGGCGCAGGCGCACCCGCCTGATCTCGTGGGCCCGCTGTTGCAGCGCGGCTACCGTTTCATCGAGCATCGTGCGCCCGCGATCGATCATCACCACCCGGTCGCAGCAGCGCTCGACCTCGCCGAGAATATGGGTCGAGAGCAGGATGGTGTGGCCGGTGGCCAGCTGTCGGATCAGGTCGCGGAAGTTGGCCACCTGGGCCGGGTCGAGCCCCGCCGTGGCTTCGTCCAGGATCAGGATCGGCGGATCGCCCAACAGCGCCTGGGCCAGCCCCACGCGCTGGCGGTTGCCGCCGGAGAGCTTGTGGATGTGTCGGCGTTCGACTTCGCGCAGGCCGGTGCGTTCCATCGCCTGGAGCACCTGGGCCCGGCGTTCGGAGCGCGGGACCTGCTTGAGCCGGGCGACATGATCGAGATACCCCGCGACGTGCATCTCGCGATACAAAGGCAGGTCCTGGGGCAGATAGCCGATACGCCGACGGCAGGCCTGGGCGTCAGCACGCTGATCGATGCCGTCGATCATCACCGAGCCGGCAGTCGGCGTGATGTAGCCGGTGAGGATCTGCATGGTCGTGGTCTTGCCGGCACCGTTGGGGCCGAGGAAGCCCACCACCTCGCCGGCCTCGAGCTGCAGATCGACCGCGTGCAAGGCGGTGTGGGCGCCGAAGCGTTTGTGCAGGCCGGTGGCGGAGAGGATCATCGACCGGTCACCGTGGTAACTGCGCGCTCGCCCCAGATCGCGCGCAGGCCGGTGATCAGCTCGGCGGTGGGATGGATGCGCCAACGGTCGCCGGCGGCGAGGGTCAGCAGCACGTCGGCATCGGTCTGGACCGCGAGCGAGACCGGGCAGTGGCCGGGGTGCTCCTTCAGCAGGGTGGCGGTGCCGGCGATCCGCTGCTCGCTCTGCGTCTCGAGGGCGTCGACCGCGATCACGACCTCGCGGGTGAGCCGTTCGTGGACCAGCTCGACCGGCACCATCTCCTCGACGATCAACGAGGGCAGCTCCTCCGGCTCGGTAGCATCGCCGCCCGCCGCGCCCGGGTCCTCGCCATCGCCCGCGAGCTCCGGTGGCGGGGCGCTGCTGCGCCGGCGCTCACGACGGTCCGCCTTGCCGGTGAACAGCGCGATGAGATCGGGATCGCAGTCGGCGGCGAAGCGGTCGTAGGCGCCCGCCTCGAATTCGCCGCGGCGATTGTTGCGTCCGGCGAACAGCACTGCTTCGAAGCGACCGTGATCGTCTTCGAGTGTCAGCACCGCCATCGGCTTGCCCGAGCGGGTCTTGATCTCGCGCTTGGCGATGACCACCGCGGCGATGGTCATCGATCCGGGCGGGCGCCGCGCCAGATCACGACTGACGTGGGAGGCGTGACGCGCGATGATCTCGGCGTGTTCGCTCAAGGGATGCGAACTCATCCAGTAGCCGGTGAGCGCCTTTTCGAACGCCAGGCGCTCGCCCAGGGCCCAGTCGGGCACGTCGGGCAGGCTCTGGGTCTGGGCGCGGAAGGTCTCGTCCTGCTCGAAGGTGTCGAACAGCGTGGCCTGTTGTTGCGAGCGGTTTTTGGCGATGCGGCTGCCGCGGTCGAAGGCGATGTCGATCGCCTCGCACAAGGCGCGGCGATTGCGGTGGAGGGTGTCCAGGGCGCCGACCTTGATCAGGTGCTCGATCACCCGCTTGTTGACGCAGCGGGTGTCGATGCGCTCGCACAGATCGAACAACGAGACGAAGGGGCCATCCTGTTCGCGCAGGTGCATCAGATGCTCTGCCGCCTGATGGCCCACGCCCTTGACCCCGCCAAAGCCGAAGCGCACCGCCTCGCCGGTGAAGGTGAACTCCCAGCCCGACTCGTTGATGTCCGGCGGCAGTACCGGCACGCCGTGGCGCTGGAGCTCCTGCGAGAACAAGGTCATCTTGTCCTTGTTCTCCATCTCGTAGATCAGGTTGGCAGTCATGAACGCGGCGTAGTGCCGCGCCTTCATGTAGGCGGTCCAGTAGGCGATCAGGCCGTAGCAGGCCGAGTGCGACTTGTTGAAGCAATAACTGGCGAAGCCGAGGATGTTCTCCCACATCGCCTCGCACTTGTCCTTCGGATACTGGTGCAGCTCCCAGGCGCCATCGATGAACAGCGGCTTGAGCTTTTCGAGCACGTCGAGCTTCTTCTTGCCCATCGCCTTGCGCAGATCGTCGGCCTGGGAGGGGGTGAAGCCGCTGAGCTCACGGGCGATGTTCATCACCTGTTCCTGGTAGATGTACAGCCCGTAGGTCTCCTCGAGCACGCTCTCGAGCACCGGATGCGGGAATTCCACCTTCTGGCGACCGTGCTTGCGTTCGCAGTAGTCGATGTGCATGCCGGCCATCAGCGGCCCGGGGCGGTAGAGCGCCACCAGCGCGATCATGTCCTCGAAGCGGTCGGGCTGGAGCATCTTGATCAGCTCCTGGAACCCGCCGGATTCGCATTGGAACACGCCGAGGGTCTCGCCGCTGCCGAGCAGGGCGAAGGTCTGCGCGTCATCCAGCGGCAACTCGGGATAGTCGATCTGCACACCCGCGGTCGCGGCGGCGATATCCGCGGCCTTTTTGAGGATCGACATGGTCTTCAGCCCGAGGAAGTCCATCTTCAGCAGGCCGCAGGTCTCGACTTCGACCATGTCGTATTGGGTCGCGGGCTTGCCCTTCACCTGGCACACCGGGACGTAGTGATGCACCGGGCCTGGGGCGATGATCACGCCGCAGGCGTGGACGCCGAGCGAGCGGCCGAGGTTCTCCAGTGCGGCGGCGGTATCGAGCACCCGGTGGGTACGGTCGTCGTTTTCGTAGCGTGCGACCATCCGCTCCGAGGCATCGTAGCTGCCATCCTTGAGCGCCTTCTTTCCGAGACAGACCGGGATGGTGTGCTTGCCGCCCGGGTCCTCGGGCACGAGGTTGGCCAGATCCTGCGCTTCTTCGGGCGTCCATTCATAGGCGCGGGCGACGTCCTTGATCGCCATGCGGGCCTTCATCGTGCCCAGGGTCATGATCTGGGTCACCGCTTGTCGACCGTATTTCTCGGCGACGTAATCGATCACCCGCCCGCGGCCGTCCTTGCAGAAATCGATGTCGATATCGGGCATCGATTTGCGCCCCGGGTTGAGGAAGCGCTCGAACAGCAGGCCGTAACGCAGGGGGCAGATGTCGGTGATGCCCATGGCGTAGGCGACCAGCGATCCGGCCGCCGAGCCGCGGCCCGGGCCGACGGGGACGCCGTGCGATTTGGCCCAGTTGATGAAGTCGGCGACGATGAGGAAGTAGGCGGCGAAGCCCATTTTCTCGATCGTCGCGAGTTCGAAGTCGAGGCGTTCGCGCGCGCCCTCCGGCATCTGGTCGCCATAGCGGCGGATCAGCCCCGCTTCGCACTGCTGGCGGACGTAATCGGTATCGCTCAGGTTGTCCGGGCAGGCGAAATGCGGCAGGTGGTAGGTCCCGGTGGGAATGGCGCAGTCGCTGCAGAGCTCGACCACCTTGCGGGTATTGGCCAGGGCCTCGGGCAGATCGGCGAACACGCACGCCATCTCGTCCGGGGTCTTGAGGTAGAACTGGTCCGAGGGCATTCGCTTGCGCCGCGGATCGGACAGGGTGGTGACCTTCTGCACCGCCAGTTGGACCTCGTGGACCTCGTGATCCCGCTGGTCGAGGTAGTGGACCCAGTTGGTCGCCACCGGCGGCAGGCCGAGATCGCGGGCGAGTTCGATGTTCGCCCCACGGGCGTTGATCGGCCCTTCCACGCCGTGGTCGGTGATCTCGATGAACAGGCGGTCGCCGAAGATCTCGTGCAGCAGTTGCGCCTGGCGCCGAGCCTCTTCGGTCGCGCCGGCGAGCAGATGGCGGTTGAGGAAACCGTCCGGTCCGGCGCCGGTGAGGCAGACCAGGCCCTCGGCGTAGCGGGCGATGCGCTCGAGATCGACGCGGGCCTCGTAATAGAAGCCCTCGAGCCAGCCTTCGCTCACCAGCCGGGCGAGATTGTGATAGCCGTCGGGGTTCTGCGCCAACAGCACCAGCTGCATGCGATCGGGCGTGCGCTCGGTCATGCCCAGCGGCGCGACGTTGACCTGGCAACCGACGATGCCGGTGATGCCGGCCTTGGCACAGGCGGTGGAGAACTCCAGCGCGCCGAACATCCCCGTGCGGTCGGTCAGCGCGACCGCATCCATCCCCCGGTCCTTGACCGCGGCCACCAGCCGATCGACGGTCAGGGTCGATTCGAGCAGGGTGTAGTGGCTGTGGACGTGGAGGTGGGAGAAATCCATCGTCGCTCTCGCCGCTCCTTCACGCGCTCGCGTGCGTGCCGGGGATCAGAACGTCACGTGGCCGCTGATGCCGAACAGGGTCACCGTGTCGTCGTCGGTCTCGCTCGCAGGCGCCACAGCGCGATAGGCCTCTCCCGGAAGGAACACGGCGCCCCAGGCACGGAAGGTGGTGAAGTCGTTGTACTTCCAGGACAGGGTGAGATCGAACTCGTTGCCGAAATCGTTCTCGCCGCCGACATCCTCGACGGTCTTGTAGTATCCGTAGACCGCCTTGAGCGTGAGGATCTCTTCGAAGTAGGCCTGTTCGATGGTCAGCTTGACGGCCTCGAGGTTGCCGACCAGCAGTTCGCTCAGCTCGCCGTAGCGTTCGTGCTCGACGATGTAGGTGTCGCTGACGCCCTCCCAGGGCACGACGAAGGCCTTGTAGTCGTCGTCGCCGTCCTCGTTGCCGGAGAAGTGGTCGTACTGGGCGTTGATCACCGGGCTCAGCGACGCGTCGGGGAAGGCCCACTGCGCGCCGACGCTCAGGGCCCAGCCGCTGAAATCGCGGCTGTTGTCGACCTCGCCGTCCTGCACGCCACCTTCGGCGTAGAGGTCGATGTCGTGGGCCAGCTTCCACTCGGCACCGGCGTAGTAGGTATGTAGCTCGTCGCCGGTCTCGCCCCCGGCCAGCGGCACCTTGCGCGCCACGCTGAGCGAGCCGGTGAGGAACATCCGGTCATCGCCCATGCGGTCGGGTAGCCAATCGCCGGTGATGCCCCAGAAGTAGGTGTCGTCCGAGTTCCTGCCGCGCTCGCCGGTGTCTGGATCGGGCTCGGTCGCCTCGTCGATGATGAAGGCGAACGGCGAGATGGTGAAGTTGTCGACCTCCCAGTAGGCGCGCACACCGTCCCAACGGGTGACCACCGGATCGTCGGCGCGGCTGTCGTAGATGAAGCCGCCGTCGTTCTTGCGCAGATTCCAGGCCACCGGCTGGCGACCGATGCGCACATGCAGCTCCGGGCGGATGAACTGCTTGAGCTGGAGATACGCGTCGTTGAGCGTAACGCTCTCGCGCAGGTCCTCGTCCGGATCCGAGCGATCGCCGCCTTCGGCGTCGTAGACGAAGCCGAGCTTGATCATCGCCCGGTCGTCGAACTCGATTTCGGTGCCCAGCGCGGCGCGGATCTGCATCTTGGAGACACGATCGTTGCGGGCGTCCTCACCGTCGGTGTAGTTGTTGCGGTTGACCCCTTCGACCAGGAGCTCACCGGTGAGCACCTGATCCATCTCGAAGGCGCTCAGCCCGGCGCTCAGGGCGACGGCTCCGGCCAGGGGGATGAGGCGGGTGTGACGGGGCATCGGTACTCCTTGGCGCGGAAGGGGCCTGCTGCTTCCGCGCGAGCCGAGCACGATAGGGGGGGCGCCGCGGCGGGCAAGCCAGCGCGGCCCACCCGCAGGAAGGGCGACTCAAAGCTTACAAATGAGGGCCATGCCTCGCCTCCATCTGCGTCATTACGACCCAAGCGCCAAAGAGAGCCGGGCGGTTTGACGCGGTGGAGGCGACGCAAGGCATGCCGACCTGGTGATCGTCGCTCTCGGGGCGAGCTTTGAGTCGCCCTGCCACCCGCAGGCAGCCCTGCACAAGGGGTGTGCCTCGGGGCAAGCCGGTGAAAGGCAGGGGTCCGGCGTGGCAAGCAGAGGGCGATGGACAACCGTCTGCCACTGATCGCCTTCCTGGTCCTCGCGCTCTGCCTGCCGGCTTACGCGCTGCTGGTCGGATCGCGCGGCGCGGCCGGGTCGGTTCGCGCAGCCGCGCGACATACGCCCGATCCGCTGCTCGAGCCGGATTCGACGGCGGGCGGCTGGCACGAGGTCCGACCGGGCGAGACCCTGCGTGGTATCGCCCGCCACTACTACGGTAGCGGCCGCCTGTGGCGCACGCTGCAACTGGCCAACGACGTGGACCGCCATCCACCGCCCGGCAGCCGTATCTGGATCCCCGGCCTGGCGCCGGAATGGGACTGATGCATGCTGAGTGGAGCCATGCTGAGTGACTGCGGCCGACCCGGCCCTTGGCGCAGAGCTTGACCGGAGAGGTCCCGGCAGCCATCCTGTCGTGCTCATCCCTCGTAAGGACGTATTCAATGGCGCCTCGATCGAGACGGGCCGCAGACCGGATGCAGCGCGAAACGGGTCAACGCCGGGAGGCCGGCGCGCGTCGCGATACCGTCGGCCGTCGCGATATCGCCGGCCGCCGCTCCCGTCGCCCACCGGGTGGCTCCCAGCGCCGCCGGCTGCCGCCCGAACTGATCAACCGGATCCAGAACGACTCGCTCTATCAGGTCACCACCATCGACGGCAGCCTGTGGATCGACCCTTACACCGGTCGTGAGATGCCGGCCGAAGAGGGCTACCAGAAGGCGGCGGAGGACTACTTCCGCAAGCATCCGGTCTACCGCGACAATCCCCTGCTCTCGCTCGAGCAGCTGACCTGCATCCGCTGGCGCCACGATCTGATGCGTCTGCTGCCACACGAGCCGCGGCTGCGCATCTTCGGCCGCAACGACGAAGGCTGGCTCAATCCCTACAGCGGGACCATGGTCGGCGAGGTCGCCCGCGAGGACGGCCGGATCACGGTGCGCACCATCACCGCCATGAGCGAGGCCTTGGCCGCCAGCCCCGAGGCGGCGACCGGGCTGATGCTCGACAACGCCACGCTGCAGCAGAAGGTCAACGACCTCGGCAGCGAACAGGGCACGCGCGATCCGGTCGACGAGAGCGTGTTCGGCCTGGGGCAGATGGAGGCCGACCTCAATCGGGCCAAGGATGTCCAGGCCAACATGCTCGCCGATCTGCCCCAACTCGAGGGCTACGATCTGGCGGTGCATTTCGTGCCGCACAGCGCGGTGAGCGGCGATTTCTACGAGGTCCTGCCGCTGAAGGACGGCCGCGTGCTGCTGGTGCTCGGCGATGTCAGCGGCCATGGCGTGCAGGCCGCGCTGGTGGTCGCGACGGCGCTGAAGACGCTGCGTCTGCTCTCACGTCACACCACCGATCTGGTCCAGCTGCTCTCGCAGCTCAACGACGAGATCAAGACGGACGTGCTGCCGGGGCAGTTCATCACCGTATTCGCCGCGCTGTTCGAACCGCGCATGGCCACGATGCAGATCGTGCTCGCCGGGCACCATCCGATGCTCATCGCCAACCCCAAGCGCGAGGTCATCCTGCGCCGTGCCGGCAAGAAGGGCATGGCGGTCGGGCTGATCGCCGGCGAGATCTTCAAGCGCAGTCTCAAGCCGGTCGAGATCGAACTCGAACCCAATGACATGTGCCTGCAGTTCACCGACGGCATCTTCGAGGCCGTCGACGCCGAGGGGCACGAGTACGGCGAGAGCCGCCTGCACGGCCAGCTGGTCACCGCCAGTGGGGCGATGAACGCCGAGGATCTGGTCCAGGCGATCGCCGCTGACGTGGTCGAGTTCGCCAGCGGTCAGCCGGAGGACGACCTGACCCTGTTCGCCATCGGTCGCCTCGGCGAGGAGACGGGGATCGAGAGCGGAGGCTACGCCGCGCTGTGAGAGCAGACGGCTCCGACGCGGCCGCAGAACCTGCCGTCACACCGGCGTCGACACGTCCGCGCCTCTGGCTGCGCTTGCTGCCGCTCAATTGCAGCGCGGTCCTGGTTCTCGCGCTCATCGTCGTCATCTGCTGGGCCGCGGGCGACGACGACCCGTGGCGCGTCGGCCCGGGCGACACCGGCGTCATCCGCCACTTCCTGCGTCACGGCGCGACCGGTGGTACCGGCACGTGGACCGGCACGCCGGTCGCGATCGATCCGGAATGTCTCGAGCCGGGCGACATCCTGCTCGGCGCGCGTCCCGGTTCGCCCTACGGCTATTGGACCCACGTCGCCCTGTGTCTCGAGCCGGACCTGTTCCTCGGCCAGGACCTGCACGCTGGCTTCTATCTCGAAAGCCTGGAGCAGCTGCTCGAGCGGCGTGGGATCGGCGGACCGGCCTACCAGCACGTCAAAGTGATGCGCGTGCGCTGCGATCCGGCCGTCCGCCGCCGCGCCGCCGCCTACGGCCGGACCATGCTCTGCACCACCTTCCACACCATGGCCCACAAGCGCGATCCGCGTATCGCCACCTGCGCCACCGCGGTGTGGAAGGCCTACGCACGTGAGGGCATCGATCTGGTACCCCAGCGCACGTTGCTGGTGCCATCCGACTTCGCGAGTGGAGAGAGCCTCGAGCCGGTGCTGGAGACGGGGGCCGGGCCGCAATGAGTGCAGCGAAGACCATCGCACGCGCCGCGAGTCTGGTGGGGATGTACTGGTTCTGGATCCTGATCGCGAGCTGGCTGGCGCTGCGTATCGGCCGCATTCCCCTGCTCGGGTGGGCCCTGCTCGCGCTCTGCCTGATCGGCCTGTGGTACAGCGTCCGGCTGGATGCGCTTACCGGTTCACTGCAGCGGCGGTGGCAACGGGTGCTGGTGCTGAGCATCGGCCACCTGCCGGCACTGCTGCCGGCCATCGCGGCACTGGCGATGTTTGCCGGCCTGGTCGCGCAGGTCGACGCGATCGTCTTCTATCTGCAGTGGCTCACCGCCTGGTGGCTGCCGCTGGTGGTCCTGGTCCCCACCGATCCGCTCGCTGGCCACCCGATCTACCTCTGGCTCAGCGCCCTGCTGCCGCTGGCACAGCTGGCGTTCGTGCTCGCGGTAGGGTGGACGCGCGCCCCGGCCTGTTCCCGAGTGGAGGACCCGCCGACGCCGGTCGCTTGAGGCTCTTTTCAGAGGGGGCGCTGCCCCTCGCGGCTTCGCCGCGCCCCAGCTTCCTCGCTGTCGCTCGTCGCGCTCCGCTGGCCGCAGGTCCCACCGCGGACTGCTATCGCATTGCGATGCTGGCTCCGCCCCCCACGCGCCTCTGTCGTCGCTCGCCAGAGGAAGGCACTGCCCCGCTGTGAAGGAGCAGAGTGCTTGAGGCTCATGTGCCTTCGAGGATCACCGTGGCCAACGCCATGTTGTCGGCATGCGATAGACTGAGATGGAAGCTGGTCGCGCCCAGTGCCCGCGCGCGTTCGGCCGCACCGGCAGCCAGCGCCAGACGCGGCGCGCCGGTCGGGGCGCTGAGCACGGCGATATCGGCGAACTGGACCCCGGACGACCAGCCGGTGCCCAGGGCCTTCATGCAGGCCTCCTTGGCCGCCCAGCGGGCGGCAAGGCGTTCGGCCGGGTCGCGGGCACGCAGGCAATGGGCGCGCTCCTCCGGCGTGTAGATCCAGCTGAGGAAGCGTTCGGGGTGCTTGCGATGGACCCGGCGCACCCGGTCCACGGCGATCAGGTCGGTGCCCAGGCCGACGATCACGGGGCCGTGCCTCCCTGGCGCAGAGCCGGCGGCAGGTCGCCCGTCTCCGGCGCTTGCCAGGGCACCGGATGCCAGATCGGGCGGTACCACCACGGCACCGGCGGGGGGGCGGCGGTGGATTCGGCGTGGACCACCAGGCGGGCGTCGAGCGGACGCAGGGCCGACGGGCTCAAGCGCATGGCGAGGTAACGGATGTCGTCGTCGCCGGGCACCATCACCGTCTGGCGCGGTTGCCAGCCGCCCGGGTGGGGCATCAGGTCCGGAGCGCGTTGATAGCGGAACACCACCGCTTGCCCTCGGGGATCGATCGCCGGCCCGGCCTCGCCGAGGAACACCCGCAACGGGGCCGCGTCTGCATCCAGGCGCGCCACGCAGAGCAGGTGATGGCCAATGCGGCCGAAGGCGATCGCACCGGCGTCGACCGGGGTGAAGGTGAGTCGCTCGAGCGATCGCTGGACTGCCACGTCGAATTCCGGCGCGTCCTCGAGTGTGGGGCAGGGCAGCGGCGCGCCGGGTGTGACCTCCGGCAGACGGTGCAGGTGCAGGCCTTGCGGCCCGTAGCCGAGCATGCCTGCCGTGGTCGGCACCACGCGTTCGTCGGGATCGAGCAGTTGGGCTCCGATCGGCTCACCGGAGCGATCGAGCACCAGCAGTCCGGGTTGTTCATCGAGCGCGTCGAGCATGCAGGCCACGCCCTGGCCGGTGACCATCAGCTCGCCGACCAGCTGCAGACGGGGTGGCAGGGGGCGGGTCCACAGGCGCGCACCGCCGCGCCGCCCGATCCCGGCGAGCACCGCCTGGTGATCCTCGTTGTCGGCGTGGATCACCAGGGTGTCATCGCTGATGACCAGACCGTGGATCGCAGGGAAGCCGGTGAAACGCTGCCGTATGCGTCCGTCGTGGATGTCGAGCAACAGCAGCCCGCCAGTGCGCGAGCGGACCCAGAGGTTGTCGCCGCTGACCGCCAGAGCGTCGAGCTCGCGCTCCTCGCTACGCCAGTGCAGTGCGCCGGTGGCGAGACTCCAACGTGCGAGGCGACCGCTGGGCAGCAGGGTATAGGCGCTGTTTCCGTCGAGCAGATAGCCCTCGTCGCCGCTATGCGGCAGCGAGCAGACCTGGACCCCGTCGGAGAGACGCAAGACGTGAAGGCGGGCGTTGCGTTCGTCGTGGACGACCAGGTGTTCGGACCCGTGGCTGGCGATGTGTTCGGCTCCGCCGACGGCGAGCGGCAGCTGCCAGGCTGGTTCGGACGCGTCGACAGCCGGATCACGGAAGCGATAGGCGACGATGCGGTCGGTGTGGGCGATGACGCACATACCCGGATCGGCGAGCAGGACACGCGGGGCGCGTTCACTGCTGCCAGGCTGTTGCTTCGGCAGGGGATGGTGCCACAGGGGGCGCCCGGTGCTGACGTCGAAGGCCTCGACATAGGGGTGGTCGGTGGTGTCGGGGATCAGCACCCCGGTGCCGGGCGCATCGGGCTGTGGCATCAGCCGCCGCACCAGCACCGTCTCCGGCCCGGCCGCAGCGACCCCGGCGAGCCAGGTGCCCAGGCGGCCGGTGAGGGCATGGCGTTCGAGCGTGCCATCGGGCCCCGGGCGACCGACCTCGGCGGTGAACGCGGAGCCAACGTCGATCGCCGCCACTGCGTTGACCAGATCGGTGAACTCGTCGATGGTGGTGGCATTGAAGCGCAACAGGCGATCGCCATCGGCGAAGCCGGCGGCGTCGGCCGCGGTTCCGGGCAGCACGCGGATCGGCGCACCGGGCGCGGCGGGATCGGCGGGATCGGCGCCGGTATCCGGCAGGGCCTGGAGCCCGAGCATCGCCTTGTGGTGTTCGGCCTGATCGCGTCGCCAGCGGATCTCTCCGCTGTCCAGCTCGCGCGCGGTGAGAAAGCCGCCGTCGAAGGTGATCACCACCTCGCCGGCGACATGCGGACGCTCGAGGAAGGCGACCGGTGCGTGCCAGCTCGTCGTTGCGGTCGCGCGCGAGACCGGCCTGCGATCGGAAAACAGCAGCGCGGCCTGCTGGCCACGGACCCGGGCCAGCGACAGCCGGGCCAGCGTGGCCAGGCGGATCTCGGCCCCTTCGGGGAAGGTCATGCTGCCACGCGCGTCGAGCAGCGCGGCATAGCGGCGCGCGGCGAGCGCGTCCTGGCCCGAGAGTTCTGCGTGACGGGCCTGCCACCAACGGATCTCCTCGCGGATGCTCGGCACATGCTCGGCCAGGGCCTGGAGGTCGGCGAGGGTCTGCGTGAAGGCCTCGGGGTCACCGAGGGCGACCTGGATCGCGCTGGCGCTGGCCCGGGCTGCGGCACGGCCGTGGCGTGCCGGCGCGCCGAGCGCCAGGGCGCGCAGGGTGTAGCGCAGCGAGGCCTCGTGTTCGTCACGCGCGCGGTGGAGCGAGGCCAGCGCCAACAACGGCGTGAAATCGTCCGGGTCCTCGGCTGCGGCCTGACGCAGTCGTTCGAGGTTCTGCGGCAGGCCGAAACCGGAGATGAGCTGCGCCACCGGGCGTTCGTTGTCCGTCTGCACCTGGGTCGAGACCAGCATGCCGCCGACCACCGCCACCCGTTCATCCGGTGTGAGCGTGCGGCCGGAGCGCTGTTCGCCGGTATCCAGATCGTGGATGCTCAGCTGGGTGCCGCAGTGGACGAGCGCCCGCTCGCGACCGAGGGTCCCGCCGACCATCGCCGCTTCGTCGGGACAGCCGGCGTGGGTCCACAGACGCAACATCCGCGAAAGGTCGACGCAGGTCACGCGCTTGCCCACCAACAGGGCGCGGCCGGCAGCGGCATCGACCAGCGCATCGCCGGAACCCTCGTCATCGTAGTGCTGCAGGCCCTGGCCGTCGGGGCCGAGCACCAGCAGACCCGAGCGATCGGCTGGTGCGGCGACGAGATGCACGCCGTCGCTGAGAATGCGCCCTTCGCGCAGTTCCGCCTCGACTCCGAATGGCCCGAGGTCGGGCTGCTCCAATTCGCGGCCGTCGTCGCCCTGATAGTCATGGATCGCTTCGATCGACCCGCGATTGGAGACCAGGATCAGGAACCGGCTGTTGGAGAGCACCGCGAAGGAGCCCTGATGCGTGCACAGACTGGGCGGATGGGGTGGGCGGAAGTAGAAGCTGCGATTGCGGATGGCGATCTTGCCCACGCGCTTGCGCCACAGCGGCTCACCGGTGCGCAGGTCGTGACCGAACAGGTGCAGCTCGTGCCCGCCGCCAGCCCGGACCAGCGCGGCGTAGGCGGCGACGTTCTCGCTGATCGCAGGTGCGCTGAGTGAGCCCCAGACGTCCACGCTCTGTTCGACGTGGCGCCAGAGCATCCGGCCTTCATCGTCGACCGCCACCATCGCCGGGTAGCCATCGCCGTTGCGCAGCACGGTCACGAACACGCCCGGGGCGTACGCGGGAGCGACCGGCTGTTCCTGGCGGCTGGTGGTGAGCTTGAGCACCGGCCCCAACTGCTTGCCGACCAGCGGGTCGAACAGCAGCAGGTTGCGTCCGTCGCAGGCGGCCATGGCGCTACCATCGCCGCGGCTGAAGGCGAATCCCGTCGTGTGCGGCTCACCTATCTCCTCGCGCTGCTGGGCCCGTAGCCGGGCGATGCGGCCACCGGGATGGAAGGGCGGGGGCGGGGGCAGGTCGGTCAGCGCCCAGATCCGGGTGCTGTGTTCGAGGGTCAGCGGCAGGTCGGCCGGCGGCTCGGGCGCGAGCAGCGCGCGCGCGGCCCGCAAGCGTTCGCCGCGTACCGGGTGGGCCGCGTCATCGGCGCGACGGGCGTAGCGGACGAAGCTGCCGAGGTGCCCGCGGTCCCAGGCGAGGTCGGCGAGTCGGCGCCAGGCGGCGATCGCGGCCGTGGTGCCCGGGTAGGTTGCCGCGAGCGCGATCAGGCGCTCTTGTGGCAGAGGGCGTTGCTCGAGCAGAACGCCGATCGCGCGTTGCGCCTGTGGGGCGTAGAGCTCGACGTAGCGCTCGAGCAGGTCGACCGCGGCCATGCGCGTGGCCAGGATCTGGCTGATGGTGGCGTACCGGCCTTGATCGAAAAGATGGCGCTGGCCGTGTTCTTCGAGCAGGGCCTGGACCCGGGCGAGGAGGTCGCGTTCCGCGCCGCGGCCGGCTGCGAGATCTTCGATCAGGCGTTCGGCGTCGCGGCGGATCTGCCACGGAGTGCCCACGGTGAAGAAGCGCGGTCGCTCGGCCGCGTCCTCCTCGACAGCCCAGGAGGTCTGGGGCAGGAGAACGAGGACGAGCAGCGCGACCAGGGTCGGGGCTCGAACGCTCACACGCGGATACTACCGCCACCGATCAGCCGTGCCACCGTCAAGCAGGGGGTGCGAACAGGGCGACTCAAAGCTCGCCCCGGGAGCGCCGATCCCCAGGTCGGCATGCCTTGCCTCGCCTCCACCTGCGTCAAACCGCCCGACTCTCTTTTGTGCTTGGGTCGTAGTGACGCAGGTGGAGGCGAGGCATGGCCCTCATGTGCGAGCTTTGAGTCGGCCTGGGGTGCGAACGGCAGGGCCGCTCAAAGCTCGGCCCCTGGGAGCGCCGAGCACCAGCTCGGCATGGAAACAGGGGGTCACAACATGGGTCCATCATGCGATGGACCCATGTTGTGACCCCGTCAACCCGAGCTTTGAGCGGCCCTGGTGCGAACGGCAGTGGCATCATTGCACCGCCGCCGCCGCGGTTATGCTCGCGCGACGTCGGGCGCACGCTCGTTGACCAACGCTGCGACGGACGCGAAGGGGGGCACGAGCGATGTACTGCGACAGCCAGGAGGTGGCCGGTCCAGCCGTGCGGTACGACCTGCCGCATCTGATCCAGCTAACGATCGCGCCGTTGCTGATACGCCCGCTTATGCGCTTCCTCTATCGCGTCCGCGTGCGCGCGGCGCCCGGCGCGTTCTGCGGCCCCTGTGTGTTCGCATCGAACCATCGCAGCTTCCTCGATCCGATCGCGGTCTCCGCTTTCGGTCGGCGTCCGATCAGCTTCTTCGCCCGCCGCGACCTCTGGCGTCTGCCGATTGCGCGCGAGTTCCTGCTCGCCTTCCGTGCACTGCCGGTCGATCGCGACGAACCCCAGCTGGCGATCATGCGTCGGACGGTCGAACACCTGCGCTCCGGTTTCGCCGTGCTGATCTTTCCCGAAGGCACCCGCACCCGCACCGGGCGACTGGGCCGTCTGCGCAGCGGACCGGCAGTGTTCGCCCGCCGCGCCGGGGTGCCGGTGGTCCCGGTCTATCTCCACGCCACCGATGCCATCTGGCCGCGCGGTCGGATCCTTCCGGGGCTGGACCGCATGCGCCTGGAGGTGGTCTACGGCCCGCCCCTGCGTGCGCCCGCGGATCTGCCACGCCGGCTGCAGGAACGCTGGCTGTCGCGGGCGATCGAGCGCTGGCTCCAGCGCACCGAGCAACGGTTCATGCCGGCAACGGCGGGGCCCCGGCCTGAGTGCAGTGATAGGCCAGACGTTCGCGCGCCAGTCCGCGCATGATCCCCAGATCGCTGACCAGCATCCAACCGGTGTCTGTGCGCTCCGGCCCGACGCAGGCGATATCGCGCCAGCGCAGCAGCACCTGATCGCGGGGCAGCTCCGCGCGACGCCAACCATGGTTATCGATCCAGGAGGTGGCCATGCCCTCGAAACGAGCGATCAGCATGCGTGCGAGATTGCGCTGCAGCCGGGCCAGGGGGTGCTCGCTACGACAGCGGGGACAGGGCTCCCAGGCGACCGAGGGATCGAGCATCAGCCGCCAGTCGTGTTCATACCAGTTATCCGGACCCTGCGTCGGCACCCACCCGAAGCCCGAGCAGCGTGGGCAGGCCCGGGGGGATGGTGGCACATTCATGTGTGCGTCTCATCGTCGAGGCGCAGACGCCGCCGGCCAGGGGCCAGGCGGGTGAGCAGCAGACGGGCGAACAGTCCGAACGGACGCAGATTGTCGGTGAACTTGTTGAAATGGCTCACCCGATCTTCGGGATAGAGCACCTCGACCGCGATCGGGTGCACGGCGATACGCGACCACACGGCGCGGATCAGCACCTCGATCTCGAAACTGTAGCGGCCGGCGCGCACGCGCAGGCGGTTGACCGCCGGCAGGGGGTAGACCCGCAGGCCCGACTGGGTGTCGCCGAGCCAGATGCCACACATGACCCAGGACCAGAAATTCGAACAGAAGCGGCCGAAACGGCTGATGCCCGGCGCGCCGCGCATGTCGCGACAACCGAGGTACAGGGCGCGCGGGTCGCTCGCCCCCCGCGCCACGCGCTCGACCTCGCTGATCGGGTGCTGGCCGTCGGCATCGCAGGTGAGCACCCGATCGTATCCCTGCTCCTCGGCCAATGCCATCCCGTGGGACAGGGCCCGCGCCTTGCCCTGGTTGGGTTCCAGGCGCACGACTTCGGCTCCCACCGCCGCGGCGGCGTCGCCGCTGCCATCGGTGCTGCCGTCATCGATAACCAACACCGGCGCGCCGAGCTCGAGCGCTTCGCGCGCGATCCGGGCCACCGTGCGGCCATGGTTGTAGACGGGAATCAGCACCAGCATGCCAGCTGGCCAGGTGAAATCGCCGTCCGCGGGGCGCGTGGGCGCGGCCGGTTCGCCCGTCTCCGCGGGACCGGCCCCGTCGCCGATCGCGTGGGTCTGGCGGTCCGCAACAGTGGAGGCCGGGGAGGGCATGCTCACCCTGGGAACGCTAGCCGGGCCTGGCGCCAATGCCACGCCCAAAGGCCGCGCGGAGCCAGGGCGACTCAAAGCTCGCCCCGGGAGCGCCGATCCCCAGGTCGGCATGCCTTGCGTCGCCTCCACCTGCGTCAAACCGCCCGGCTCTCTTTGGTGCTCGGGTCATAGTGACGCAGGTGGAGGCGAGGCATGGCCCTCATATGCGAGCTTTGAGTCGCCCTGCGCGCGGAGCGCGGCGGTGCCCGTGCTCTGCTCAGTGCGCGGTGGCGCGTCGGTCGCCGAGCCGGCCGGTGAGGATTGCCTCGGCCAGACGCAATCCATCGATGCCGGCGGAGACGATGCCTCCGGCGGCTCCGGCGGCCTCGCCGGCGATGTAGAGCCCCGGGATCGACGCGGCGCCGGTCTGCGCGTCGCGCACGAAGCGCAACGGACTACACACGCGGGTTTCCATGCCGATGAGCAGGCCGTGGTCGATGAAGCCGGGAATGCGACGCGCGAACACCGGCAGCGCAGCGCGCAGGGCGTCGCGGGTCGCGGGGTCGAGCAGTTGGTCGAGCCGGGCCGGTCGCAGACCGAGGGGATAGCTCGACGCCGGCAGCCGTGTGGCGTGCTCGCCGCGGAGGAAGGCCGCGGCAGGCTGTGCCGGTGCGGCGAAACCGCCGCCCCCGGCTGCGGCGATCTGCTGTTCGAGCGCGTCGAGCCGGTCGAACGCCGCCGCGCCGGTGGCCGGCTGCGCGGTGATCAGCGCCGCGTTGGCGAAGGCGCCCGCGCGCGCGTAGCGGCTCATGCCATTGGTGCACAAGCCATCACCGGTGCTGATCGGCATCACCTCGCCGCCAGGGCACATGCAGAAGCTGGTCACCCCGGCCGTGGCGGTACCCCTGGCATTGAGCTGGTAGGCGGCCGCGCCGAGCACCTCGCGCAGCTGCGGATCACCATACATCGCCCGATCGATCAGCGATTGCGGGTGCTCGATACGGCAGCCGAGCTGGTAGCCCTTGGCCTGTGCGCTCAGACCTGCGGCGAGCAGGCGGCGCAGGAGCGCGCGGTCGCTGTGGCCGGTGGCCAGGATCACGCAGGGCGCGCGGATGGTCTCCCCCGCTGCGGTGCGCACGCCGACACAGCGGCGGTTCTCGATCACGAGGTCGCTGACCCGGGTCCGCCAACGGAACTCGGCGCCCTGGGCGATGATCCGCTCGCGCAGCCGCGCGACGACCTGGGGCAGGATATCCGAGCCGATATGCGGGTGGGCGTGGTAACGGATGTTCGCCGGAGCCCGGGCCGCGACCAGCGTCGCGAGCATGAATGCCGCTCGAGGGTCGCGGACGCGGGTGTAGAGTTTGCCGTCGCTGAAGGTGCCCGCGCCGCCCTCGCCGTAGAGGTAATTGCTCTCGGGGTCGAGAGAGCGTGCGGTGAGGAAGCGCTCCACGTCCTCGCTGCGTCGTCGGGCATCACACCCACGGTCGAGCACCAGCGGACGGCAGCCGTGCACCGAGAGGAGGTGGGCCGCCATCAGTCCCGCCGGTCCGGTGCCGACCACCACCGCGCCCTGCGGCAGCGGCGCGCGTGGCGTGAGCTGATACAGGAAGTGCTCCGCATCCGGTGGATCCGGCAGCCGTTGCTGAGCCGGGGCGACCTCGACCCGGTAGAGCAGGACCGGTTCACCGCGGCGCCGGGCGTCGATGCTCCGGCGCAGGATGCGGTAGTCGCCCACCGCGTCGGGTGGACAGCCGAGCGTCCGGGCGAGATGCGGTGTCAGCCGATGGTCGGGATCGCCCGCTTCACCGGAGAAGGCGCGCGCGCACACACGCAGTTCGATCACCCGGGTTCCGGAGCGCATATCAGAAACGGACCGCACCGGTGAGCAACAAACCGAGACCCTCGTCGACGCTGGCGATGCGCTCCGCCGTATCGCGCCTGGCGCCGACGTGCCATTCCTCGCGAAAGGACAGTGCCGGTCCGGCCTGGATGCGCCAGGTCTCGCGGCGATAGCCGAGCATCAGGGCCACCCCGCGCTCCTGGACATAGAAACGTTCGCTCTCGCTCCACCCGGCCCAGGCGCGCGCGTGGTTCCAGCCGCGCAGCTCGAGGCCCAACTGCACTCCGAGTTCCTGGGCCAGCCGGAACTCGGCGTCGTACGGGAAGCGGTAACGGACGCTGATGTCGCTGCTCGGGCGCGGCGACCAGTAGAGCTCGGTGCGCGGAAAACCGAGCACCATCCGCAGTCCCGGACCGTGGATGGCATGGAATTCGATCAGCGGCAGCAGGCGCTTCTCGGTGATCGCGTCGCCGGTGAGGGTGGCGTAGCTGACCCCGAGCAGGAGGGCGCGATCACCGCTGTCGTGGACCAGTGCAGCGCTGCCCGCCGGGGCGAAGCGGACCCGGCCATCGCGGGAATCACCGAAGCGCAGGTCGGCTCGTGCCGCCACGCCCCAGCTGCGGCTCAGGCTGAGCGCGGCACTCGGGGCGAAAGAGCCATGGGTGAGGAACATGTCCGCGCTGTCGTAGCTGCCATCCTGGTGCACGCGCCAGCCCGCGGTGGCGGTGTAGTCGACCTGCCAGTCCCTGGTGCTCGGCGCACTCGCCGCGAGGGGGCCGCCGGCTCCGGCGCGCAGTTCCCATACGTTGTAGTCGGTATCGCTGTCCGTGCGGTCGCGAGCCGTGCCCTGCAGGTAGCTGATCCAGGCGTAATGCTCCGGGGCCGGCCGATACGGCTGCGCATCGCCGAGCAGGCCGAACGGGGTCAGTGGACCGGGCGGTGGCGGGGCCTCAACGGCCACGAGCCCCAGGAGCGTCACCGTCAGCAGAACCGTCATCCGTGACATCGGCCGCATCATCAGAGGATCGCCGCGCTGGCCGCAGAGGCAACCGCCCGCCGGCCAAACGCGAAACGGCGGGCCGTGGGGCCCGCCGTCTGCTCGCGTCCGGTTCGTGCCGGGAAGGATCACTCCTCGGTGGTCGGAGCCTGCTTGGCCTGCTCGGCGGCGAGCTGGGTCTTGTGCTGGGCCTTCAGCTGCGTCCGATGCTTGCGCACGGAGCGCCGGCTCGGCTTCTGCCACTTGGCGCCGTCCTTCTTGGGCCGGGCTTTGCGCCGGGCCTTGCGCCGCACGATGTGCTTCTGGCGTCGCTCGAGCACGTCCTCGGGGTACAGCTCGTAGCCGCCGAAGGCGAGCACGGCGGCGAGGTTGTTGGTGTACTGGGCGCCCTGCCGGATCCAGGCGTGCACGCGATCGATGTCGACCGTGATGTTCTTTTCGCTGAGCATCGGGTCATAGGTGCCGAGGATCTCGCAGGCCCTGCCTTCGCGATGCTCGCGTTGGTCTATGGCGACCACGCGGTAGAAGGGGCGGTGGGTGCGGCCGTGTCGTGCCAGACGGATGTGGACTGCCATACAGCTCTCTTCGCAGCGGTGATCGTGAACAGTGGTCGCAGCGGAAACCCTGTGCCGGCTTTCCGATACGAGCGGCGCAGGTTATGCCCGCGCATCACATGGCAAGGGGGAATCCGGCATCGGGCCAGGGCGACTCAAAGCTCGCCCCGGGAGCGCCGATCACCAGGTCGGCATG
>CAZTGE010000020.1:0-41763 GCA_964612995.1 uncultured candidatus Brocadiaceae bacterium | reverse complement strand
GGGTGCCCCCTGGGTACGCGGTGAAGTCCCAGCTGAAGGCGTTGTCGAAATCCCTACCCGTTGGCATCAGGCTTCAGTCCTCAGGCGGCAGGCTTCAGGGCTGCGCGATCCATGCTGTTGGTTCATCGGAAGTCTTTCGTGCGTGCTGCGCGCGTGGTAGGCCGGTTGGGGTTGAGCGGGCAACCCTGAAGCCTGAGGACTGACACCTGAAGCCTGACCTCAGCTCCAGGAGTACCGGGTGTCGGCGGGGATGCCGCTGCGTGACTGGTGGCCGTCCATGATCCACTCGCGGCGCCAGACGCCGTGCAGCTTGCCGGCATCCAAGTTGCCGAGAGCGATGATGTTGCCGCCGCCCGAGGCATCGGTGAAGGTCACGCCCTCGGGGGCGATGGCCTCGCTGGCCGGGTTGGCGTATTGCTCGTTGGCCGGCTTGTTGGCGCCGATGTCCACGTCGGCCATGGGTTCCAGGGTCTGGCCGGTGGCCCAGGTGACGGCGCTGTAGTCGCGCAGGCCGAGGACCGCGTTGCCATTGGCGGTGGCGTGGGTGATGCCGCCGACCTGGAGGGCGTGGTTGTCGCCGAAGCTGCCGGCGACCTGTTTGAGCAGGAGCGTGCCGGCGGCGTCCGACGTGCCCCAGCTGCCGGAGGTCACCGCGACCTGGTCGACGATGGCGGTGGCGCCGCTGACGGCGTCGGTGATCGCGTCGCCCGGTTGGATGGCCTGGCTGCCGGCGTCGAAGTTGAGCCGGGCCCAGGTGACGCCGAGGCAGTAGAGCGTGTTGCCACTGCGGTAGTTGACGTAGCGGCAGTCGCCGGCGCCGCCGTTGACGGTGGTGTTCTTGATCCAGAAGCCCCGCGTCGGCCAGGTGCTGGCATCGGCCACATCGAAGGAGGCATCGGCCAGGGCGATGCCGCCGCTCGCGATCGTGCTGGCGTTGCCGGTGGGTTTGGCGACGAAGACGGTGAGGTCGACCATGGCGTCCTCGGGGTCGTCGTTGCGGATGGCCTCCAGGCGGTAGCGGGTTTTGCCGCCGACATCGGAGCGGGTTTCGTAGCCCTCGTAGTCGGGGGTCAGGGTGCGCTCGGGGATCTGCAGGGTCCAGGTGTCGGTGCGGTCCACCGTGGGCAGCGCGGCGGCGTTCACGTCGACCACGATGTAGGCCTGGCCATCGGAGGCGAAGATGGTCTCGCCCGTGACGCTGGCCGAGACATCGAGGCCGATGCCGAGGGTCGCGCCGTTCATCTGGATGCGCAGGAGTTGCTGGCTGCGGGTGTATTGCATCGTCAGCGTGCCTTCGCCCAGCAGGGCCGAGGCCTTGCGGATGGTGACGCCGGTGATGTTCACCCCGGCTACGGGCTGCAATTCGGGCAGCACGCCGCCGACCAGCAGGCCGAAGGTTTCCTGGGTGCTGCGGTAGTTGCCACCGAGAGCCAGCTTGAAGCTGTCGCCGGCCTGGGGCACGGCGGGTAGATCGCGGCTGAGGGTGAGCGTGCCGGTGACGGAGCTGCGGACGTGGAAGAACGCGCCGCGCAACTCGGGCGTGACGGTGTCGCCAGCGAACCAACCGAGGGCACCGTTCCAGTAGTCATCGCCCTGCGAGAGCGCGGCGTCGACGATCGTGGTCAGGGTGCCGCCATCGGCGGTGAAGGCAGGCAGCGGGTCGCCATCGGCAGCGAGGTGCTTGGACGGGAAGTAGACGCGCAGCTTGTCAGCGGTGGGCGTAGCCATTGTTCAGTCCTCAGGGGTCAGGTAGCAGGCTTCAGGGTTGCCGGTCAACGTTTGTCGCGTTGATCGGGGTTGCCCTTTGGCCAAAGTTGAATGGATAGGAGATTGAGATGCGGGATCATCGGAAATTGCGGGCGTTCGAGTTGGTCGATCAGTTGGTGATCGACGTGTATCGGGGAACGCGTGATTTTCCGAAGGCAGAGCAGTTTGGGCTGACATCACAAGTGCGAAGGGCGATCGTTTCGGCCGCATCGAATATCGTCGAAGGCTGTGCCCGAGATTCGCGGTCCGACTACGCGCACTACTTGCAGATGGCCTACGGCTCTCTGATGGAGGCCGAATACCAGATGGGCCTTTCATGCCGGCTTGGCTTTCTTGCTGAAGAACACTGGAAATCACTTGCGGAATCCTTCTCGGAGGCAGGGAAAGTCTTGAACGGGCTGATCCGCTCCGTGCGGAAGCCCTGAAGCCTGAAGCCTCATACCTGAAGCCTGAACGTGTAGGTGCCGGCGGTGGCGCCGGGCTCGATGGTGAGGCCGGTGGGCGGATCGGGCGGCGCGAGGCTGCGGTAGCTCCAGGCCAGGCGGGTGGATTCGTTGCCGTAGATGTCGACTGCCTCGACCCGCAGGAAGTGCCAGCGACCGCCCCGGCCATCGAGGGCGATGGGGCAGCGGACCTCGTAGAACTGGGTATCGGCCTGGGCCGGCTTGTCGTAGACGCGGCGATCCGTGCCGCCCCGTTCGCGGTGGTAGATGCGGTAGCGCAGGGCCTCGGGCACCGCGTTCCAGCGCAACATAGGTCGGGCGTTGGGGACGGCGTTGATGGGGTCGGGCCGGATCGTGGTGTCGGGGAAGGCGTGGACCTCGATGGCCGCGACCTGACCGATGGCGAGCGGGATGCGGGTGGAGCGTTCCTGCTCGGTGGCGGTCAGCGGTCCCCGGACGTGCTCGCCGTTGACGAACACCCAGCAGGCCGCGTCGGGCCAGGGCGCGGTCCAATGCACCATGGTCGCGCCGGCGTTGTGCGCGGTGAGTCGGAGATCCTCAACCAGCACGGCGGACCTCCTCGACCAGTTCGCCCAGGCGGTTCCAGTCGGGGCTCTCGCCGTCCGCCTGCCAGGCCTTGCGGCCGTCGCGGATCGCGTCGTGCAGGGCCGGCCAGTCCTGGCTTTCGTCCTCGGCTTCGTGCAGATGGCCGATGACCAGCAGGCGATGGGCGTAGCCGTCGCGGACCTCGGCCAGGAGGACCGCTGCCGCGCCGAGGTGCTTCTCCACGCATTCGAGGCAGGACGGGCGGGTGGCGCCGGGGGTCATCAAGCCAGGAGGCACTGCCGCCTTTTTTGCACCGCAGCCACTACAAGGCCTCCCCACCGCGCCCCCCTCCCTGGCACCGGCCTTCCGTGCGACGGCGACCGGCTGGCGTTCGGTGCTCCGCGCCTCCACCACCTCGCGTTCCTCGAAACCGCCGCGCCGCTCGGCGTAGAGCACGCGGTCGCCAAGCATGGCGCACTTGTAGGCGGGACGGCCGTCGCAGATGACGCGGCGCTGCTCGCCGGTGGTCAGGTCGTACTCGATGGTCCAGGGTTCGGGCTCGTCCAGGCGCCGACCGCTGATGAGCAACCGCTCCGGCCGATCGGCGCGGTAGCCGACGCGCAGGATGTTGGCACCGGGGAACTCCAGCGTCTGGTCCTCGGCCGGCTCGGTGATGTGGACGAAGTCCTTGGCCTCGCCCAGGGCCATGCGGTCGCGGTATACGAAGCCGCTGCGCGCTTGGGCCAAGGTCACCGGTTGCGACAGGGCGTCGAGCGTGGGGCCGTCCATGCGGTAGAGCCGGAACATGCGATTGCCTCGCATGCCGCCGGCGATGAAGGACACGTGCCAGCCGGTGCGATCGTGCCAGGCGGACGGCGAGCATTCCACGGCATCGTCGGCCAGCCCGGTGCGCAGACGGCGCGGCAGGCCGTCGTCGCCGACGTAGTGCGCCTTCCACAGGCCGTCACCGCCGGACCGACAGCAGAACAGCACCGGGCCATCGGGGCCGGGAGCGAGGAAGGGCATATGGCTGCGCATGCCGTGGTCGGTCAGATGTGAGAGATCGTCGCTCAGTCGCATGATGGGTAGGAACTCCTGCTTTCGCGGGTCCGACAGTCGCCGGGCCAGAGGATGTAAGTGTCGTCGTCGGGATCGACGCAGCCGATTTGCAGCTCCATGTAGCCGTAGTAGTCGTAGTCGGATTCGAAAGTCGACGGCAAGCCGACCAAGCGGCCGTCCTCGTTGACGCAGCCGTAGTCGTACTTGACGCAGTCGCCGACCTCCATGATCCGCCAGTAACTGCCGGGAGGCGCGATGCCGTCGCCCTGCCAGCTCTCCAGGTGCCAGATCGATGGGTAGTCGACGTGATCGTCGCCGTAGCCATCGTCGGGGGCGTGGATGGCCTCGTCGGTGAGCACATGCGGGTAGCAGCCGCCGGCGCAGCAGTGGTAGCGGCAGTACGCGAACTCGCCGTCGTCGTGGCTCTCGATGCAGACCACGACGAAGCCGGTCTTGCCCTTGGTGAGCGACCAGGAGTTCTTCGCAGTGCCGATCACGTCCTCCGGCTCGAGATCGGAGTCGGCCACTTTGAAGCGCAGGATCGGATGCACCGTGCGCCAGCGTCGCTCTCCGGCCGGGATCGGCGGACCGTCGTTGGGGAAGACGGTCAGCATGTTGTCCTCGTCCGGCTGCTCGACGTTGAACGCGTAGGGCGTCTCGCCATCGGTGCCGGTGAGATTCATCGCGCCGCCAGTGGGGATCTCGCCGGCACCATTGATGACCAGGATGCGGGCGCCGTCGTGGACCGGAAACTCCACCACGCCCCAGACCTCGCCGGTGCCGTCCTCCTTGTAGAGGATACGCGCGGGGCCGGTGTGGCTGGTAACCAGGTGGCCGGTCTCGTCCTTATCGAACCAGGCGTACTGGTCGGCTTCGTGCTCCACGTCGAGCTTCACCGGCGAGATACCGGCGATCATCGCCTTGCCGATCTTGCCGTCCTTGATGGGTTCTTGCAGGATCACAAACTGGCATTCAGGGTCGCCGCCGTTGGCGTCCGCATCGCCGGGCGTGACGGCTTTGAAGGCAGGCTCGGAGAGGAACTCGCGCTCGTTGTCCTCGGGTTCGATGATCACGCCGTCGAGCGTGAGCACGGCGAAGCGGTCCTGGTCGTCGCCGGAATCGTTGCGCACCAGCAGAATGCCACTGCGCCGTTGGCTGGGCACCAGGCCGGCGTTGGCCAGCATACCATTCGACCGCACCGCCTCGGCCGCGTCGACGAAGGCGTTGTAGGCGGAGGCCTTGAACTGGAGTGGCTGGCCGGGCGTGACCTTCTGCAGGGCCATCAGTCGTTCCCGATCCCGAGGCCAGAAAACGCGGCCTCTTCATAGACCTTCTCGACGTAGACGGCGGTGGGTTTCTTCACCAGCACCTTGGGGCCGTCGTCGACCTCGTCGGCGTACTGGACCCACATGTATTCCCAGCCCTTCTTGCTGATGCCGCCGATGTCGCCCACGGTGATGCCTTCGCGGTTGGGCAAGCCTGCGAACTTGAAGGTGATCTCCCAGCCGCCGTCCTCGCCGCGTTGGCTGCCCGAGGCGCCGAGGAACAGGCACTCTCCGGGGCGCAGGCCCCGGAAGTGATCGCTGTTCACCTTGCCCGTGATCCTGAACAGGTTGCCCTTGAAGGAATTGGTGACGACCTCGTCGGGGAAGAAATGGGTCTCGGTGAAATTGTAGACCGGCACGGTGATATCGACGCCGGCGATGTTCTCGCCGTCGAAGCCGATGGCCCCGCCCAGCACATCGCTCGCGTCTGGGCCATGCTTGCTGACGGTTGCGATGGATTGGGTGATGTGCTGGCTGCCGCCGCCGGTGTCGAAACTGAAGACCGGCTCCGGTTCCTCCTCTGTCTCGTCCTTCTCGTAGAACGCGGTGAGTTTCCAGGTGTCCTCGTTCACGCGTTCGTCGATGACGATCTGCGTGCGCTTCATGTTGCCGACCGATTCGGGGATCTGGTCGAGGGCGCTCTGCTTCACGTCGCCCTCGCCGGTGGCCTGCTTGGCGACGTAGGCGACCTCGAGGCGCGGGTTCTCTTCCGACACCTGCTCGACGCGACCGCTGAAGAGTTCTTCGATTTCCGCCATTGGTTCTCCTATTGAAATGCCAGGCCGTTGTCATCGACGGCGCGCAGGATGCGTTGGGTGTTCTTGGCGGTTTCCTCGGTGGCCTTCGCGGTGCGGTCGGCGGCGGTGGAGCCGATACCGAGACCCCGCGCCGCCAGGGCGTTGAAGGTGCCGGTGACGTCGAGGTCGGTGGTGCGGGCTGCCGCCTGGTCGAGGCCGCCGGCCACGCCGCCGAGTTGCCGGCGCAGTTCGTCGATCAGGCCGGGTGCATCCACCGTGGGCTGATCGCCGGCGCGGGGCGCGTCGCCGCCATCGGCCTCGGTCGCTTCGCGCTTGCGCGCAGCTTCGTTCAGGGCCTCGGTCCACTCGCGGCGGGCGTCGTTCAATTCGCCTTCACTCTTGGCCAGGTCTGCGGCGTACTGCCGGCGCCGGGCCTCGTCCGCCTCGTTGGCCATGCGGCCGACTTCGAGCAGGGCGCCCTGGCGTTCGGATTCGATCTCGTCGCGGCGTTCCCGGCGCTGCCGTGAGCGTTCGTTGATGCCGCGATACAGCTCCTGGTCGATGCCCCGGTTCTGGCTCTGGGTGTCCTCGTCGATCAGGCGCTTGGTGCCTATGACATCGACATCCTCATCGAACAGGCCCCATAGTTCGGTGATGCGTTTGGCCAACCAGCCCTGGGTGCTGTTCCAGGTCTGGCGCAGGAACGAGGTGAAGATGGCCCAGCTATCGGCCAGGGCATCGACCGTTTCCACCCAGGCCACCTGCAGGCCGGCCCAGGCCTGGATCAGCAGCGCGACCACGCCGTAGAAGGCGTTGGTGGCGATGGAGAGGAAGAAGTCTTTGAACTTGATCCAGATGCCGTTGAGGAAATTGACGCCGCGCTTCCACTCCATCTTCAAGGTCAGCCACAGGATGCGCGCAGCCAGGCCGAGGTCGCCGGCGGCGAGCGCATCACCAATGCCTTGCCATGATTTCAGTGCGGTGGTCTTCAGAGCGTTGAAGCGTTCACCCAACCAATCCAGGGCTGCAGCCCCGGCGCCAGTGGCGTGGAGGATGTAGGCTCCCAGGCCGACGAAGGCGGTGATGATGACGCCGATGGGCGTGAGCAGCGCGACCAGCGCGGAACCCACCAGACCGATGGCCGCGCCGACCCCGGTGAGGATCGCAGCGATGCCGCCGAAGATGAATGCCATGGCCTGGCCAGCAGCGCCGACCGCGATCAGCGCCACGCCCACCGCGCCGACGATGCCGATCACGGTGAAGATGGTGCGGACCAACTCCTGGTTCTGGGCGATCCAATCGCGGATTAGGGTCAGATAGCGTTTGATGGCAGCGGCTGCGGCGGCCACGGGCTCGGCGATCGCTTCACCCAAGACATTCAGCACGCCGAGGGCCGACTCGCGCAGTTGCGCAAAGCCATGGGCCAGCGTGCTGGTCATCTTAGCGTAGGCATCCTCGGTGGTGCCGGCGCGGTTGCGTAGGGCATCGATGTCACCGGCGAAACCTTCGATGTCCTGCAGCGCCGGCAGCACGCCCTTCAGGGCGCGGACGTTCGGGAACAACTGCGCCAGCGCATCGGGCGGCAATTCCGCGATGCGGCGGAACACGCCGACCATGCCCTCGGCCTGGAGCGTGGCGGTGTTCAGTTGCAGGCCGAGTTGCTCGGCCAGTTCCGCGCCCTCTGCCGAGGGCTTCAGGAAGGTGGAGATGATCGCCGTCAGCGCGGTAATCGCCTCTTCGGTTTTGATGCCATTGCGGGTAAGCAGGGCGATGCCGGCGCCGAGTTCCTCCAGCGAGACGCCGGCGGTCGAGGCGAGCGTGGCGATGTTGCCGATGGTCGGCGCCAATCGCCCGAAGGTCGTCTTGCCACGCTTGACCACGCCGAAGAGCAGGTCGGACACATCGGCAGCGCGCTCGGCTTCCAGGCCGTAGGCATTGAGCACGGTGGTGATCGCGTCGGCGGCGGTCGCGGTATCGGTGAGCCCGGCCTTCGCCGCCTTGGCCGAGACCGCCAGCACCATCAACGCCTTCTCGGCCGGGACCGAGGCGGAGAGAATATCGTACAAACCACCGGCGAGGGCCTCGGTTGATTCGCCGAAGTCCGCCGCCATCCGGCGTATCTCTTCCCGGAAGCGGGGCAGGTGCTCCTCCGGCCGTTCGAGCATCGTCGCCACGTTGGCGAGATGCTGCTCGAAGTCGGCGTAGACCTTCACCCCGGCGGCGAAGGGCGCGCTCATCAGTGCGGCCAAGCGGGTCAGCCGCTGCCCGAGATCGGAAACCATGCTGGAGAAGGCCTTCAGCTTGCGCTGGGCCTTTCGCAGCCCACGTGCGAGGGCCCCATCGCGCAGGGTCAGCTCGACGTAGGCGGCACCGGCCTTGATGTCGCGGACGGAGGGCATCAGGCAGCGACCTTTGCTGTTACGGACTGGTTACTTGGCACAGCAGGCCCCGTGTGGATCATGCCCTGCATGGGACGAATTCTTTTCTTGGCACAGATCTTCTGCTGGGTCCTCATCCTTGGCGGATGTGGATCGACACAGCTGCGGCAGGTGGCCCTGGATGACCTTCGCGCCAACCATGTCTTCTTCGTTGAGGAACGTCCGGATGCATTCCTGCTGCGGATTGATCGATATCGGGTGCTCTCCATCGACGGTAAGCCACGGCTTGAAAGCAGCGAAGAAGTACTGTTGCCATTGACTGCCGCAGAGCGTGATCCGGACTTGTTAGCAGGCGAAGGCGTCTGGATTGACGGGCACGTTCTTCGTCCGTTGGCACCGGCCCCAGTGCATGCGTTCGTTCCAGTGGAATATCCTGCTGGGGACATGTGGATTGGGTACACGAGCGCAAAGAACATTCGGTACGTTTTCACCAGCCCAGCCATGGAGTCTGGCTGGGTTGAGTATCGGTTTAATGGACCATGGTTGCTTGCGGGCTTGATTGAAGGCATCAAAGCTGAGGATGGCGGATTCACCTGCATGATGCCAATCGGTGTCCCTGGAAAGCAGCTATATGTTGGCGCGCATTTCCAAAGATTGCAGGATGACAAGGTTCGCCTGACAACTGATATAATGGACAGCAATTTTGAGATTTTGGAAATGGTCAATGAACACCATCCCGGAATGAAGGCAGACCGTTGAGGGAGGCTGTTTGCACGGAGTTGGTCTATCATTTCCCGCCTCCCTCCAGCCCCTGAAAGTATTCCAGCGTCGGCTCATCGATCGCGACCATGCCGGTCAACCGGGCCTCGCCCGGCAAGAAGCCGCCCTCGCCGTCAGGCACCAGCACGCGCACGGGTCGTTCATCGACGATGCGCGCCGGTGTCCCCATCTTCGCCCAGATCACGGTCCTCGTCTCGGCCAAACGAGCGCAACCGCTCAGGCCGAGCATAAGGACGAGTGGGAGCATTCGGGTCACAGACCACATGGGCTTTCTCCTGCTGTTTGGGGAAGAAAAGGTCGACGAGCAGACGCAGCACGCCGACGACGAGGGCGGCCAGTCCAGTGCTCATCCCTGTTTCTTGACCTGGGTGCGGGACGCGGTGTAGCCGAGGCTGGCGAGCACCGAGAGCACGCCGCCGACGATCTGGCCGGCCATGCCACCCTCGGGGATGGCGCCGGAGGCGAGCACGACGCCGAGGACCATGGCGAGGGACGAAAGCCAGAATTCTGTGGTGCGGTAGCCGGCCTTCTTGGCGGGGTCAGTGGTTTTGGGCATGGGATGTCTCCTGGGTTGGTGGTGGTTGGCGGTCAACGAAGGCCGCCTTGAGAACGGATAGGTCTTTGCCGGACGGCAGAGCCTCGGGCCGGCGCAGACCGGGATGGAAATCCTGCGGTGTGAAGGGCCGGTGCTTCTTCGGGTCGCGGTGGCAGTTGGCGATCAGGGCGAGCAGCGCGGCGGTGTGATGCCAGGCATCGCGGGAGCGGGCCTCGGTCATCTGCACCAGCTCGCGCAGGGTCAGTGGTCCGGGATCGATGCCGAGGATGCCGGCGCAGTCCCAGACGAGTCCCCAGGCGCCGCGCCGATCTGCGCGAGCATGGCCTCGACCCGCTCGTCCAGTTCCGGCCCCAGCAGATGCTGCTCGGCCAGATCCAGCGCCCGTGCCTCGACCGCCTTCAGCTTGCTCAGTGCGCCGCGCAGGAGATCCCGCCGGCGCTGCGGGAAAAAATCGACCAGGTCCTCCAACAGGGCCTCGGTCGCCTGCTCCAGACAGTCGCCGGCCATGGCGCGGCCGAAGTCTTCATCGCTGACGCCCTGCTCATCGGCCTGCGGTTTGCACAGGGCATAGATGCAATCGCAGAGCGTGATCGGGTCGGTGACCAGCCGTTCGAGGAGCTTGCCGTCGATGGCTTCCAGGAGGTCCACGTCGCAGAGAGCGCGGACCCGCTTGATGGCATCGACCGTGACGCTGACGACCCAGGTGCGGCCTTCGTTATCGGTGAAGCGGTGCATGTTCAGTCCTCGGGGATCAGGCTTCAGGGGTCAGGGTTTGCCCGAGCGGAAGCCGTTGGTGATGCGGAAGGTGTCGAGCGCGCAGCCCTGAAGACTGAGGCCTGACACCTGGAACCTGAATCAGCCGTCGATCCAGGCCGGGGGCCGAGTAGAGTAGGTCGGCTTCGCCGTGACCGACACGGTGAGCGCCTCCTCGAGCGGCTCGCTGCGGGTGAAGTTGGTGATCGAGAAATCGGCGTCCAAGCCGCTGCCGTTCTCGCCGTCGAGAATCGCCAGCGCGATTGGCTGATTGTTGAAGTAGGCGTTCTTCAGCGCCGTGAAGCCGGCGTCCTCGGTGTCCCAGATCATCTCGAACTCGACCGAGCCTTCCTTGAGCGTGGCGATGGTGGCACGCCAACCCTGGGCGGCGCGGGTGGTCACGTCCGCTTCGCCGGTTTCGAGATTGAGGGTCACGTCCTTGACGTTGGTGAGTTCGGTCGTCGCCGTGGCGCCGGCGGCACCGTGGTAGAGCTTGGCTTCCAAGCCGAGGCGGATGGCCATGTGTCAGTCCTCAGGGGTCAGGCTTCTGGCTTCAGGAATTCCCCGAGCGGAAGCGGTTGATGGTTCGTGGTTTCGAGCGCGCAGCCCTGCAGCCTGAGGACTGATGCCTGAAACCTGATTCAGCGGATGCTGGCCCGCCAGTGTTGCGGCAGGCGATCGCGGTTTCTTTCGAGGGCCGGCCCCATGAAGGCTCGGCGGGGGAAACGTTCGCGGCGGTAGTGACCGCCGAATTCGTGGGAGATGGCGCTGCGGCCGACGCCTGTGTAGGCCGGACCGATCACGGCGCGCTGCCGCTGCCGGTCGACGTGGTAGATGATGGCACGGCGCAGCTGGCCCTTGCGGGTGTGCGGCGGATCGCCGGGCCGCGATGGTTTCTGGCGACGGCGGATGCTGCGCCGAGCGGTGAGCCGGATCGCGGCGGCGGCGTGGCCCATCGCCTGGAAGTTGCCGTGACGGGCGCGGCGTTGTAGGTCGCGGGCCTGAAAGCGGGAACGGCTGCGCATGGTGATCACGCCGGGGCCTCCATCTTGATCCAGAAGGCGCGGTAAGTGAGACCGCTGGCAGCACCGGTGGCATAGGGCACGCAACCGCCGGCGCCGTTGGTGGAGATGTGGACCAGCCCGCCCGAGTCGCCGGCGAACCTGATCACGTTGTCGCCGCTGAGCGTGCCGCGCGAGACCAGAGCGAGTGCGAAGTAGTCGGCGCTGTTGCTGAGGTTGTTCACCATCACGAGGTAGCTCTCGCCGCTGCGACAGGTGAACAACTCCGGATGGTCGATTGAGCCGTCGAGGACGCGGTCGGCGGCGTTGGCGAACACGCCGGGCGGACCCTGTGGACCTTCCGGGCCCTGGGGACCGGTCGGCCCTCGGGGACCGGTGGCCCCCTGCGGGCCCTGGGAGCCGGCAGGACCAGCGGGACCGGAGTCGCCCTGGACCCCCTGCGGACCCTCGGGACCAACCGGCCCGGCATCGCCCCGAGAACCGGCTGGGCCCTGCGGACCCATCGGGCCTGGATCACCTTGGGGACCCCGTGGACCCTCGGGCCCTGCCGGCCCCGCCTCGCCCTGAGGACCAGCCGGACCCTGTGGACCAACCGGGCCGGCATCTCCTGGGGGACCGACCGGACCCCTCTCGCCCTGGGGGCCCTGGACGCCCTCGGGACCTGCCGGCCCCGTATCGCCCTGAGGGCCGACAGGGCCCTGGGGACCCATCGGGCCGGGATCGCCCTGGGGACCGACCGGTCCGGTCTCACCCCGGAGGCCTTGAGGACCGGCCGGGCCTTCGGGCCCCGTCGCTCCTCGTGGGCCTTCGGGCCCTACGGGACCAAGAAGACCGGGGTCGCCCTGGGGACCGACCCGTCCGGTCTCACCCCGGGGTCCGGCTGGACCGACCGCCCCCCTCTCGCCCTGCGGTCCCTGGGGACCAGCGACGATGACCTCGCCCACGCTGCCGTCGCCGCGCTTCCCTTTGAAGCGCATGTGGTCGGCCAGCTCATCGAACCAGGCGGCGAATTGCCCGGTCTCCAGACTGGCGTCCGCCGGCTCGGCCCCGCCGCCGATCACTGCCCCTTTCGCCCGCAGATGGCTGGTGGCCTCGACCTCCAGCGGCTTTTCGGTGCTGCCGAAGGTGGCGCGGTTGTTGGCCGACGACCTGGCGCCGTCTCCGACAGCCACGGCACGGGCGTGGGTGCAGCGGGCATCGAAGCCGATCGACACGCCGTTGTCGCCCGAACAACCGCCGGTGCGGCCGATGTGGAGAGATTTCGCGCCTCCGGCGATGGAAGGACGGCCGATGACAATGCAGTCCTGCTGCGTCGGCGGCGTGCCACCGTTGGTGAGGATGATCGCGTTGGCGACGTTGGCGGTCATGCCCCGGCCGACGATGACCGTGTTGGCCTGGTTGGTGCCGACGTTCTCGCCCACCGCGATCGAGGCATTGCCGCTGACGATCTGCGTGGTGATCGAGCAAGCGCCGATGCGCAGTGTTCTGGTGGCCGGGTCGTAGTGCAGCCCAGCATGGCCGGCGAAGGCCGCGCCCGCACGGTACTGCACCGCGCCTTCGTCGCCGCCGGGCACAGCACCACCGACACCACCTGCTCCGGGGAAGTAGGGCATTACCAGCTGCCCCCGACGATGGTGACCAGGTCGCCAGCGTTCTGCGCCTTGACCTGGATCTCGGCCAGATTCACACGCACCAGGGTGTGGTATTCGCCGGGGATCCACGGCACCTCGTTGCCGTCGTCGCCGAGGAACAGAACCGGCCCCGCGTTGCTGGGCGGCGCGGACAGGTCGATGGTGGCGACCTCCACATCCTTCTCGGAAAGCGGCTGGAATTCGGTGCCCAGGGTCAGAGCGCGCATGATGACGTTGTTGGCCATGTCAGTCCCACTCCGTGAAGGTCAGGAGGATCACGCCGGTGAACTGGCGCATTTCGTTGAGGTGTTCGAGGGCGACCACCGGCTGATGCTCGGCCTTCGCCCAGACGACGGTGTCGAGGCCGGGCAGGCGCTGCCGTTCGAAGAGCGCGGCCACCGCGTCGGAGAGCGCGACCAGGTCGTCGATCTCGCTGGCCTCGTCGGTGGTCAGCTTGCGTTGCACGCCGACCTCGACCCGGAACTGCCGCTTGCGGCGGCTGCGGCCGGCGGGTTCGGTGGTCTGCCCGGCGGGCATGACGCTGACCACGGTGTCGGCCAGCTCGGCCAGGTCGTGGATGGGTAGCCAGCTGCGTTCGACCGTGACCGGATGCGGCAGGGTGGCGTCGTCGATGACTTGGGCGACAGCGGCGGAAACTTCAGGAAGCGATGCCATGGTCAGGCTCCGGGTTTCAGGTGGCAGGCTTCAGGGTTGTCGGACGACGCTGGCTGACCGGCCCTGAAGCCTGAGACCTCATACCTGCAGCCTGAGTGCGCCAGGCGTTCGAGCGCAGAGGTGTTGCGTTCCAGGGCGCGCAGGAGCGTGTCGCGGACCCACCGCTGCTGAGCCTCGTTGGCCATCGCCATGCGCCGCTCGCGGGTGGCGTCGCGCCACAAGGTGTAGGCGACGACCAAGCCGGCGAGGCCCCATTGCGCCCACAAACCCACGTCGGGCGCGGGTGGCACCGAGGCCGCGAGGAGCACGGCCATGCCAGCTTTGGCGGTGGTTTCGATCATGGGGCCGGTTCCTTTCCGACGTGCTTGGTGTGGATGCGGTAGGCGAGGCGGTCCGGGTCTGACCAGCGCCAGGCGGGTTCGCCGCCGGGAGCCATGACCTCGTAGATGAAGCCGTTCTCGGTGATGCGGTCGCCGCGTTTGGGTTCAGGGAACGGGAACTCATCGGCGGCGATCAAGTAGTCGCGGGACTCGACCCGCTCGACGCCGGCCATGGGTTGCGTGAGCCGGAAGACGGTGCGGCCGATGGTGGCATCGAGCTGGGCGGTGGTGTCGCCCTGCCGGTAGGAGACCGGGGTCGCCTGATGCCGGCGGCGCATCTTCTCCAGCCAAGCGTTGCCGACGCCAAGCAGGTCGGCCACGGACTACTGATCCAAGCGGACGCGGACGGTGGCGTCGGTATCGCCCGACTCGCGCACCGCCTTGCCGAGATAGGCGTTGGCACCGGAGTCATCATCGGTGGTGGCGCGCTGGTTGGCCTCGTCCCAGTACAGGCGGAAGCCGACACCGATCACGCCGCCAGTGGCGCGGGGCAGATCGAACACACCGCGCAGCTGCAGTGCGCCGAGGTGCCCGGCCGGAATGGAGCGGGTGGTGATGCCGACGAGGGTGCCCTGCACCACCACCGCCCCGGCGTCGAGGTCGGTGGCGGGAACGTGATCGATGGCGTCGCCCTGATGGATGAAGGTTGCGGTCATTTGTCAGTCCTCAGGTGTCAGGTAGCAGGTAGCAGGCTTCAGTCGGCCCGCTCTGAACGTGGTTGTTGTTTCAGTGGTGAGCTGCCCGCCCGATGCGAGCAGCCCTGAAGCCTGAAGCCTCATACCTGAGGCCTGATCAGGCCTCGCCCTTGCTCTTCACGCCGCCGCGGGGCTCCTGCAGGGCCACGCCGAAGTCGTGGTAGCCGCGCATCTGGATGCCCAGCACGTAGAAGTCGGCGTCGGCGGTCTCGATCACCGGAGCTTCCTGGCCATTGAGGAAGGCGGTCTCGATCACCGGCAGGTCGGCCGGGTCGGCGAGCAGATACCAGGCCTTGCCGCTGGCGCCCTCGTACTGGCTGTTGCTGAGGTAGCGGCTGACCTCGGCGCGGAACTTGCCTTGGTGGGGGTTGGCCACCGGGTACTTGGCGTTGGACGAGGTGTCGCGCAGTTCCATCGACTTGTTGAGCTGGCTGGCGATCGCGGAGAGCGCCGGCGGCACCAGGACAAGAGCGGGCATGGCACCCAGCGGCTTGCCGTCGGGATCGACCTGCTCCATGAACGCAGTCTCGGCCTTGGTGAGCCCGTCGATGGACAGCGCGGTGTCGGCACCGGTCAGGTAGTTTTTGTTGGCGGCGGCGAAGAACGCGGCGTTCTTCAGGAAGGTCGACCAGAACACATCGTTGATCTTCAGGCCCGAACCGCGGCCGAGCATGCGCGGCACGGCGGTGATGGCACCAAGGTCGTCGTTGATGATGTCCCGCCGATCGATGGCCAGCATCAGGCCGTGGGTGTCGGCCTTGTTGCTGTAGCTTTCCTCGCCCAGCTTGCCGTGCTTGAGCTCGCCACCGGGGGCCACCAGTTCGTACTGATTGGCGCCCACCAGGCGGTAACTGGTGACGGTCTTGAAGTCCGAGACCGAACGCACCGCGGTGACGTTGCGCCACACCCGCTCGACGGCGAAGAAACCCTCCAGCAAGAACTTGTTGGCGACGTTGGAGAGAATCCCGCCGAGGTCGATGGTGCTGAAGCCCGAGGCCGCCACCGGCGCAGCGAAGGCAGCGCGAAGGATGGCACGGGTGTCACGGAAATTGCGACCGGTGTAGCCGTTGGCCCAGGCCGCTTCGAGGATCAGTTCCTGCAGACCGATGCCGCCGCGGAACTGCTTGGCCGCCGCGTCGAGATCCTTCTCGTCGCAGTGGTCCTCGGGTTTGGCCAGCTTGGCCGAGAGCACGCAGGCCGCTTCGAGCACGCCGCCGGTGGCGCCGGAACTGTCGTGGCTGTGGACGGCCGGGGCCTGGGGCCGATCGGCGCGCAGGATTTCCAGCTCGGTCTTGGTGGAATCCCAGCCCTCGCGGATGGCCTTGGCCTCGATGCCGGCATGCTTGCCAGCGCACAAGGTGCGGATGGAGGCGATGCGTTCGGCCTCGCCAGCAGCGGCGGTGCGCATGGCCTGGACGGGATCGGCGGTGCCGTCGTCGTGGTCACCGGCATCGTCGTCGTCGGACGGATCCTGGGTGTCATCGTCGCCAGCATTCTGGCTCGCATCGAAGAGCGCGCGCAGGTTGGCGGTCTGGGTTTCGGAAAGGTCAGCGAGGACGAAGCCCTGCGCTTGAATCCAGGATTCGAAGTCCATAGGGACGATCTCCAGAGAGGAATGGGTGTGAGAATTGGTGGCGGCGATGACGTGCGCTTCGGTGTCGTCGTCGGCGCCGAGAGCAACGAAGCTGACCTCGCCGAGGGTGGATGCGCGGGCGATGTAAGCCGGGCCTTGGATGTCGCGCCCGTTGGCACGGGCGGTCTTGCCCTGGGGCACGAACACAGCTTTCCGCACCACGGCGCCGATGGAGGCCTGCCAGGGGAAACCGTTGTCGGCCGCGGCGACGACCTCCTGGGCCACGCGGCCCGCGCCCGAGATCGCGCCGGTGACGGCCAGCTTGCCGTCGGTCTTGGTGATGGCGTCGGTGTGGCCGACGATGAGCGCGGCGTTGTGATCCTTGAGGATCGGCCGCGGCTTGGCGCTGACCTTCAGGCCGGCCAGATCGACCACGACCGGGTACTCCCAGCCACCGACGACCATCGGCCCGCCGGTGTAGGCGGTCATGGCGAAGCGGCGCAGACTGCTGACCTGCTCCTCGCCTTCGGCAGCGGCGATGGGTTCCCAGTCGGCGACTGCCGTGATGAAACGGATCATGCTACCGGGCATGCGCAGGCTCCTCTTCTTCGACTTCTTCAGGTTCGCTGGTCGGCTGTGCGTCTGCCGGAGACAGGCCGAGCTCATCCATCAGCGCGCGTTCCTTGGCGATCTGGCGCAACTGGGTTTCCCAGTCCTGCCCGCGCTTGGCGTATTCGTCGGCCAGGGTGGTGGTGTGGTTGGCAAGGCGCGTCGCCTGAGCATTCGCTTCCTTCGCCGGATCGACGTGCTCGTTGCCATCCCAGAACCACTGGTGCGACCAATCGGTGGAGGTCAGGCGCAGGCGCTGCGGTAGATAGCCCTCGATGAGCACCGCTTCACGGACCCAAGCCGCGAAGATGCGGTCGAGGATCACCTGTTCGATGTGGGCCTGATCAACGCGGACCGCTTTGAAGTAGGTCTGGTGATCGAGCCGGCCCGAGGCGTAGTTGTAGCCGCTGGAATTCCCGGCCGCGATGTTGAACGGCATGTTCAGGCAACGGGCGATCTCGTTCAGAACTTCACGTTTGAATTCCGCATAGGTCGCGGACGGATGCTCCGCCTTCACCTGGCCCAGCTTCCAACCGCCGGGCATGGTCATCAGCATGTTGCGTTCGAGTTCGATGACATCCATCGGCTCGACGTCTTCGGCCTCACCATTTGCTGGTGCATCCGTGTATAGAATTCCCGCGAAGTAGGCCGCTGCCTTTGCTGCATCGAGGGTCGCGAGCGAGTAGTCGCGCAGCATGGCGAAAAGCGGTAGGGCCGGCGTGATCTCGGGAATGCCACGGGCCTGACCCGGACGCTCACTGCGGTAGTCGTGGATCATCGCCGCAGCCGGCAGGCGGTCGAAGTCGCCGCCGATGCGGAGCATGCGCCCGCCGGGGTGGTCGCGCAGGACGTGGTACTCGACCACATTGCCCCAACGATCGAAGCGCAGCCCGTCGACGCCACGCTCCTCGCGCAGCGCCACCAGATTGGGCGTGGTCACCTGTTCGGCCTCGATCAGCCGCAAGTCCAAGGTGACGCGGCTCGGCAGCACAGGATTATCAGTCAGAATCCCGAAAGATTCCCCATCCTGGGCCCGGGCGATGCGCAGGGTGCGCAGCTTGTCGGCCAGGCCGACCGCCCGGGCCCAGGTGGCGAACTCCCGCTCGATGCGATGGTTGTCGGCGGCCGAGAGCCCGAGCATCTGCAAACGCGGCCCCGTGCCGATGACATCGTTGGCGAGCGTCAGCACGATGCCCTTGGCGTAGGAATTGTTGGCAACCTCGTAGCGGCTACGGTTGCGTAGCACCCGCCGCACCTCGGACGAGTTGGCGGCGCGCGCGGAGAGCCCATCGGCCATCGCCCAATGCCGCCGGCTGTTGTCGCTGTGCTGGGCCGCGTCGTAGCGAGCCCGCACCACGCGCCGTGGGGCCGCGCGAACGTGCCGCCGGGGAGCCGGATCGTTCCGGGTCATCCCGGAGAGGAGGCGGCGGAGAGGGCGGAACATCAGGCGCTCCCCGGCGGCACGATGCGAGAAAAGCGCAGAGCGCGGGGGCCAGCCTTGGCAGCCTCCCGGTTGCGCAGGTAGCGGTCCGCTTCGACCTGATCCTTCAGCGAGTGCTGCTCCATCTCGCCCTGGTCACCCTTGGCCCGCTTGGGGCCGGCGGCGTTCTCGGCGATGGCATCGCTCAGATCGGTGGCGGGGTCGGACATGAAGTCCTCCTTCACAGTGTAAATCCCCGCTCGACCCCTTTGCTCTCCCCATGAGTTTTGTAATCCTTTCACCGACTGGATTTATAGGACGAGAGCCGGATGCGCTTACGGTCTTTGGCCGGGCCATTTCCATCGACTTCGGGGATTGCGGCGCCGAGGATCGAGGCGGCAACGGCGCAGCCGACCACGCCATCGAACCAGTGGTTGTCGTCGCCCTCGGGGCGCAGCTTCCATTCATCGACCTCACGCCCGCGGCCGGCGGTGCGGACGCGGTACTCGGCGCAGCAGTGTTCGGCGAAGCGTCGGTGACGTTCCCCGGCACGGCCCCACAAGGACAGGCCGCCGGGATCACCCATGGCCACGCAGAGGCGGGCGTGGATGAAGCTCTTCCAGTAGTTGGCGTCGAACACGACGTGGCGAATCGCTCGCCTGCCGGTGAGCCCGGGCAGGCGCCAGTTCAGGCCGACGCGGTCACCGCGCTTGCGGCGTTGCTCCGACATCGGCAGCGATGAGGCACCGACGTAGCGACCATGACTCGGCAGCAGGTTTGCGCGGTAGTTTGAGGCCCGGCAGAACTGGTAGACCACATCGGTCGACTGCCCCCAGTTGGCGTCGATGAGCAGGCGGTCGATGGAGAGCTCGGCCCCATCGTCGCGGCGCCAACGGCGGTCCATGAGATCGGCCGATAGCTTTTCGAGCCCGTGGTAGATCGAGCCCTCGAGGCCGGCGCCCTTGGCTACCATGGCCAGGGTGCTGCGCAGGTCGCGAAGCGTGAAGTAATCCCGCTTCTGATCGGGCCAGGTGCCGTAATCAATGATCCAGCCGCTGAAGTCGGCGGCCCAGGCGCAGACCACATAGAACAGGGCCTTCTGCTGTACGTCGACGAAGGCGGTGAGGTGCTCGGCTGCCGTGGGGATCTGCCGCCGTTCGTAACCGTTGAGACGGCCGAGAAGGACGTCGACATTGAGATCATCGGTTTCGGCCAGGGCGTCCGGTAGAGGCTCGTTCTGGTATTCGGCCCAGAAGGCACGCTCGTCCTGGAGCTGGAGATTCATGGCGTGCTGGATGGCCGAGAGTTCGTCGGGGTTGTGACGATCAGGCCAGGCGATGCGCGCGCCGGCATCCATGTCGGCCCGGTGGTCACGGTAGAATTGGGTGGCCAGCTCCAGGCCACGTCCGGCGCGCAGGCTTTCGGCCCGTAGCTCGGCATAGCGCTCCCACAGCCGGGTCGCCTTGGGGGAGGCGTAGAGCATCTTGGTCCGCTCGCCGTTCCATTCGGGGTGCAGTTCGCGGTCCAGAATCCGATCGGCCATATCGCCCGGGCGAATCACGGTGCAGGGCATGACGCCGGCGATCTTGCGACCGGGCCCGGCCAGGCCGAGGACCGCGCCGGCAAGCGTTGCCTCCCGGTGCTGGCATTGGCTGACCGACCGCGCGCTCTCGTCGGTCTGCGGGTCATCGAGCACCACCAGGCTGGGCCGCACCGCCTGACCGTCGGGCCGCTTGAACTTCATGCCGCGAATCCGGCCGGTGATGCCGGCCACCTTGATGATCGCACCGGAGGCGGGCGAGTCGGGGATCGTCGGCATGACGATCTCTTTGGCGGTCCAACCGATGTGGGTGCGCTCGCCGTGGTAGAGCTGGCCGCCGGCGCGGTGCGGGATGCCGTCAAGGGCCTGGATGGGGAAGACGGCTTCGGGGAAATCTTCGAGCAGCCGGTCGTTGGTCTCCAACTCCGTCTTGAGCGAGTCGAGCATGTCGGCGGCATGGGCCTCGTCGGAGCCGATCAGGCAGACAAAGTCGCGGTGGCCGTAGAGGATCGCCCACAGACAGGCGCATTCGGCGAGGCTGGTCTTGCCGCTGCCGCGGGGCATGGCGAGGGCAAAGAGGCCGCCCTCGAGCACGGCTTGTTCGATCTTGCCCATGACACGTAGGTGGTCGTCGGACCAGCCGAGATTGAAGACCGTGTCGAAGTAGGATTCGCAGAAAGCGCGGAAGCTCCGCTCGGCCGCAGCCTTGCGCGGCGCATCGGCCACGGGCGGCAGATCGCCGATGTCGCGGCCGGCTTCGGAGAGCATCCGGGCCCGGTTGGCGATGTCGGCCTTGCGCTGGAGGTAGTCTTTGCCGGTCGCTTCCCGTGGCTTGTGAACCTCGTCGGCGATCCAGGCGAGGTAGCGGAACAGGTCCACGCTCTGACCGCTGCCCAGGCGCAGGCCAGCGCGGGTGCGATGCCGGCGCAGTTGCCGGTCACTCACGACCTCGCCCAGCGGTCCGCTGTTGAGCAGCCGGCAGAGTTCGATCGGTCGCAAATGGCGTAGGTCAGTCACGGGCGGCACCTCGCCGGGCCAGCTCCCGGACCAACCAGGCGCCGTAGACCACCAGGTTGATCGTGCCGTCCGGATTGGTCGGGGCACCGGCGGCGATGTCGGCCCGGATGGCGTCCTCGTTCACGTGCTCGCTGCCGGCATGACGCAGCAGCCTGGCGACCTGGTCCACGGGCAGGGCCGTCAGGTTGGGGGCGGCGCTCTCAGTTCCCATGCGCCGCCTCGGTCAGGTGGTGCAAAGTGAGATCACCTTGGCGGCTGTTCCCGCTGGCGTCTGATCGCTCATAACCCCGGGAAGGAACCGCGCCGCGTTCCCCACCCTGTTCCCCACCGTGTTCCCGAGAGGGTCGGGTACAGGATTCCGGCGTTCCCCGTTCCCCACCTCTGCGCCCTAAAGGGCGCGCAGGAGGGTGGGGAACAGGGAACAGGGTACGCTTGTTCCCCACCTGTCTGGCAGGGTGGGGAACGGGGAACAACAGGGTGGGGAACAAGATCATGCGTTCTCTCCAATGCTTCATTCAGGCCTGACCGCGGGCGATCCGGAGGGCTTCCTGGGCGATTTCGCGACGGCATCCGACCTGCTCGCGCAGGGCACGAACGGTCTGCTCGGGGTTCTCCAGGGCGGCCTTGAGAGCCTTCTCCTGGGGTGATTGGTCATCGGATGGCCGGCTCCCCGACAACCCGACCATCTTCGCATTCCGCGGTCCGTCCCAGGTCTCCAGGCTGCCGTCCTCGGCATCGATGATGTCCTCGAAGGCGATCTCGATGTCGATCTTGCGGGCCGGGTTGCGGGCCTTGCGTAGGGCTTTCACGATGAGGTCGCAGGCCGACCGCTGGGAGCGTGGGCCTTGGGCCAGGACCTCATGGAGGTGCTCGCGGACGAGGGCGGCATCGATGGTCGGCTCGGCCTGACCTCGCGCCTTGGCCTGGTACTCCTGCCCAGCCCCCGACCACACGATGTGCGGCATGTCGCTGGCGCCTTCGGTGAAGGGGTCGGGCCAGGCGAAGCGCCAGGTCCAGCCCTCTTCGTTGATCTGACCGAGGTTCGACTTCACGACCCGAAACCAGCGCTCGCCGTCACCGATGCCCTTGTCGAGCATGGACGCGACTCGCACGCCGGCGGTCATCTGCGCCGAGCCGGCGATGGCATCCATCGGGTCGCCGTCGCCCTGGCCGGTCTTGCGCAGGTGCGCGACGACCACGACAGCGGCGTTCGTCTCGCGCGCCACCCGCGTCAGGCTGTCGAGCAACAGGCGCACATCCTGGGCGGCGTTGGCGTCGGTGCCTGCTGAAGCGAAGGCGGCGAAGGTGTCGATGACCACCAGATCGTAGCCGCGGTGCTGGATGAAGTCGATCAGCCCCTCGATCTGGCTGGCCAGATCCATGGACGAAAAGGTGACGGCATTGGCGAAGAGCGAGAAGGTGATGCGACCCAGGTTTGCCCCCGCAGCCTTGAGCCGGGGCTTGAGCACGCAACGTGGGTGGTCCTCACGGGCCAGCAGCAACACGCGCCCAGGTTCGCGCCGGGTGCCATCGGGCAGCGGCAGACCGGCCGAGATACGCGCCGCCAGATCGCAGATCAGGAACGACTTGCCCAGGCCCTGCTTGCCGCCGATCAGGCTGAGCATGCCACGCGGCATGACCCCCGGCCACAGCCAGTCGATGTCCTCGTCAGGCATGTCTTCAAACTCTTCATGGTCGAAGAGCCAACGACGCTCCTCGGACTGTCCGAGCAGCCCCGACAGATCCACATCGTCACCGATTGACGGCCGCTCCTCGCCAAACCCCAGCCGCCGTAGCTCCGTCGCCGCGGCCTGAAAATCGCCGCCGTGTTCAAGCTGGGCGTAGACGGCGAAGGGACTGTAGGCCTGCTCCGACTCGAAGGGTGTGGCGTTCGACGAGAAGACGTAGAAAACGCCGTCGCGCAGCGTGGCCGAGGTTGAGCCGGTCTTGCCCGGTCGACACCAATGCTGGTTCTCGCCATCGCGGACCAGCGACCAGCCATGGCATTCCAACAGCGCCGGCAGGTCTCCTTGCTGGGCGAAGAGATCGCCGGGGCGCAACGCTCCGGGATTTCCGGATAGTTGCCGGTCCAACTTGTAAGGATCGCTTACAGGTTGCCCGGCCACCGGTTCCGGCAGCACTTCATGCAGGGCCCGGGCGCAACGCAGCAGCACATCACGCTCATCAGCGGTCAGGACCGGCAGATCGGCGAAGCCGCCCTGCACCAATTCGTAACCGGGTGTCGGTGCGCAGAGGAACAGCCCGCCTTCGCCACGGGTTTCGATCATCGTCAGGATGATGTGCCAGCGGCCCTGCTTGTCCTTGCGGGGCTTCAGCTTCTTGCCGAAGCGCTCGACCTCGAGCGGGCCATAGACATCTTCACGCCGCTGGGCCAGCTTGAGGTTGCCGGCGATCGGTTCCTCGGAGCGATAGACGACGTGCCATCCGCCTGATGGGCTGGTCTCCACGGTCAGGCGGTCGAGCAGGCCCGGGGCTTCCGCGGTGACCAACTCCGACCACGCGGCGAAGGCCTCGCCAGCGCAGTCGAAGTCGATCAGCTCCAGATTTCCCGAGACCGCGCCGCAGATCAGGCAGCAGCCGTCATGGCTGTTGGCAAACCAGGCCTGGATCTCGACCGCGGTGGGCAGGCGGGACTGGTAGTTCTTCCACGCGCCGATGGCCGGACGTTTGTCCGGCAGCTTGGCGGGAAGGACGGCGAGGCCGTTTCCATGGTAGGCGGAGGCGGCATCAGCGATGCGGCCCGAACGTTCATCGTCCACACTACTCCTCGACCCGATACAGAGCGTCGGCCAGGGTGGCGCGGAGTTCTTCGGCCAGGGCATCGGCGGTGACCTGTTCGATGCCGCCATGTTTGAGGAGCGAGCGAAGGCGTTGGTCGATCTCGGTCAGCGTGGCGTAGAGCGCCAGGGCATGCACCGCGCATTGGTGCTCGGTTCGCTCGTCTGGCAATTCAAAGGTCAGGGTCGCTTGCATGGTTGCTCCTCAAAACGGGACATCCCAGTCCTCCTCGTCGGCCCACGCGTGAACGGACACCGGCTCGTTCTTGTCCATGCCCGGCTCACGCGGCTCGGGTTTGTCGCCGAGACGGTAGTCGACGATCCGGTCGAACTCCTCGCCGGCGGTCTGGCGGACGGTGATCTGCACGGGCTCAGCCAAGCAGCCGGCCTCGGCCATGGCCACCGCTTCGGCGGCGCTGGTCGGGCAGGGCTCACTGGAACGTAGCCGCCACCAGGCCTCGGCCTTGGTGCGAGCGTAGCCGACGTGTTCGACGCAGATCCATTCCTTCTGCCACTGGTTCCAGCCAATCTCGTACTCGACCCGCAGGGTTTTGGGCGTTGATTCATCGGCGCCGCGCTTGGTGTGGACGGCGTAGAAGACCGAACGCACGGCATACTCGGTGTCGGTGATTTGCCCCGAGAGCACGCCGGCGGTTCCGGCCTGGGCCTCGTGTTTCTCGCGGTCTGGCGGCGGGAACTCATGGCCGCATTCCGGGCAGGTCGCGAAGCCGGCGGCGATGATCGCCAGGCACTGCGGGCATTCCTTGGCCGGCGCTTCGCCGTCGCCCTTGCCGGGCTCTTTGATGGTCAGGGCATCGACGGGTCCGTGGCGCACCACGTTGCCGCCGAAGTCGAGGACGAGGCAATCGGTTTTGCCCTCGGCCAGCCGGAAGCCGCGGCCGACCATCTGGTAATAGAGCCCTGGCGACAGTGTCGGCCGCAGCAATGCCACGCAGTCGACCTGGGGCGCATCGAAGCCGGTGGTGAGCACGCCGACGTTCACCAGATATTTCAGCGCGCCGGATTTGAAGCGGGCGATGATGGCATCGCGTTGGGCATTCGGCGTGTGGCCGAAGATGCAGGCGACTTCCTCGCCTGTTGTCTCTTCCAAGGCATCGGCCACATGCTCGGCATGCTGGACGCCGGCGGCGAACACCAGGCAGGCGACACGGTCGCGGGTATGCTCGGCGATTTCCAGACAGGCGCCGCGGACGAGGTCGTCGGTATCGCAGAGCCGTTCGACTTCCTCGGCCACGAACTCGCCGGCGCGCACATGCAGCGCCGAGGTGTCGGCCTTGGCCTTGCCTGCCTTGCTGATGAGCCGCGAGAGAAAGCCGTCGTGGATCAATTCCTTCACGCCGACTTCGAAGCAGACGTGATTGAGGATGTTTTCCGGCGCGCAAATAGATCCGTCCTTGAGCCGGAATGGCGTCGCGGTCAGACCGACCACGCGCAGCTGCGGGTTCACCTGCTGCGCTTCGGTGAGGAAGGTCTGGTACATGCCCTCGCCATCGGCGGGGATCAGGTGGCATTCGTCGATGAGGACGACATCGAAGGCGCCGAGGTCGGCAGCCTTCTGATAGACCGATTGGATGCCGGCGACGATCACCGGGTGGTCGAGGTCGCGGCGCTTGAGCCCTGCGGAATTGACGCCGACCAGGAGCGGGTTGAGGAAGCGTCCGGCTTGGGTCGCGTTCTGATCGACCAGCTCTTTCACATGGGTCAGGACCAGGATGCGGCCGTTCCAGCGTTCCACGACATCGGCGCAAATCCGGCCGACCAGCACGCCCTTGCCCCCGCCGGTGGGAATGACCACGCAGGGGTTGTCATCACGCTCGGCAAGATGCCGGTAGACCGCATCGATGGCGGCTTGCTGGTAGGGCCTCAGCTGCATAGCGCACTTTCGATGATGGATAGCCGCACGGAGCCGTCGGGCACCGGGTTGCAGCGGTGGATGGAGAGCGAATCGATCTGGCTGTCGTCGCCGTAGACGCCGGCGTGCTGGAGAGAATCGAGCAAGCATTTCTGGATGTTGTCGAGATCGCGACGGCGGCGGTCGGGCGGATGGGCGTAGATGGTTACGGTCAAACGCCCGGTCATCGCCACCGGAAACCGTGGCCGCAACATGGCGACCACGGTCCGGCGGTAGAGCCGCCCTGGTTTGCTGATCAGCGTGCGATTGCCGACCCGTCGGTAGTAATGGTTGGCCGACGGTGGCCAGGGCAGACGCAGTTCGATCACAGGGCCGGCCTCACGATGCGCTCGGCAGTGACCACATGGTCGTGAACCCGATGCTTACGAGCGCGCGCCAGATGGGCTTCGGTGGCGGCGCGGATCTGCGCTTCAGTGGCGCATTCGATCACACCGCCGCGTTCGAAGCTGACGCGGAAACTCTCATAGGCGGTGGGGCGGCCCTTGGCGTAGACCGTGGTGAACACCAAGGGCTGGTACTCCTGCTGTGCGATCATTGGCGGCGCACCTATCATTGGCGGCGCACCCACGGCGGGGTGTTGCCGGCGGCCTGCACCGGCTTGCCCTCGTGACCGTCCTTCTTGGCCCAAGCGCTGACCTCGTTGGTCGGCTCGCCGTTGTCCTCGCGGTTCTTCACGCGAACGGTGATGACCAGCGGCAGGTTGTGGAGCTCGGCCGAATCACGCGGCGTCATCACGCCGACAGCGCGGCAGATGGCCGACAGCTCGCCGCGGGCAATCTGCACGGTCTGCTCGCTGGGGTGGTTCAGGGTGTGGCGGGACCAGACGCGCCGGCCCTTATGCTCGCCGTCGAGCACCTGGTATTCGCACTCCAGGTACTGGCCGGCGCCGTTGCGCGTCGGCTTCATTTCGCTGCTGGTGATGGCCACCAGATACTTGCCGGCGGGGATGGGATCGCGACCCGCCGCGGGGTCGACCTGGTTGGCGTCGAAGTTGAGGGTTGCCATGGGTGTGGATTCCTTGTCGGGTCAGGCCTGGGTGGCGTTGCTGGGTTGGGTGTTGGGAAGGAACTGCGCGAGCTCCGGCCATTCGAGGGGCAGCTCGTCGGGCAGGCCGAGACGGTTCTTGGCGATATGGGCCGGGCGTTCGGTGGTGCGCAGCACGCGCTCGCCGTTGCCGACGCCCTGCACGCGCTGCCGGTTGAAGCCCTCATCGGTGGTCTTGGTGAAAACGCGGTAGTTGGCGAACAGGACCTCATCGCACCATTCGATGACCAGGGCACAGGCGGTCTTGTGCAGCCGCGGCGCGTAGCGATCGAAGCTCTCGGTCTCGGGATTATCGAAGCGTTCGACCTTGGCATGGGCCAGGAGCACCACCGTCATGCCGCGTTCATTGCGCAGGGCCGAGAGCCCATCGAGCACATCACGCCAATGGGAGAGCGCGAAGGCGTAGCCCTTGCCGTAGGCGATGTCCTCGATGGACGTCACCTGGCGCTTGCGGCAGACCTCGTTCCAGATCAGGCGCTCCAGCCAATCGAGGGAGTCGATGACGACGGTGCGGAACTGGTGGTCTTCCTGGTACAGGCTGCCGATGGCATCGAGTACCTGCGACAGGTCCGTGGCCTGCGGGAAGCGGTGGCAGTCGATCTCGCCGAGACCGTCTTCGGTGGGGATGAAGATGGGCGCCTCGGCCTGCGCGGCGAAGGTGGATTTGCCGATGCCGGGCGTGCCATAGCACATGAGCCGGCGCGGCTGGGGCATGGGCCCGCTGATGATGGATTCGAGCATGAAGGTTTCCTTGGGTTGGATTGATCAGATGGGGAGGGTTCGGGAGGGGCGACTTCTGGAGGGCCGGGACAATCGCGACGGCACGTCGCCCGGCCCGGAAGAACCAAGCCCCTCCTGATCAAAGAGCGTCGAAGGTGCGGAGGTCTTCGTAGCCGGTGGGCCACTCGTCGTTCTGCTGGCAGACCTCGAGCCGACCCATCGCGGCGAGGTTTTCGCGCTCGGCCTGGTCGAGGACCTCGTCGGCGATGCGCCAGACGCCGCAGCGGTTGGGGACGCGCTTCTCGACGGCGATGAGATGAACGGGAACGGTAACACCGGTCGCCTCGCGAATCAGGGCCCGGTAGAAGGCCATCTGGTAGGCGTAACCGAAGCGGCGGGCGTCGGACTCGAACCAGGTCAGGTCGTCACAGGTTTTCAGGTCGACCAGCCCGTGTTCGGGACTGACCCAATCGAAGCGGCCCTGACAAGGCAGGCCGGCATAGGCACAGCGAATGACGCCCTCGGCCTGGCCCTCGGCAAGCAGCGACGGCACGGCCGGGTGATTGCGGGCGGCGTGGGCCAGGGTGCGGACCAGTTCGTCTTGATCGCAGCTGAGCACATCTTTGCCGACATCGGCGGCCCATTCGGCGAAGGCCTTGGTGTCGCGACCGAAGGGACGGCCGGTCTTGGCGTTGATGGGACCGCCGACCGCGTAGCGATCGGCGTAGACCTGAGCGCCTTCCAGAATGGCGGTGTGGGTGGCCCGCCCGAGCAGATAGGCCGCGCTGTCCCGGTCGGGGATGAGGCCGAGCTGCTTGTCGCGGTAGAGGCGCGGGCAGCTGCGGAAGTCAGCCAAGGCGTGACTGGAGAGATTGTCCTTGGCCTGCTTGCGGTAGATGGGATCGGGCTCGGCGATCAGGGCATCGGTGATGCATGGCGTCATGCGGGGAACTCCTCGGGTGCTTCGGCGGCTCCGGATGAGCCCTGCCTGCACTGAGTGAATCCCCGCTCGCCCCTTCAGCTCTCCGGGTCAATTTCTGCGTGGCACCGACCCCACGCTTTCGTGGCACCGATGTCCCCATGCGTGGCGATGGCACCGACAAACGTGGCCCCGACCCGGGGTCATGGTGACGCTGAGCGCGCCAAGGACGTGGCACCGACCCAGGCGGATTGTGTGGAGCGCAACGGAGGGAATGGCCCTCCTGCACTTCACTCGACTGCCTTCTGGAGGTCCCATGTCCATTACTGCAACTGCTCCCACCACTGACAGCCTGACCCTGCCGCACGAGCCGCTGATCCGGCACATCGCCAGGAGCCTCGGTTTCCGCCATGATGAAGCCGACGACCTGGTGCAGGAGGTCGCTCTGAATCTTTTGAAATCCGCCTACTGCGAGGAGCAGATCACCGATGCCCTGGTTGTCACGGTCACGCGCAACACGGCGGTGAAGATGCGGCGCTCACGGATTCGCTACCAAGAGCATCTGGCGCGCTACGCCGATGACGGGCTCTTGCAGCGTGAAGTCGAGTTCGAAGGCGAAGGCCACCAGGAGGTCTGGCTCTTCATCGACGCTGCCGATCAACCGCTGCAGGACGTGGCGCATCTCCTGGCCGATGGCCTGGACCTCAACACGATCGCCCGTCGCCTGGGCATGAAGTGGGACCGGGTGCGGCGCATCGTCGACGCGCTTGGCAATTTGCTGCGCCGGCATGGCTACAGCGCTGATGCCCTGTAACCCAAACGACGGCGCCCCCATCCCGTTGCCAGGACAGGGGCGCCAGAAGGCGGCGGTGGCCGGGCTCAGGCATGGCCGGGCGCAGACCATGCTCCCGCGGTGCCGTGCCCGACAAACTCGGCCAGCCCGCGTTCACGCAGCAGACACAAATCCCGCTTGGCGGTGCGATCGCTGACGCTGAATTTATCGCAGATGTCGCCCTTGCGGAGCTTGGTGCCGGCCTTCAGGAGATCAGCGATGGATCGCTGCCGCTTGTTGAGGCCATCGGCATCAGCCGGCACGCCGTTCTTCTTGGCGTCTGCGGACGGCACCGCGCCGTCTACACGTATGCCGCTGGCCAGGGCATAGCCATCCTTGTTGCTGCGCACGATGCTGTCGGGGGCAACGGTCACGCGCAGGTGCTGCATGAAAAGATGGGCCACGCGACGGCGAAAGTTACTCACCGTGCTGGAGATCGAACCGGCATCGGCTGCCCCGGTCAGCTCGGCCAGGCGATCGCCCTTGATGATGCGCCAGGTATTGCCGGTATGCGCCCCGGCGAGGCGATCGAGAATGCGGCGCATGAGCCCGCTTTCGTCATCGCCACAGATGGTGACGCCCAGCAATTCCACACGGTCGTCGTGGAAAGAAAGCACGCCGCCCTCGAAGGCCTTGACCGGTGCTTCCCTGCTCAAGTTGTGTTCGAGTCGTCGGGCGCAGGCCTGCTTGGCCGCGGCTTCCAGGGTTTGGTGTCGGGTCGGCGGCGACGGGAACGGCTTGCGCACATAGTCGACGGCCCTGCCGTGGCGCATGACCTCAGCCGAGAGATCGCTGGAGTCATGATCATGCGCGGTCATCACCACCACCGGCAGCTCGGGGTCGATGCGGTTGATGGCACCGAGCAGATTGAGTCCGTTCTGTTTGTCGGGAATGGCCTCGGCGTCGAAGGGCAATTCCAGGTCGAGCAAGACGTAATCGAAATCGTGGCCGGCATGCAGGCTGGCGCGCGCCAGGTCAACGGTGCCGACGCAGTGGCAAGTGTGGCCGATCTGATCAAGACGGCGGGCAACATTGTCGAGCAGCAGGGTGTCATCGTCGATGACAAGAGCTTTGGGCATCATAGCAGATCTTCCTCAATGCTGGTGGCCTGAAGCGGGAGCGTCAGAAACACGGTCGTCCCGGAGGCGGGGGAACTCTTGATGGTGAGCGAGCCACCGTGGTCGGTCACCTTGCGGTAGGCGATGGGCAGACCGAAGCCGGTGCCGTACTCCTTCTTGGAGGTGTGGCCGGGGCGGAACTGGCGCACCTTCTCCAGGTCCTCCGGTCGCAGCCCGGCGCCGGTGTCGGCGACGGCAATAATGGCTTGGCCTGCTGCGCGATCGCGGGCGACGTTGATGTGGACCGTGCCGACGCGGACCTCCTTCCGGCGCCAGACGAGAAAACTCTCGATGGCATTCTTTACCAGGTTGCGCAGAGCGATGATGATCTGGTGGCGAGCGACCTCGACGAAGACACCCGGCTCGGACTGCACATCGATACGCACCGGCGTGGCATCGATGCCGCTCGCGTGGAACCAGTCTTGTGCCAGGACGATGGCCTCATGGCACAGGGTGCTGAGCGCCTCGGGGCGGCGGGTGGCCGGTGTGGCCCGGCTGAATTCCCGCATGTCTTCCAGCACCTGGAACACTAGGTTGAGCCGTCGGCGAACCAGCGGCAGTTTCTGCTTGGCCCAGACCACGTCCAGTTGATCGGCATCGAACTGGCCGTTGAGCGTTTCGAGCGTATCCGCCAGCGGTGCCACCAGACCACGCAGTTCATGCACCGTGGCCCCGACCACGGTGTCGTACAGACGTTCGGCCATGCGCTTGGCCTGCCGCGTCGCCTTCGGGCCATAACGGCGCTCGAAGTTGGTCTGCATTTCATCGACCTCGGACTGGGCCCGGGCTCGCCGCACCGCTTCCTTGGCACCCTTGCGTCTGCGGTCGAGCGAGCGCCCGACCGCCTCGCAGACGAAGCGATTGCAGTCCTCCGAGAGGCGGCCGGCGAAGCGCGCGAAGCGATCGTCGTCCAGGCCGATGAGGTGCTCGGCCAGCTCCTTGCGCACCTGCCAGGCCGGATCACCCGAGAGATGATCGAGAATCACATCGGCGCGGTCCGGGTCGGTGGCCACCAATGCTACGGCCGGCTGGACGAGGGCGCGACGCTCCTGCCGTCGCAGACCCGCGATGTCCGCAGGCTCAATACTTGTAGCGGTCACGCCGACGCTTGAATGCATCTTCGCCTCCTTCCAGCAGGGTCACGATGTCATCCTGGCAGGCATCGACGTCACCCGTGCAGCGCACCCGCCCAGCCAGCCCGTCGGATTCCATAACGAAGACCTGCTCCGCCTCGCCGAGCACCGGAATATTTGGGTTGTGGGTGATGAAGATCAGTTGGCGCGAGGCCTTCACGCGGCGGACGGATTCGACCACGGCCTCGAACACGAAGCGGTTGTCGAGGTTGTCCTCGGGCTGGTCGATCAGGAGCGGGGTGTCGCTGTCGAGCAGGAGAATGGGCAGGATGGCGGTGCATTTCTGCCCGGTGCTCAGGATGGCGGTCTCCTTCCAGGTGCCGTTGTCGTTGAGCTCGATCACCGGCTGATCGACCAGCTCCACCGCTTCGAGTTCGGCCAACCGGTCCTCGTCGGCCAGGCGATCAAGCACCTTTTCGGCCTGGTTCTCGTTGAGGCTGGCGCGTTCGCGCAAAATCACCCGGTTGCGGCTGCGCAGGGCCTCGACCAGTTCCTCCGGCTCCAGGCTGGTGGTGATCTTCTCGGCCACCTGGCCCGGTCGGGCACCGGTGCGGACCAGGGCGTTCTCGATCAGCTGACGGTACTCGCCGCGGTCACCGAACTGCGCGATCGTCACCCGCACCGCCGGTGCCACGCGCTCGGTGATATGAGCCGCGATCTCCGAACGTTGGCGGTAGCGTTCATCGCGTTGCGACCAGAGCTGGTCCAGGAGCTGCAAGCGCTCGGTGGCCAGGGTCTGCAACTGCGACTGCACCTGATCGAGCTCCCGTTGCTTGGCCAGCAGATCGTTGCGGGTGCGGTCGAGCCCGGCGCGTTCCGAGGCCTTGCCCCGCGCCTCCTCGTGGGCCTCGAGGATGTGCTGGAAGGCAACCTCCTGCTCTTTGTGGGCCACCGACAGGGCGGCTTCGGATTCGTGGATCTCGCCATGCAGGCCGCGCAGGCTTTCGACCATCCATGTCAGGCCTTCGTCGATGCTCGTCGCGGCCGTGGCGATCTGCTGGTGGACCTTGCGCAGCAGTTCGGCGTTGGGGCTGTCCGTGAACTCCTCCAGCCCGAGGCCGGAGCAGCCGGATTCCAGCCGGCCCACCAGGGCCCGGGTCTGCTGCCCGACCTCCTCAACCAGACGCCGCGCGCCTGCCAGGGCCCGGTGCTCCCGATCGCGCATCGCCTTCAGGCCGTGGGCCTGATTGATCGCCTTGGCATCTGCGCCGCCCTCATCGCCGAAGGCCCGCAAGCGCTCCTCGATGGCCGGCAGGTTCTTCAATTCATCGGTCAGGATCTGGGCCCGTTCCCGCAGCGGCTTGGTGGCGCCAGCGTTGGCCTGCAGCTCCATCCGGGTGGCTTCGATCTCCTGGCTGAGCTTACCGATGACCTCCATGCGGAAGCTGTCGAGCAGGTCGAGCTGGGCACGCGAATGGTCGGCGATCGTCTCGACCTCGTTCTGACTGAACATATCGGGCCGGAACAGGCCGCCGCGCACGGTCATGTTGATCACGCGGCCATCGGCAGCGGTGATGATGGGGTCCTCCCCGGGCGTTCGGGTGATCAGATACTCCAGCCCATCGCGGGTCTGCACCGCGATCTCGACCCGGCCGCCACGCAGGTTGCGGGCGACGAGGTCCTCGATCCGGCGCCGGCTGGTGGGGTCAGAGGGCAGACCGTCGAGCCCATAGCGCAGCAGCTCCAACAGGGTCGTCTTGCCGGTGCCGCGGGCCCCGATGATGGTGTTGAGCTGATGGTCGAAGCTGAGCTTCTGACCGTCGAGGAAGCCGCCGACCACGGCGAGTCGGCAGATCTGGTGGCGGGTTGGTGGCACGGTTGGTCCTCCTGCTGATGGGTTGGACCTGGCATTGTAGCCCCGTTGTGTGCGGACGGGTCCGCAATGATCTCTGCTGTTGCGGTCACGGGGTCGGGGCCACGGGAGATGGCACCGGTCCGGGGCCATGGCCCCGACACCAATTGACCCGGAGAGCAAGGGCGGTGTCCGGGGATTCACTCCCTGGAGGAACCGCCCAATGCAGATCGACACCTGGCCCATCGAACGGGTCCGCCCCTACGAGGGGAACCCGCGCACCATCACCCCCGCCGCCATCGACAAGGTGGCCGAATCCCTGTCCACCTTCGGATGGCGCCAGCCCCTGGTGGTGGACGAGCACGGCGTGCTGATCGTTGGCCACACCCGGCTGGCCGCGGCGAAGCAGCTGGGCATGCCAGAGGTGCCGGTCCACGTCGCGGAAGGGCTGGACGAGGCCCAGGTCCGGGCCTACCGGCTGGCCGATAACCGGACCGGCGAGGAGGCCGGTTGGAATGAAGAGGCGCTGGCCGCGGAGCTGCGGGCCCTGGGGGATGTCGATCTGGCCGCGTTGACGGCCTTCGACTCCAGCGAGTTGGACCGCTACCTGACGGAGCTGGCCGGGGACGCGCCGCCGGCCGGGGACGACGGCGACCTCGGCGCCACCGAGAATGGCTTCGAGTACCAGGAGCGCTACGGCGTCATCGTCGAGTGCGATACCGAGGACCACCAGAAGCGGGTCTTCGACGAACTCACCGCAGCGGGCCACCAGTGCCGGGTGGTGTCGGTATGAAAGTCTGCGTCCGCAATCGTTGCTCCGACTACAACAGCTATCGTGCCGCGCGGGTGAAGAGCCTCTTCAACGCCGAGACCGGCGCGAACTTCGATCTGGATGCCGAGTTCGGGATCGAGGTCGACGGCGACTGGCAAATCGGCGTCGTGGTCGGCCCGTCGGGATCGGGCAAGACCTCGATCGGTCGGCAGTTCTTTGGCGAGGAAGCGTTCTTCGAGCCGCAGTGGCCGGGCGACGAACCGATCATCGATGCCATCGGACCCGAGGCCTCCTTCGACGCGGTGACCGCGGCGCTGGCCTCGGTAGGCCTGGGCGATGTGCCGGCCTGGCTGCGGCCCTTCCATGCGCTCTCCATGGGCGAGCAGTTCCGCGCCACGCTGGCGCGTCTGGTGGTCGAGGCACCGGCCCGGGCGGTGGTCGATGAGTTCACTAGCGTCGTCGACCGGCAGATCGCCCGCATCGGCGCCCTGGCCTTTGCCAAGGCCTGGCGACGCACGGACGGCAAGGTGGTGCTGCTGACGCCGCACTACGACGTCCTCGAATGGTTGGAACCCGATTGGGTCTTCGACACCGGCGCGAACACCTTTTCCCGGAGGTCGGTTCGGCGACCTTCCTTCGAGCTGGAGATCATCAAGACGGACTGGCGTTACTGGCCGCTCTTTGCACCGCATCACTATCTGAAGATCGGCAAGATGCCGGCGGCGACCTGCTACGTCGGCACCGTCGACGGCGAACCCGTCGCGCACCTTGCCGTTGGCAGCAAGAACAAAGGCAAGGGCGTGGAGGCGCGGGCCTGCCGGCTGGTGGTCATGCCGGAATGGCAGGGCGCCGGCGTCGGGGTGCGCTTCCTGAATTGGATCTGCGAGAACCAACTGCGCGGGGGCGATGGCGCCCGGCTGGCCTATCCCGCCACGACCTGCTTCCACACCAGCCATCCCGGCCTCTGCATGGTGCTGCGCCGGCAGAAATGCTGGACGCAGATCAGCGCCAAATTGCACGGCAGCCACAAGGGCAAGTCGGCCGAATCGATCGCGCGCTGCTCGAAGTCGGCCATCGTCATCAAGTCGGGCTTCGGTGGCCATTTCCGCGCGGTGCAGGGCTTCCGCTATATCGGCAACCCGGAGGCTAACTGATGAGCCTCTACGATCCCGATCCCATCCGCGTCTTCGTCATCGGCTCGCGGACCTTCGGTTGCGCGGTGCGCGACCTGGTCCTGCGCCGCGGTGGCTTCGCCCTTGCCGGGGTCTGCGCGCCGGAGGGCGACCCGCTGGCCGAGACCACCGTGGTTCCCGCGGCCCACACCGCGGCGCCGGATGCAGCGATGATACCCGAGGGCACCGACCTCATCCTGGCCGCGCACAACCATCGCTTCATTCCGCCGGCAATGCTGGCGGCCACGAAGCTGGGCGGCATCAGCTATCACCCGAGCCTGCTGCCGCTGCACCGCGGGCGCGATGCGATCCAATGGACCATTCGCGATCGCGACCGTGTGACCGGAGGCACCATCTACTGGCTCGATGACCTGGTCGATGGTGGACCGATCGCCGCGCAGGACTGGTGCTTCGTGCGGCCGGACGACACCGCGTCGTCCTTGTGGCGGCGCGAGCTTTTCCCTATGGGCCTGCGTCTCTTCGATCGCGTACTCGGTGACATCCTGGCCGGCAGCGAAAAGCGGGTGCCCCAAGATCACAGCTTGGCGACCTGGGAGCCGCGCTTCGAACGTCCACCACTCGCAGCGGGGGTGTCCGCTTGAGCTTCCCCGCCGCAAACCCGAACATGGACCACCATGGCCATCTACCGTGCCTTATCTCTGAAGCAGCCGTGGGCGAACTTGATCCGCGATGGACTGAAAACCATCGAGACGCGGAAGTGGCCCACGCCCTATCGCGGCGAACTCCTGCTGTGCGCCAGCAAGAAACCGGCGATCGCGCCCTTTGGCTGCGCGGTGTGCTTGGTCGAGTTGGTCGATTGCCGTCCCATGGCCGACGCGGATTGGGCCGCGGCCTGCATCGAGCCGTATGCGCCGGCCTTTGGCTGGCATTTGGAAAACATCCGGCCGGTAGCGAATGTTCCGGTCACCGGGGCTCTCGGTATTTATTCCGTCGAGCTCCCCGACCTGCTCTGAGTCAGGTAAAGCCAGAAGTATCCGACCTGAAAAGAGCCCTCGGGTATCAACCTGAGATGCAGCTTGGCACGCCCTCTCAGCAGGCTGGCTGGGGAGGCTGTGTGTCCATAACGTGGCTGGTAGTGGGCAAGGATGAGCGCGCCCACGCCAACCACGAGGACGCCGACCATGACCAACCAACCGACCAGCCTGGAACACCTGAGCGACCACGAAGTGGTGCAGATTCTGCTGGGCTCCCGCAAGCCCGGCTGCAAGGAAGTGAAGGAAGCCTACCGGGCCGAAGCCATCGGCGCCCTTGCCGGCTACGACCTGACCGACCTGCAGCACGCCCTGCAGTTGACGCCGGCTGCCACCAAGCGCCTCGGCGCCGCGCTGGAGTTGCACCGCCGCATGCTGCGCAGCCGCCGGCCCAGCGCCGCCCTGCGCGATCCCGAAGCCGTGGCCCAGGTGATGCTGCCGCTGGCCGGCCGCGACCACGAATGCCTCTGGTGTCTGTGCCTGGATCCCCGCTGCCATCTGATCGGCGAACCGATCCAGGTCAGCCAGGGCGACATCGACGGCACCGATGCCGGGCCGCGGGTGTTCTTCCGCAATGCCCTGCGCCGCTGCTCGGCCTCGGCCATCGCAGTCCACAACCATCCGAGCGGCAATGTCGCGCCGAGTGCCGCTGATGTTGCCGTCACCCGCCGCCTCATCGCCGCCGGCAAGGCCCTCGACCTCAACCTTGCCGACCACGTCATCGTCAACGCCGCCGGCGGACACCACAGCCTGCGCCGCAGCAACCCGGAGCTCTGGTCATGAGCCGGGCGAGTCGCGTGTGGAAGCCTCCCTGACCGAGGCGACCGCCATCCTCGCCCGCGGCCTCAAACGGGCCCTCGCCCGCCGGGCCCATCACCACACCAACCGGAGATCATCATGTCCAACACCACCACCGATCTGACCAAGCTGACCGTCAACGAACTCCACGCCGTCTACCTCGAAACTTTCGGTAAGCCGACGAAGACGCGCAACAAGCCCTGGCTCATCAAGAAGATCACCAGCGTCGGCGAACAGGTCGCAACCGACGAGCCCAAGCAGCCGAAGAAGCGCGCGGCCAAGAACCCGGCCAAGCCGGCGCCTGTCGCCGAGACCGAGGCGGCGAAAGAAGCCGAGGGCCTCAACAGGGCCGTCGAGGCCCTCGGCCTGGAGATCGGCACCGTCATCACCAAGACCTACAAGGGCCGCGACCTGAAGGTGACCATTCGCGCCGACGGCTTCGAGCTGGACGGCACGGTCTACAAGAGCCTGAGCGCCGCGGCCAAGGACATCGCCGGCTGCAACTGGAACGGCCATGTCTTCTTCGGCCTCAAGAAGCGCGCGGTTGCCGCTGCCGCGGAGACCCGGGCATGAGCCCGGCCGTCGAGGCCGCGATCGAAGCCCTGCCGGACATGACCGTGAATGAATTGCGGGAGGAGTACCGGCGGGTCTTCGGCGAGGCCACCGCCAGCCGTCACAAGCTGTGGCTCGTGCGCCGGATCGCGTGGCGCATCCAGGCCAATGCCGAGGGCGGGCTGTCCGAGCGCGCCCTGGCTCGGGCCAAGGAACTGGTCAACGAAGCCGACATCCGCCTGACGCCGCCGCGCACCGTCAAAGGCCCGGTAGCGAGGGCCTGCAGCCGGACCAAGGACGCGCCGATCTCGAACACGCCGCGGTTGGTGCCCGGAGCCATGCTGCGGCGCGAGTGGAAGGGCGAGGTCTATCAGGTCCGGGTGTTGGAGGACGGCTTCGAGCTCGCCGGTGAACATCACCGGACCCTGAGCGCCGTCGCCCGGGTCATCACCGGGTCGAAGTGGAACGGCTACGTCTTCTTCGGCCTCAAGAAGCGCAGCGGAGATCGGTGATATGGCAAAGCAACAAGTGCAGAAGGTCGTCGCCATCTATGCAAGGAAGAGCAGCAACGAGGGCCTCGACAGCGACTTCAACACCCTGGATGCCCAGCGGCTGGCCTGCGAGCAATTCGCGGCCAGCCAGGTCCAAGAGGGCTGGACGGTCAGCCCGGAGCGCTACGAGGACGGCGGCTTCTCCGGTGGCAACACCGAACGGCCGGCTCTGACCCGGCTGCTGAATGATGTGCGTGCCGGCAAGGTCCAGGTGATCGCGGTCTACAAGCTCGACCGCCTGTCGCGTTCACTGACCGACTTCGTCAGCCTGCTCCAGATCCTGGACGAGCACGACGTCGCCTTCGTTTCGGTGACCCAGCATTTCAACACGGCCACGCCCATGGGCCGGCTGATGCTGCACATCCTGATCTGCTTCGCCCAGTTCGAGCGCGAGAACGCGATCGAACGCATCCGCGACAAGGTCGCCGCCACCAAGCGCCAGGGCCGGTGGTGCGGAGGCGTGCCGCCACTTGGCTACGACGTACCGCCCGGTGGCCGGCGGCTGGTCATCAACGAGCCAGAGGCCGAGCAGGTCCGCGCCATCTTCGCCCTCTATCAGGAGCACTGCAGCATCATGAAGGTGCTGCGCGTCGTGCAGGAGCGCGGCTGGCACAACAAGGCCTGGACCACCCAGAAGGGGAAGGTGACCGGCGGCAGCGCCTTCAACAAGAGCAGCCTGAGCCGCATCCTGACCAACATCCTCTACACCGGCCGCATCGCCTATCAGGGCGAGGTCATCCACGGCGAGCACGAGCCGATCATCACCACCGAGGTCTGGGATGCGGTGCAGAGCACGCTCGCCGCCCAGAACCGCAGCGGCGGGCACGATCCTCGCAAGCGCCGCAAGTCCCTGCTCGAAGGCCTGCTCACCTGCTCCCATTGCGACTGCGGCATGGTCTACACCTGGACCGAGCGCAAGCCCAACAAGGAGGCGAAGGCGGCGCGGGTCTACGGCTACTACAGTTGCCATCAGGCTCGCGAGCAGGGCTCTGGGGCCTGCCCCATGCCCAACCTGCCGGCCGAGGATACCGAGCGTCTGGTCATCGAGGAGATCGCCGCCATCTGCCAAGACCGGGCCCTGGCAGACTCGGTGGTCTCTCAGGCCAATGCCGAGTACCGGGAAGCCCGCAAGGAAGCCAAAGCAGCGGTCAAAGCCGCCGAGCAGGAACTCGGCCGTTGCCTCGCCCAGCAGCAGAAGCGCGATAGCCAACGCGCCAGAAACGCCCTGCGCGAGGCTGAGGCAAGCGCCACCGTCACCCGCGAGAGCCTCGCCCGCATCGAGGCCCAGAAGATCGACACGACCACGGCGCGACGAACCCTGCGCAACTTCGACGCCATCTGGGCCGAGTTGTCGGCCGACGAACGCCGCCAGCTCCTGCGTAGCCTGATCCATCGCGTCCACATCGACGGCGAGAAGGGCACCATGCGCATCGACTTCGCAAGCGCCGGCATTGCTGCCCTGGCCTCGCAAGGGGAGGACGACGAATGACCGTCAGCATTGAACGAGGCTTCCACCTGGCCATCGACGCCCAGCGCCGTGGTGGCTACCGGGTTGCCTTGCGACGGGGCAAGGCGCCGGAGCCCGAACCAGAGGAGGAACCTGCCGAGCGCATTCCGCGGATCAGCCGGCTGATGGCCTTGGCGATTCACTACCAGGGCTTGCTCGACAGCGGCGTGGTGCCGGACGCATCGGCTCTGGCGCGGCTGGCTGGGATAACCCAGCCACGGATGACGCAGATCCTGAATCTGAATCTGTTGGCGCCGGATATTCAGGGGATCCTGCTCTTTCTGGGTCCGCTGGAGGAGGGGAGGCCGTCGGTCAGTGAGAGGCAGTTGCGGCGGCTAAGTGGAATTTTGTCCTGGGGCGAACAGCAGGGGAAGTGGACGAAACGAGAACGGCCGCATTGACGATTATCAGATGTGGCCGCAATCGGTCTCATGGGTTGTCGGCGGGTCTCAACCGGATGCCTGTGGTTGACTGGAAATCTCAAGGATTTGGTCATCTGTTGGTGCTGCCTCAAGAGCGGGGGATATGGAGCCATCTGCCTGGGTTTCTCGCGAGTCAATCAGAGACCCATTGATCCACTGGTAAATGATCTTGCCAGGCACACCGACGTCGGCCGACCTGATACGGATGGTGGTCATGCGTTTGGGACCCATGGGAGCAATATTGACGGACCAAGCTGCTGCACTGCTGTAGTTGCCGGCTTGATCGAATACCAGCGCTTCAACGGACTTGGTTCCGGGTGAATTGAACTGGAAAGACCTGCCGCTTGTATCAGACGACCCTGAGAGATCGAAGGTCGACCCCACGTGACTGCCGTCGAGATACCACTCGACGCCTCGGAGGTCGCCGTTGGCGTCGTTGCCCTGGACCGTGAAGGTTTGGCTGTCACCCTCGGTGACGGTCACACTGGAACTGCTCGGAGAATACCGACTCGCCGTTGGGGCTGCGATGTCCCACGATTGATTAATATGTGAGTAGGCAAACCACTGAAATCCATCCAGGGACAGGTTCTGCGGAGTATCGCCTGCCCAGTCGTCGCTAAATGTTGACTCTGCTAGCTGAAGGCTGTTGTTCTCAAGCCAAGGACCCATGAAATCCGGTTCCGCGCTAAAGATAGGGTATAGGCTAATCTCTGACCCGAACTGGGAAAACATTGCGAGCCGGTTTTTGGAGTAGTTGAAGGCAGAGGAGGGATCCGTGACGTATGCATGCAGATAAATCCTGTCCACCACAGGGGCAATCTGTTGTGCTTGACCGTCTAATAGCCAGCCAAGATATGTCACAAGCACGATTTGGTCGCCGATTATCTGCCTGGTGCCAATAAGAAGGTTCATGTAGTCATCAAAGGTAAAAGACTCCGTTGCCTCATGTTGATTATCTTCCCTGTCAAAGAGCCTATCAATGGGCTGCCTGCTATTTGGTAGAATTTGGTGCGTCGAGTAGGGGGTGAGCGACGCAGCTTCGGTATCCTCAATAAACTCGAGCAAGGATGCGGTCTGGGTCTCGCTGAAGGGAATTGACTCAAAGAGGTCAACGTAGAGACCGCGGGCCGGTGGATCTGCAGCCTGGATCGTTACGGACCAGGTTGCTGCGCTGCTGCTGTAATTGCCGGCTTCGTCAAAGACCAGCGCTTGAACGGACTTGGTTCCGGGTGAATTGAACTGGAAAGACCTGCTGCTCCTGTCAGACGACCCTGAGAGATCGAAGGTCGACCCCACGTGACTGCCGTCGAGATACCACTCGACGCCTCGGAGGTCGCCGTTGGCGTCGTTGCCCTGGACCGTGAAGGTTTGGCTGTCACCCTCGGTGACGGTCACACTGGAACCGCTTGGAGAATACCGGCTCGCCGTTGGTTTGTGCCAAAACTCGAACTCCGTGCATACGCCGTCATAATCTGAATTGAAGGACTCGTTATAGTCAACAATGAGCTGGGCATCAGCAATGCTACCTATTGCTCCAAGCACCTCCGTTACCCCATGTTGATTCTTTGCCCTGTCAATGAACTCGTTAATGGCCTGCCCGCTATTTGGCAGAATTTGGTGCGTCGAGTAAAGGGTGAGCGACGTTATTTCGTTATCCTCGATAAACTGGAGTAGGGATGCGGTCTGGATCTCGCTGAAGAGGATTGATTCAAAGTGATCAACGTAGAGGCCGCGGGCCGGTGGAACTGCAGGCTGGATCGTTACGGACCAAGCTGCTGCACTGCTGTAGTTGCCGGCTTGAT
>CAZTGE010000019.1:0-42087 GCA_964612995.1 uncultured candidatus Brocadiaceae bacterium | reverse complement strand
CTGGGGCCAGCTATCGCCTGCGGCGATACCCGCTTCGCCCACCACTCGGCGCCAGACCCCATCGGGTGCGATGGGGCCCCGAAAAAGGCCGAGGTAACCACTCATGCCCAATGGGCCTGAGTAGTGACAAGTGCGCATGGTCATGCGCACTTGTCCAGGGGAATGGAATATCAGCCCCAGCCCAAACGCTCCCAGCGCGGGCACGCAGGGCGACTCAAAGCTCGCCCCCGAAACGCCGATCACCAGGTCGGCATGGGCCTCATTTGCGAGCGTTGAGTCCCCTGCGCGGGTACGCAGGGCCGCTCAAAGCTCGGCTCCTGGGAGCGCCGGGCACCAGCTCGGCATGCCTTGCGTCGCCTCCACCTGCGTCAAACCGCCCGGCTCTCTTTGGTGCTTGGGCCGTAGTGACGCAGGTGGAGGCGAGGCATGGCCCTCATGTGCGAGCTGTGAGTCGCCCTGCGCGGGTACGCATGTCATCGCTTGACCACCTCCCGGCCGCCCTACCATAGCTCTCACTGTTGTTTCCGTCCGCCGGCCCACCTTGTTCCTGGGAGACTCCATGCACCATATCCGCAATCATTGCGGTTGGCTCTGCGCGGCCATCCTCGCACTCGCCGCCACCGGTGTCGGGGCGTCAGAGGATCGGCTCAAATTCGAAGGGCTGCCCGCCCCACATCTGGCGATCACCCCCGCCAGCGTCAGCCAGGGCGGCATCACCAACGGCATCTATCGCCAGAGTCAATTCATCAACCTCTCATCGCGCAATCCCAGTCACGCCTTCTCAGTGGCAGGAAAGCCCTGTGAGCTCGCACTGAACTCGGGTCGGGTCGTCCTGCGCATCGGGGACCGGTCGGCCCCCCTGGCTCGCGCTGGCAACGCACTGCGCCCGGTGCCCTTCGAGCTCGACAACGGTGAGAAATTCGCCCTCGCCTTTCCCTATTACAACGTCAGCCGGTCGGTCCACTACCTGGCCTATTGCCCCGGCTTCAGCCGCTCCGGTCGACTCGGCCGCGGGTCGTTCTCGTTCTACGACCAGAACCAGGACGGCGCGTTCACGATCGGCCAGGACGCCTACAACGGCGGCAAGAGCGTGGCCTTCGCGCCGTTGACCGAGTTCATCGTCGACGGCAAGACCCTGCTCCACGTCGACAGCATCGCCGCCGACGGCACCGCGATCACCACCAGCAAATACGACGGCGACACCGCCGAGCTCGCAGTCGAGACAGGCAGGGGCGGCCCGGGCGTGTTCTGCGTGTTCACCAGTGACGACGGCAAGGTCGCCTTCGCGACCGAAGGCGGCTCCGGGGATTTCACCGTTCCGCACGGGACCTACAAGCTGGCCTACGGCATCGCGGTCGACCGCCGCGGCACCGCCACCGCGGTCATCAAGCCGGGCACCCATACGGGCGTCACGGTCACCGATGATGCCGCCATCGCCGTCGGCGGCCCGTACTCCTTCGAATTCCGCTACATGCGTCAGGGCAACAAGGTCATCTTCAGCCCGCGCGGCTTCATTGTCCGCGGCGCCAACGGCGAGGTCTACGAGGATTGGGATTTCCAATCGCCACCGCGGCTCTCGGTGGTCGAAGGGAACGCGCCCCGGGCGCTCGGCTCCTTCGAGTACGGCTGAGGAGGTCTCTGCCCGCTCTCCGTGCGAGAGCAAGACATCACCTCCCGCCGCGCCGCCGATGGCACCATCAAGCTGGTCATGGAAGCCATGATCAAGGGCTTCGGCAAGGTCCAGGGGGTCCAGGACTTCCAGTAGGGCCACCGACAATCGAACCACCGGAACGGGGATGCTGCGGCATCCCCGTTTCTCTGTCAGGCCTGCCCTGCAACGCAGCTCGCGCTGTTCGTGCGTCCGGCCTTGAGCCAAGAACGCCAATGCAGGGCCGCTCGAAGCCCGGAACGATAGCGACCGAGCCTTGAGCGGCCCTGGACCCCAGCGCCGATGGCTGGTTGTGCCCCGCATGAGGCCTCCTATCGTGCTCATCTCCTCCACAGGGAGGCGGAACGCGCCTGGTGGCGCGCGCGGCCTTCAAAGCCGTTGCGGGGCCGAGAGGCTCCGGGTGGGTTCGATTCCCATGCGCCTCCGCCATACCCATCGCCGATCGAGCGGTACATGACCCACGCCCTGCTGCGCCAGATCCCGGCCGTCTCCCGCCTGCTCGAGGACCCCGCCCTGCGCCCGCCGGTGGCCGCACATGGCGTCGGCGTGGTGACCATGATCCTGCGCGAGCAGCTCGAGACCCTGCGCAACGCGATCCGCTCCGGCGAGACCACCCAGCTGCCCAGCACCGCCGACTGGGCCGCAGCGGTGGACCACGCCGCACGTCGGATCGCCGATCCCCAGGGCCGGCGCGCGATCAACGCCACCGGCATCCTGCTGCACACCGGACTCGGCCGGGCACCCTTGTGCGAAGCAGCCCGATCGGCGCTCGCCGGGGTCGGCCGCTACAGCGTCCTCCAGACCGATGTGGCCACCGGCCGCCGTAGCCAGCGCGAAGCCGCGGTCGAGCGCCTGCTGCGCCACCTCACCGGCTGCGAAGCGGCGACGGTGGTCAACAACAACGCTGCGGCGACGATGCTGGTGCTCAACACCCTGTGCGAAGGCCGCGAGGCGATCATCAGCCGCGGCCAGCTGGTCGAGATCGGCGGAGCCTTCCGCATGCCCGATGTCATGGCCCGCAGCGGCTGCACCATGCGCGAGATCGGCACCACCAACCGCACCCACCTGCGCGACTACGCCGCGGCGATCAACGAGGCCACCGGCATGCTGGTGCATGTCCACACCTCCAATTACCGCGTGCGCGGTTTCGGCGGTACGCCCCCGGTTGGCGAACTCGCTCCGCTCGCCGCCCAGCACGGCCTGCCCCTGCTCGACGACCTCGGCAGCGGCGCGCTGGTCCCGCTCGCCGATTTCGGCATCGCCTCCGAACCGCTGGTGCGCGACAGCCTCGCCGCCGGCAGCGATGTCTGTTGTTTCAGCGGCGACAAGCTCATCTGCGGCCCGCAGTCGGGCATCATCTGCGGCCGGCGCGAGTTGATCACACGCATCCGCGCCAACCCCTTCGCGCGGATGTTCCGTGTCGGCAAGCTCACGCTCGCCGCACTCGAAGCGACGCTGACCCACTTCGTCAACGCGGACCACGCCGAAGCCTTGCCGTTCTACCGCATGCTCGCGCGCCCGCTCGCCGAACTCCAGGCCCGGGCCGAGGAACTCACCGAACGCCTGCCCCACGGCCGCGCGCACGTCGAGGATGATCTGAGCTACATCGGCAGCGGCTCGATACCTGACGAGGGCATCCCCACCCGCGTGGTCTGCGTACGCGCGCCCGGCATCTCGCCGGCAACGCTCGCACGGCGCTGTCGTGAACAGCTGCCCGCGCTATTCGCACGCATCCGCGACGATGCGCTGGTCTGCGACCTGCGGACCGTCGCCGAAGACGAACTCGCCCCTCTCGCCGCAGGGCTGCGCGCGGCGCTGATGGGCTGAGCGCAATGGCGCGCGCCGACGAGCAGACGCCCGATATCCTTCCGGTGATGGTCGGCACCGCCGGCCACGTCGACCACGGCAAGACCGCGCTGGTGCAGCATCTCACCGGCTGCAGCCTCGACCGCCACCCGGAGGCCAAGGCGCGTGGGCTGACCATCGACCTCGGCTTCGCCCCCTGCCGCCTGCCGGGCAACCGCATGGTCGGGATCATTGACGTGCCCGGCCACGAGGATTTCATCCGCAACATGGTCGCCGGGGCCGCTTCGATCGACATCCTGCTGCTGGTCGTCGCCGCCGACGATGGCGTCATGCCACAGACGCGCGAGCATCTGCGCATCGTCCGCGCGCTGCGCACGGCACGGGTCATCGTCGCGGTGACCAAGATCGACCTCGTCGACACGGAACTGCGCACGTTGATGCTCGATGAGCTGCAGGCTTTCCTTGCCGCATCGGGTTGTGCCGATGCGCCGATCCACTGTGTCTCCAATCTGAGCATGGAGGGCATTCCCAAACTGCGCCGTGCGCTCGATGCGGCGATTGCCGATACCCGCCGCAGTCCCGATCCGCGCGCCTTCCGCATGCACGTCGAGCGTTCCTTCACCGTCGCCGGTCACGGTACCGTGGTCACCGGCATCCCGACCTCCGGCGCGCTCGCCGGAGGCGAACGCGTCGCGCTGCGACCCCAGGACAGCCTCCACGCTGTACGCGCGATCCAGAACTACAAGCACGACAGCCAACGCGCGGTGCCCGGGATGTGCTGTGCGATCAACCTGCGCGACCTCGACCACGACCGCGCCCGCCGCGGCACCACCCTCACCGCCCCGGACCGTTATCCATCGACCACCACGCTGGTCGCGACGCTCACCAACGGCCTCGAAGCGGACTGCGTCAAGCGCACCTCGAGGCTCCGCCTCCATGCCGGCACCGCCTCGGTCGAGGCCACGGTCAAGTTGCTCGACGCCGAGGTCCTGGCCCCCGGCGAACACGCACTCGCGCGCATCGCGCTCGCGCGGCCCTTCTGCCTCGCTGCCGGCGATCGCTTCATCCTCCGCGCCCACGACCGACGCCGGACCATCGGCGGTGGGCGCGTGCTCAGCGCCCGCGCGCGGATCGTACGCCGCAGCGCGCCCGGCTTCGCCGCGCGCATGGCCGCCGCCCGCGATGCGCTCGCGGATGCGGATCTGTTGTTGGCCGACTGCCTGGCCGGCGACACCCCCATCCTGAGCCTGGCCGACGCCATGGTGCTCACGCAGCTGCCCGACCGGCTCGCCGCCGAGGCCCTCGCCGCGGCGTGCAAGGCAGGCCGGCTCACCAGGCTCGGCGGCAAGGCTCTGCTGGTCAGCCAGCGGATCGCCGAGGTCACGCGTGGCCTGATCGCCGCGGCGGAGCGCCATCACCGGGCCCACCCCCTCTCCAATGGACTGCAGCCCTCACGGGCATGCGAACTCGTCGGGGTCGATGCCGCCTGCTGGAAGGACCTCGCTCGCGCACTCGCTGCCACCGGCGAGCTGGTCGTACGCCACGGCCGGCTCGCCCGCTCGGGCTTCGCGCCCGCGCTGACGGCCAAACAGGCCCAGGGCTATACCGCCCTGAGCCGGGCGGTGGCCGAAGCCGGCATGGCGGCTCCGGCGATCGGTGATCTCAAACGCCAACTGGGCATCACCGTCGCCGACCTCAAACTTCTCGCCGGGCTGCTGGTCGAAGAGGGCCTGGCGATCCGCTTCGGCCAGAACCTGATGGATGCCGCGTGCCATGCCGCGTGCCGCCGCGCCCTGCTCGAGCTCTTCACCGAACAGGATGACGTCGGCGTCAAGCAGTTCCGTGATGCAACGGACGTCTCGCGCAACCTGGCCATCGCCCTGCTCGAGGGTTTCGACGCCGAGGGCCTGACCCGCCGTGAGGGTGACGCACGCGTGCTCATCCGTTGAGCGCCAGTCGATCACCGCCCAAGCAGCGCTTGCCCGCCCGTTCCTCAACGATGGAATACGCCCAACCAGCCCTCGCAACAGGCGGGCCTGGCGGAGTCGCCCACCCATGCGCAGCTATCTACTTCTTGTGCTGCTCCTGCTCACCACCGCGCTCGGCGCCAGCGAGGTCACGCTGGTCCTCGAATCGCGGGGTGAACTGCACAGCGGGTCGCCCACCGGTTGGTCCACCCCCACCCGCTTCGCCGGCAACGTCGGCGAGCTCCCCTTCGCCACGCCCAGCGGCACCTTGCGTTTCAAGCTGGGCGCCGACACGGTTACCGTCGACACCGACGACGATGGTGCCTTCACCGACGCTGATCCCACCGTGAAGATTGGGCAACGGGTCAGCGTGCCGGTGCTTCTCGGAGGCGTCCAGCAGGACTACACCGTGAGCGTCATTGGAGCGCTGCGTCGGCCGCTCAGCCACGCGCTCATCGCCAGCCACACCACCGCCACCGCCACCTGGGACGGGATCGGCCTGCGTCTGCTCGACGGCAACTGCGACGGCCGTTTCGATACCACCCCGACCGCCGGAGAGCGCTTCGACCGGGTCCTCTCAGCCGCGGGCGACCCACCGCGTACATCCATGATGCCTACAACCGCGCCGATGGGCTCGGTGCTGTCCCTGGTCGACCGCCTGGTCACAGCCAGCTGGGACGAGGACCAGCGCCTCTCCTTCGACGCCTACACCGGTCCCGTGGCCACGCTGGAGACCAGTGCCGACGACGATGTCGTACGCACCCTCACGCTGATCGCCGCCGATCTCAGCGGTGGCGCGGTGATCACGCCAGCCCAGCAGACGGTCAGACTCGTGCCCGGCAGCTATCGCATCGCCGAGATCACCGGCTCCTACACCGACGACCGCGACATCACCTACATGCTGCTCTCGGGCCGCGCGGCCCAGCCGAGCGTGGATATCGCAGCCGGTGCGAACAGCCTGCGGCTCGGTGCACCCTACCGCCTCGCCTTCACCGGCAGCTACAGCGAAGACACGCTGCGGATCGATACCGCCTCGCTCGTCGGCGCGGCCGGCGAGAAGTATCGCGCGCTGCCGCGGGCCCGTTCGGCCCGCCGTCTCGGCAGCCTGAGCGTCCACCTGGTGCGCGGCGATGCCCACAAACGCGTGAGCACACTCGAGTATGGCTGAGGCAGCTGGTGCGGGAACTCCGTGCGAGTGCCCACCGAATTCGCTCACGACGACACCACGGTCGAGCTGCGCCTCAAGGCGCCCGGCATCGGTGAGCTCACGGTATCACGGCCGCTCACCGAGCTCGTGCCGGCCGCATCGAGCGACGCCACCGACTAGGCCGACACGTCCATCCACCCCCACGGCACCCGCCCGGCACACCGCCGGCGCGGGTGCCGTCGTTTTACAGAAAGACCGACCATGAGCGTCAGCACCGACGTCACCCTCGAGACCGTGAAGCAGGTCTACGACGGCCCCGAAGGGGACCTGTGGGAGCTGCTCATGGGCCAGCAGATCCATATCGGTGGCCTGGTCTGCTCGCAAGACCTCGCCGACAAGGCCGGGATCGCCGCCGGCACCCGCGGTGTCGACCTGTGCGCCTGCACCGGCGCCGGCATGCGTTTCCTCCTGCGCTTCCGCGACGTGGCCCACATGACCGGCGTCGACGCCACCGACACCGTGGTCGCCCGCGCACGCACCCGCAATGCCGACGAGGGGTACCTCGATCGCACGACGATGGTCACGGCCGACGCCACGGCCACGGGCCTCGACGACGACGCCTATGATTTCGTCTGGGGCGAGGACGCCTGGTGCTACGTGGTCGACAAGCCCGCGCTCATTCACGAGGCCGCTCGCCTCGTCGCTGCAGGCGGCACCATCGCCTTCACCGACTGGGTCGAGGGCCCAGCCGGCCTGGCCGACGCAGACGCCCGACGCTTCGAAACCTTCATGAAGTTCCCCAACCTCCAATCGATCACCGGCTACACGGCGCTGCTCGAGGAGGCCGGGTGCGAGGTGCTCCGCGCCGAGGACACCGGTCGCTTCCCCGCCCACGTCGATCTCTACCGCAACATGGTCGGGATGCAGCTCACCTCCGACGTGCTGCGTATCATCGACTATGACATGGACCTGATGAACGCCATCGCCGGCGAGATGCAGTTCATGCAGGGCCTGGCGCACGCCGGCAACATCGCCCAGGGGCTGTTCGTCGCGCGCAAAGCCTGAGCCGGTCGGCCCGGGCATGCATCATCAGCACATGCCCGACCGACCGCCGCCGCCCCAGCAGCGACGCTGCGATACCGCGAAGGAGATGACATGGTGAATGGTTGTTGCGGTCCGGTTGGCGAGCCCGCCGCCTGCGATCCGAGCCGGAACCCCGGCTGCGATGGCGCCGCCCGCCGCAGCCCGGAGCGGCCGGCCGCGTTCGCCCGCTTCGACGCCATGGTGGCCAACTCGCTCTGCTACGCCCGCGACCGCGCCGCGGCCGGCGACCACGTCGTCGGCATCATGTGCGAGTACACCCCGCGCGAGATCATCATGGCCGCCGGCGGGGTGCCGGCCTGCCTCTGCGGCGGCTCGGCACGGATGGCCATCGCCGGCGAGGAGGACCTCCCGGCGAACCTGTGCCCGTTGATCAAGTCGACGTACGGCTACCACCGCACCGGCGGCAACCCCTTCCTCGAGCTGGCCGACCTGGTCGTGGCCGAGACGACCTGCGACGGCAAGAAGAAGATGTACGAGCGCATGGCCGAATCCCGACCGATGCACGTCCTGGAGTTGCCGCAGAAGCCCGACGACGCCGACGCCTTCGCCCATTGGCTGGCCGAGGTGCGCAAGCTCGTGACCGCATTGGAGGAGCGATTCGCCATCACCGTGACCGACGCCGCCCTGCGCAGCGCCATCGCCACCATGAACCGGGAACGCGCGCTGCGACGCGAGCTGGCCGGACTGATGCGCGCCGACGCCCCGCCCCTGACCGGCCGCGAGCTGCTCGACTGCAAGACCATCGTCTCTGGCATTCCCGCGGACCTGGACGCCTACGCGGCACTGCTGCGCGATCTGGCCGAACGCCCGTCGCCGGTCGCCGGCCGCGATCCGGTCCGGGTGCTGATGACCGGCGTGCCCATGGCCCACGGCGCCGAGCGCGTGCTCGACCTCATCGAGGACAGCGGCGCCCTGGTGGTCTCGCTGGAGAGCTGCAGCGGCGTCAAACCGATCCTCGAGGATGTCGACGCCACGGCCGACGACCCGCTCGCGGCCATCGCGCACAAGTACTTCCACCTCCCCTGCTCGGTCATGACGCGCAACGATGCGCGCCTGGACAGCATCCGCGCGCTGGCGCGCGAGTACCGTGCCGACTGCATCATCGATCTGGTGTGGCAGGCCTGTCTCACCTACGACTGCGAGTCGTGGCTGGTGGAACGCACCGCCCGGGAACTCGGCGTTCCCTATCTGCGCATCGAGACCGATTACACCCCGTCGGACACGGCCCGCATCGGCGTCCGCCTCGAGGCGCTGTTCGAGACCGTCCGCGCGCGAAGCGAGCGGGCGTGAACGCCCCGCGCGTCGCCCTCGCCTCCCCCTTCGTGCCGCCGGAGTGGATCGCGGCGCACGGCGCGCACGCGTTCCCGATGCCCGGCGCCGAGGATGCGCCGGCGCCCGAGGGCCGCTGCCCCTACGCCGCGACCCTCCACGCGATCGCGACCGGCCCGCAGCAAACGCTGGGCGAGCCCGTCGACCTCATCGTCCTCGCCACCACCTGCGACCAGATGCGCCGCGCGTCCGAGACCACCGACACGTATCCGCGCGTCTTCTGCTTCGGTCTGCCCCACACTTGGGGCACCCCCACGGCGTGGCGGGCCTACCGCGCCGAACTCGAGCGCCTGTCCCGCCGCCTGAGAGCCCTCGGCTGCTCCGCGCCGGCGCCCGCGGTGCTGGCGGAACACATGCGCGCCGCCGAGATACGACGTGACGCGGCCCTGGGGCACGCCGGCCCCGCGCGGGAGCGCGCCGCGGCCTTGCTCGCCGCGCGCTCGCTGAGCGCGTCCGGGCCCGCGGCCCCGGTGACCGGGCCACGGCGCAGCGGCGCCGTGCCGCTGGCGCTCATCGGCGGCCACCTGCGCCCCAGCGACCGTTGGCTCTACGATCTGGTCGAGGACGCCGGCACCCGCGTGGTCCTCGATGCCACCGAGTGGGGCGAGCGCACGTTGCCGCGGCGCTTCGACGGCCGGGCGTTGCGCGAGGACCCGGTCGGCGAACTCGTCGACGCCTACTTCGGCTACATCCCCGCGGCCTTCCGTCGACCGAACAGCCACCTGTTCGCCTGGCTGCGCCGGGCCCTGAACGCGAGCGACGCGCGCGCCTGCGTCTTCGTCCGCCAGAGCTGGTGCGACATGTGGCACGCCGAGGAGCCGAGGCTGCGCGAGTGGTGCGCCCGGCCGGCGGTCACCCTCGCCTTCGGCGATCACGCCGCGAGCGCGAGCGCCCGGACCCGGATCGAAGCCCTGGTGGAACGCATCGCATGACCGCCCCGCGCCTGCTCGACCTCGCCGGCTGGGACGCACGCCACAAGGCGCTGCACGCCGCCGGACTGGAGGAGCCGGCCTACGGCGGCCCGCTGCGTCGGCACGCCGAACAGGGCGACACCCGGCTGTCCCGGCTCCGCTTCGACGACAGCCCCGCCGCCTTGCGACTGTGGAACTTCCTCCTCAGCGAGGAGGACCGCCTGCGCCGGGCGCGCGCCGACGGCGCCGTGCTCGTCGGCGCGCTCAAGGACCTCGGCACCGTGCCGGTGATCGCGTGTGCCCACCCCGCCCTGCGTGCGTTCTACCTCGACGGCGCGTGGTGGCTCCCTTGCGTGATGGAGCTCTCCGCCGGTCTGCTGCGCTTCGCCGACGACATGGGCCTCGACCAGTCCTTCTGCCCCGTGCGGGCCCTGCTGGGCGCCTACCACGCCGCGGGCCACTACCCGCGCCCGGACACCGTCGTCTGCGATGTCGGCGCCACCTGCGACGACGTCTCGGCGATCGCCCAGCGGCTCGCGGGTACCGGCGTGGCCATCGAGTGGTGGGAGATGCCGCACCGACGCAGCCCCGATGCCGACGAGACCGCGGTCGCGCTGCCCGGCGGCCTGCACGCGCCGGCGGTCCAGGTCGCGCAGGTCCACGACGAGCTCGCGCGCCTCACCGCACATCTCGCCGGCCTCGCGCCGGACCCGATCACCCCGGCCATGCTGCGCGACAGCATCGTCGCGACCAACCGGGTCCGCTCCGCCCTGGCGCGCCTGCGCGAACTGGCCTTCACCGCGCCGCGCTGCCCCTTGCCGGCGCTCGAGCTGCTCATCGCCGAAATGCTCGCGATCCACTTCTGCAGCGACCGCGACGAATGCATCGCCGTGCTCGACGACCTCCTCGCCACCGTCACCGACCGCGTCCGCGCGAACCACGGCCACTTCGCGGCCGACGCGGTCCGGGTCTTCTGGGTCAATCCGGTGGCCGACCTGGCGGTGATGAACCTGCTCGAGGACTGCGGCGGCCGCCTGTGCGGCACCGAGTTCCTCTTCTGCCACGCCATCGACCCGATCCCCGAGGACCTCCCGCCGCTCGAGGCCCTGGCCCGCAGCGCCCTGGCCGATCCCATGGTCGGGCCGACGGCCGACCGCGCCGCACGCGTCGTGCGCGATGCGCAGCGCTACGGCGCCGAGGCCGTGGTGATCTCGCGCATTCCCGGGGCCAGCCACTGCGCCTGGGAGGGCGCGCAGATCGCCGGCCACTGTGCGGCGGTCCTGGGAATCCCGGTGGTCGAGATAGAAGTGCCCCCCGTGAGCGACGCCAGCACATCGCAGGTGCGCACGCGACTGGAGGCGCTGGTGGAGACGGCGCGCGGCCGACGGAGGAAACAATGATCACCTGCGGCATCGACGGCGGCTCGCGCACGGTCAAAGTGGCCCTGGTCGACGACGGCCGCGTCCTGGCCACGGCGATGCGCGACCAGGGCATCCACCAGCACCGCATCGCCGAGGAGCTGCTGCGACGCGCCTGCGCGCAAGCCGGCATCGCCCCCGACGCCATCGCGGGCACGGTGGCCACCGGCTATGCCCGTGCCGTGATCCGCAACGCCGACCGCGCCGTGACCGAGATCACCTGCCACGCCCGCGGGGTCGCCCACCTGCTGCCGCAGGCGCGCAGCATCATCGAGATCGGCGGCCAGGACTCCAAGGTCATCCGGCTCGAAGCCGAGGGCGCGGTGGCCGACTTTGCCATGAACGATCGCTGCGCCGCCGGCACCGGCCGCTTCCTTGAGATGGTCGCCGTCCAGCTCGAGACCGACATGGACCGTTTCGCCGGGCTCTGCGACGCGGCGGCGACCCCGGCCGACATCAGCAGCATGTGCGTGGTCTTCGCCGAGAGCGAGATCATCGGCCTGCTGGCCGCGGGCCGCGAACCGTCCGACATCCTCGTCGGGGTGGAACACGCGATCGCCGATCGCATCGCCGCCATGGCCGGCCGCCTGCTCGCCGATCCGGTCGCCTTCACCGGCGGCGTCGCCCTGGTTCCCGGCATGCGCACGGCGCTCGCGCAGCGCCTCGGACGCGAGGTCGCCACCTGCCCACACGCCGCCTATACCGGCGCCATCGGCGCCGCGCTGCTGGCGGCCGCGTGAACCCACTGCTGCAGCGTCTCGCTGCTGGAGAAACGCCATGACGCCCGAACAGATCGCCAAGCGCAAGCGCATCATGGAGCGGTCGATCGCGCTCGGCCACTGCATCTGCGACCCGGCCAAACCATGCCCGTGCCCGTTGTTCAAGAGCCATCAGGTCTGCGAGTGCGCCGGCGAACGCCTGCCGCGCCCGACAGGGACCGTCCGGCTCACCGAGCACGTGCGCAACCCCGGCTGCGCCTCCAAGGTCAACAAGGAGACGCTCACCGAGGTCCTCGCCGGGCTGCCGGAGATCGACGACCCGCGCGTGCTGATCGGGTCCACCGCCGGCGATGACGCCGGCGTGATCGAACTCGACGCGGGCACCGGCACCGTGCTCACGGTCGATGTGTTCTCGCCCTCGGTCGACGACGCGCACACCTTCGGCCGCATCGCCGCCGCCAACAGCCTCAGCGACATCTACGCCATGGGCGCAACACCGCATGCCGCCCTGTCGATCGTCGGCTACCCCACCTACGCCCTGCCCTTGGCGGCGATGCACGAGCTGCTCGCCGGCGGGCTCGAGGTGATGCACGCCGCTGGCGTACCGGTGGTCGGCGGCCACTCCATCAACGACGACGAACCCAAGGCCGGCTTCGCCGTGCTCGGCACCGCGCCCACCGGTGACCTGATCAGCAACGCCGGCGCCCGACCCGGCGATGCCATCGTCCTGACCAAACCCATCGGCGGCGGCATCGTCAATTTCGCCAGGCAGATCGATCGCGCCCCCGCCGAGTCGGTCGCTGCAGTCACCGCCGCCATGACCACACTCAACCGCGCTGCCGGCGAACGCCTGCAGGCCTTCGGCGCCCATGCCTGCACCGACGTGACCGGCTTCTCCTTGTTGATCCACCTCGCCGAGATGGCCCGGCGCAGCGCGGTCGCGGTCGAACTCGATTTCGACACCGTGCCCCTGTTCCCCGGCGTGCGCGAGCTCGCACGAGAGCAGGTGCTGCCCGGCGCGCTCGAACGCAACCGCGAGGCCGCCGACGAGTCCATGCTCGATCTCAGCGCGCTCAGCGACATCCAGCAGGCCGTACTCTGCAGCCCCGAGACCAACGGCGGTCTCCTGGTCAGCCTGGGGGCTGACCGGGCCGATGCCTTCATCGCGGCCCTCGCCACGCAAGACGTGACCGCGGTGCGCATCGCCACGATCACCGACGCGGCTCCGGCCGGGCGGCTGACCGTCACCACCGCCAAGGCTGCGGCCTGGCAGGCCGAGCCACTGCGCCCTGCCGCTCCGCTCACCAATTCCACCACCCCCCACACGGATGCGGGCGCGACCGCCTGCTGTTGCGCCGGAGCGGCTGGCGTCGAGGCCCCGGCGACTGGCGCCACCACCGCCTCGGCCCAAGCAGCCGACCCCTGTTGCTCGCAGCCGCCAACGTCGGTCGGGCGCCCTACGCGAGTCGACGGGGTGACCCCACTGCCGCAAGCCGCCGGCGCCGATGCCTTCGGCGCACTGATGCAGGCGACCAAGGGCGCCGGCGCGCTCGATAACAAGTCCGCAGCGCTCATGGGCTACGCGCTCTCGATCGCAACGAAGTGCGCCACCTGCGTACACCTCCACGCCAAAGCCGCCCGCGCCGCCGGCGCCAGCGAGGCGGAACTGGCCCAGGCCGCCGGGATCGCCATCGCCTTCGGCGGAGCGTCGGTGAACATGTTCTACAACGAACAGCGCAAGGGCGGCTGAGGCGCGTGGATCAGAAGGTCAACGTATACCCCATACCCACACGCAAGGCCTGGAAGCCGTACTCGTAGCTGTCGTCATCGGCTACCGGTCCGGCCACTTCCAGCCGCAGGAACCAGTGGTTGATCCGACCCTCGAGGTACATGGCGTAGCTGATCGTCACCGGATCGGCGCCATGGTCGGTATCGAAGCGGAAGCGCTCGCCGGTGGTGTCGATCGCCTCTCCGTCGACATTCAGTCGCCCGACCCCGACCCCCATGCCCAGCTGGAGCGAACGCCCGCCGTGGTCGAGGATCTGCCGGCTGCCGAAGGTGTAATTGAGCACGGGAGTGACGTGGAAGTAATCGCCCTCCGACTCGGTATCCAGGTCCACCGTCCGACCATCGACGATCTGCTGATCGAGCGCGAACCGCGCCCACCCGAAGGCGACCGACCAACCGAAGCGACTCTCGCCGAAATACGTATTGGCCAGGCCGACGCTGACATAGGGCGCCGGACGGAAAGCGTTGGCCAACTCGGCGCTGCGATGGTCATCGATACTCTCGACGGTCAACGATTCGCGCTGCAGCGCCAGGCCGACACTGACCTCGACGTTGTCTCGCAGCCAGCGGCCGGCGCGCCCGAGGGTCGACGCCGGTGCGGTGGCGCTCGTGTCGGTCGCTTGCGCGTCCGACTCATCCTCGGCCGCGGCAGCACCGGCCGCGAGCGCGGACGCAAGCATGAACGCCAGCGCCGTGTGCATCGCGCGGCCGCGCGCGGCGCATCTCGTGAAGGCCAGGGCGTTCCGGTCGCCAACGCGCATGGACGAGCTCAGAACGGACGGTCCGGTCGACCGGGGCTGGCGCTGGCCATCAGCTGGCGCCGCAGCGCCGCGACGCGCATCCGCGCCAGCAGTTCACGTGCCTGGGGATCGTGCGCACGGTTGTGGACCTCGTGCCCCTGACCATCGGCGTAATCGTAGAGCACCTCGGTCCCCGATGGTGCGTGCATGATGTATTTGGCCCCGGCGGTCCGGACCATGCAGCTACCGCGATTGGTGGCGTAGACATCCTCGCGCCCCGCCACCGGCCTGCCCGCGAGCAGGGCCTCGCTCCAGTCGCAGCCCTGCATCGCCTCGGGGATCGGCGCGCCGGCACAGCCGAGCAGGGTCGGCAGCAGGTCGACCATCTCGATCAAGGCCTCTTCGCACCGCGACGTGGATCCGAGACCGGCTGGCCAATGCAGCACCAAGGGCACCCGCATCACCTCGTCATAGAAGTGAGGGCCCTTGTGCGTCAGGCCGTGGTCACCGCACATGTCGCCGTGATCGCTGGTGAAGACGACCAGGGTGTCCTCGAGCGCACCTTCGGCCGCGAGAGCGTCGAGGACCTGACCGATAGCCATATCCATCTCGGTGACCATGGCGCCGAAATAGCGACGGTACTCGCGCAGCTGCTCGGGATCGCGGGCATTGCGGTGGAAGTGGGCCAGCCAGTCGGGCTTGTCGCCGATCACATCGCGCTCGCCCCAGCGAGCGTCGGGCACATCGCGCTCGGCGTAGGCTGCGAAGGCCTCCGCACTCGGGTTGAGTGGCGGATGCGGATGATGGAAGCCGAGGTGGAGGAAACTCGAGCGATCGAGGCGACTGAAGAACGGCGCGCGATACCAGGTCGCCGCCCGCTCGGCGATCCAGCCGGCTTGCGAGGTGGTCCAGGGTGCCGCGACCACCGTCCCGCTGAGCTCCGAACGACGCGGGTCGGACGGGCGGCTGGTGCGCCAGGCCCCACGGTGCTCGGGGTGCTCGCAATCCAGCCAGCGGGTCCAGGCATCCAGATAGCAGCCACGCGACTCGCTGCGCTCGAACCACTCGAAACCGTAGCGGCATTCGTGACGGGCTTCGAGGTCGTGATCGTAGTGGTCCTGCAGATGCAGTTTGCCGATGTGACCGGTGGTGAATCCCGCCGCGGCGAAGGCCTGCGGCGCGGTGGTCGCCCGCTGCGGATGCAGTTCGGGACCATTGCTGTCCACGCCGGTCTGGGCCGGGTAGAGCGAAGTGAGGAAACTCGCGCGCGAAGGCATGCATACCGGATTCTGCGCGAAGCAGTTGGCGAACGACACCCCGCCCCGGACCAGTCGATCGAGATTGGGCGTATGCAGCCAGTTCTGGCCCTGCGCGGCGATGAAATCGGAGCGCATGTGGTCGCTGGTGATCAAGAGGATGCGCTGAGGTCGGGGCATGTGGCGGTCCCTGTGAAGCAAGCCAAAAGGATCGCTGGCCAACCATAGGGTGCCAGCGGGCGAAGAAAGGCCGGATACACATCCATCATCGCCGGCCGTGTCGCGTAGGAACAGGCGGAGGGTCGGCAACCTCAGCCATCTGCCTTGGGAGCGGAACCTCAATGATCAGCAATGCCATGAGCCATGCCGCAGCGCGCGCGCCGAGCGAGGTCATCCGCCGGGTCTCCTCGGGCATTTCCGAACTCGACTACATCCTCAACGGCGGCTTCCCACGGCAGCATTGCATCCTGATCGCAGGCGCCACCGGGACCGGCAAGACGACCCTGGCCCTGCAGTTCCTTCTGGCGCACCAGGCCCGCGGCGAGCGCAGCCTGTTCGTGAGCATGGCCCAGACCCGTACGAGTCTGAACGACATCGCGCGCTCCCACGGCTGGGAGCTCGATCCGAACCTGTGCCACGTGCTCGATATCGAGGATTTCCTGCCTGCCGCAGACAGGGAGGATGCCCACCTGTTCAAACCCGATCTCGCCGATCTGGTCCAGACCTGTTCGATCATCGTCGACCGGATCCGCGAGATCGACGCCAAAGCGGTGGTCCTCGACACCCTCTCAGAGATGCGCCTGCTGGCGGTCGACCCGCTCCGCTTTCGCCGCGCGATCTACAATCTCAAGACCGGCGTAGGTCACCTGGGCATCCCGCTGATGCTGATCACCGACCACCTCGCCCGCGCCGACCCGATCCCCAATCTGGTCGACACGGTGGTGGAGCTCGAGCACCACTCGGTCGCCTTCGGTCGTGATCTGCGTCGCATCAGGATCCAGAAGATGCGATCCAGCGACTTCATCGAGGGCTATCACGATCTGCGCATCCAGCGCTCCGGCATGCACATCTTTCCCCGGGTGCTGCCGCGCACCGAGGGCTACCTGCCAGACCAGGAGGCGGTCAGCGAGAAGTTCGCCACCGGCTCACCCCAGCTCGATCAACTGCTCGGCGGCGGCCTCGATCGCGGCGCCCGGATCCTCAGCTTTGGCCCCACCGGCGTCGGCAAATCGACGCTCGGCTATCAGTTGGCCCTGACCGCCGCCGCGCGCGGCGAGGGCAGCGTGATCTGGAGCTTCGAGGATCTGCCGCACCTGATACGGGCGCGGATGGCGGAGATGACCAATCAGACCGCACTGCTCGGCCGCATCTCCCTGCACCACATGGAACAACGGATGGTGCCCCCCGGCGAGTTCGTGCGCACCCTGATCGACGAGATCAAAGACGGTGATCTGCGGCTGGTGATCCTCGACAGTCTCTCCGGCCTGACCCAGGCCCTCGGCTCGCCGCCGCACGACACCAGCTACATCCAGGACCTGATGACCTTCCTCACCGCCCATGGGGTCATGGTCTACATCACGATGCCTCATTCCGGGCCGTCGACGAACCAGAGCCAGGAGCACATCCTGTCGCTGATGGCGGACACCATCCTCTCGTTGCAGTACACCGTCGACAAGGATCGGATCGGTCGCTGCCTGGGCGTGATCAAGCAACGCTCCGGCCCTCATCACACCACCGTGCACAACTACTCGCTCGACGACGACGGCCTCCACATCGGTCGCCCGTTGAGCAACATCGCTGGCCTCATGCCCGGGCAACCTCGCCATGTGGTGGATGATGCCGCCAGCTGAGCCGCCGGTCCTGGTCCACAGCCCGGTGGCGTCCGATACAGACGCCATCACCCGGCTCCTGGAAGGCGATCATCTCGCCGCGCAGGCCTGCAACGACCTCGACGACCTCGCCCACCGCTGCACCACCGACTGCGGCTGCCTGGTCCTGACCAGCGAGGCCCTGCTCAATCGCGACAAGCGCCCGACCCTGCGCGCCGCCATCGATACGGCCGCGGGACCGGCCCGCATGCCGGTGCTCCTGCTCACCGGCAACCCGGTGAGCCATATCGCGGCCCGCGTGGCCGCCGCCATACTCGGTCAGTCGGCCATCGTCCACAGCCTCGAACGCCCGGTCACGCCGTCCGAACTGGTCACCACGGTGCGCGACGCGGTCAACGTCCGCCAGCACACGCTCAAGGTGGCGGCCGAGGACCCCGATCTGCGCCTCGACGAGCTGCTCGGTTTCGGGCTGCTGTACGTCGATCAGACGCAACAGCTGGTGCTCAACGCCAATCCGGTGGCCCATCGCCAGCTCGGCTGCCAACCGGAGACGCTCACCGGCCGCCCACTCCAGGACCCTCCGCTCGACCGGCTGGCACCGGCACTCGAACGGCTGTTGGACGAGGGGTTGGCTCAGCAGACCGCGATCGAACACCACGGCCACCGCCTGCGCGCGTTCCTGTGTCGCCACCACGAGCGGATCGCCATCTTGCTGCAAGACTGCAAGGCCTCTCAGATCAGCCCGAGCAACGCCTTTCTCAGCGAGCTGATGGAATCCCACCTGGCGATGCTCGCACATGACATGAAGGGGCCCTTGCGGCAGTCACTGATGTGGCAGGATCTGCTCGCCGAGGGCGACCTCACAGAGCAACAACGTGACCTGCTCGGACGCGGTTCGCGCAGCCTGCAGCGCCTGATCGAGTTGATCGATCACTCCCTCGGCCGCTCGAAGAACGGCCAGCCGGCCAGCTGTGACCCGGCACAGGTCCTCGCCGCCATCCGCGAGGACCTGAGTCAGGATATCACCGAGTCCCAAGCCAGCCTCGCGTTCGACGATCTGCCCCCGGCAGTGCCCATATCCGCTGCCGACCTGAGCCGGGTGCTGCAGAACCTGATCCACAATGCGATTCGTTACCGCAGCCAGCATCCGCCGGCCATCAGGGTCACCGGTCGGAGTGATGCCACGGGAACGGTCCTGCACATCACCGACAACGGCATCGGAATCGAAGCCGGGCTGCTGCCGTACATCTTCCGCCACGGCAAGCTCGGCCGCAGCGGCACCAGCCGCGGCGGCAAGGGCCTGGGGCTGGCCATCTGCCGCGATCTGGTCACCCGTGCCGGCGGGCGCATCTGGGCCGAGGCCACGGTGGACGAGGGAAGCACCTTCACCATCGAACTGCCCGCCGTTGTTCAACGCGAACCGGCCTGATCCTTGCGACGGTCGCTTCGCTGTGCTGCGACCTGAGTCCACAACTGGATCGTGCGGGCCCGTCAACCGTGCCCCCCCATCACTGCTTGTGCCCGCTGCCCGTGAACCCAGGCTGTCGCTTGATCCGCTGTAGCCGGTCCTTGATCAAGCCGTCACGGCGTTCAGCCGCCCAGCATTCGCAGCCCGGAGTACAGATGGCTTCCGGACACCGGCCCTGCCCCCCGCATTCCGACGCTGGTCACCCAGCCGCCCCTGAGGATCTGGCCAGCGCGCACGCCCGCCTGCACGACACCAGCAGGGAACTCGCCGCGATCAACGCCGATCTGAGCAACCTGCTCGCCAATACCGAAAGCGCGACCGTATTCCTCGATCACGATCTGCGCCTGCGCCGCTTCACCCCCGGTGCCGCCCAGCTGCTCGGCCTGGAGCACGCGCTGCTCGACCAGGCGCTGCCCCACGACCGCGGCGGCCTGCTGGGCGAGGACCTGACCGGTGCCTGCCGCGCGATCCTCGCCGGCGATGCCGTGTGCGCCACCGAGCTGGGCGACGGCACCGGCCGCTGCTTCCTGCGCCGGCTCAGCCCCTATCGCCGAGCGGACGGACCGATCGACGGTGTGGTGATGTCTTTCACCGAGACCACGGCCCTACGCAACGCCGAGCATGCCCGCGCCCTGGCGCTCGAAGAGCTGGAGAGCGAGCGCCAGCGGCTCGCCCTGCTGTTCGATCAGGCGCCGGTGGTCATCGCGATGTATGCCGGACCTGACCACCGCTGCGTGCTCTCCAACCGCTGCCATCGCGACCTGCTCGGCGGCAGCGATGTCGTCGGTCGCCCGGTGGCCGAAACGCTGCCCGGCGCGAACGGTGCCGAGATGCGCGAGATCTACGATGCGGTCCGCGCATCCAAGCGGCCGCATCACGAACCGGAGCGGGTCTTCAGCCAGCGGGACCCGCACAGCGGCGTCATCCGTCGCCGGATCTACAACTGCATCCACCTGCCGCACCTCGACCATCAGGGCTGCAGCACCGGCGTGATGCTCTTCGGCTTCGATGTCACCGGCCAGGTCGAGGCCCGACGCCAGATCGAGCTGATCAGCCACGATCTGCGGCATCACCTGCTGCGGACCAAGGCGATCATCAATCACATGGGCGAGGGGCTGGTCCTGCTGCGGCCGGACGGCCATATCGAATCGATGAACCCGGCCGCCGTGTCCATGCACAACCTCCAGAGCCCCCTCCCCGCCGGGTTCGACCTCAGCACGTTGCAGGGCCTGTGCACCCTGCGCAAACTCGATGGCACGGAGCTCATACCGGCGGCGTGGCCCCACGAACTCGCTCTGCGCGGCGAGACCTTCGACGATCTCGAACTACTGGTCGAGGACCATTTCGACGGCCGCCGCTGGACCGCCAACTTCGCCGGCACCTGCCTGCTCGACGACTGCGGCGAGATCGGCCAGGCCATCGTCACCCTGCGCGACGTGAGCGAACGTCACGCCACCCGACGCACCCTGGCCGAACGCACACAGCAGCTCGAACGCGCCAACGAGGATCTCCGCCGCTTCGCCAACCACGCCTCGCACGACCTCCAGCGGCCGCTCCGGCTGATCGCCAGCTACCTCGACCTCCTCGCCGACTCCCTCGGCGAGGACATCGATGGCGAGGCCCGGCTCCACCTGCAACGAACCACGGATTCCGCGCTGCAGCTGCGTCGGATGATCTGCGACCTGCTCGCGATCAGCGAGACCAGCGACGCTGGACCACCACAACTCGAGGATGTCGACCCTGCCGCGGCGCTCGCGTGCGTGCGCGAGGAGCTCGATGCCGAGTTCGCAAGCACGGGTGCCCAGCTCACCTGTGATCCCCTGCCTTGGGTCCGGGCGGTCCCCGATTACCTGGTCGCCTGCTTCAAGCACCTGCTGCACAACGCGCTCGATCACGGCGGCCCGGATCCGCGGATCCAGATCACCGTCCGCGAGAACGATGGCGAACACTGCGTGTTCGCCGTGCGTGACCATGGTCCCGGTGTCCCCCTGGCCGATCGCGAGCGCGTGTTCGACCTCTTCCATACCCGGCTGAATGCCGACGACACACAGCCCGACACCCGCACCGGCACCGGCCTGGCCTGGTGCCGCAAGATGCTCGCCCTGTTCGGCGGCAGCATCTGGATCGAGAATGCCGACGGCGGCGGGGCCATGGCCTGTTTCGTCCTGCCTCTTGCCCGCAGCGACAAGCACACGGAACCGTCAGGTGGCTACGCGATCACCGATGGCTGACCTGCCGCCGTCCGACGCCCCGGACGGGCAGCCACCGTCCTGGTTCAGCGAGCGGTGGGAGCGGACCCTGATCCTCGCCAGTTGGCTCGGGCACCTGGACATGCGGCCCAGGGACCAGCACCGGCGCCAACCGCGTCCCGACTACGAGCTGCTGTACGTGCGCGCCGGGGTGCTGCGCCTGACCCTTCCGGGCGAGCACGTGGACCTGTCCCCCGATCAGGCCTGCCTCCTGCCCCCCGGCACCGGCTTCATCCAGACCAGCCCCGGCGACGACACACGGGTGGTGGTGGCCAATTTCCGCGCCCACAGCGTCGATGGCTGGGAACCGCTACCCCTGCTCGGGGTGCCCCGGCAGGTCACGCTCGCGCGTGCGCGCCTCGACCTGGACCGGCTCGACGCCTGCTGTCTGGCTTGCGAGCACAGCGACCCGGAGACGCGCAGCGAACGCCGCCTGCTGCTGCGCCAGCTGGCCGACCGCTACCTGCTCGACGGTTTCGCCGCGGGCCGCTTCGCCGCCACGATCGATCGACCGCTGCCATCCTGGCTCGCCACCGCTCTGGGATTCTGCGCCCGGCGTTTCCCACGTTCCGACTGGAGCGTCGCCGACATCGCCGTCGCAGCGGGGGTATCCGCCAGCCATCTCGCCCACGGTTTCCGCGAGCACCTCGGCACCACACCGATGGTCTGGCTGCGCGACCTGCGCCTGCGCGAGGCCGCGGCGCAGATCACCGCCGACCCGACCACCGCGCTCGCGGCCATCGCCACGCGCTGCGGCTTCGCTGATTACCGCCATTTCGCCCGCTGCTTCCGCCAGCGATTCGGCTGCTCGCCGCGGGCCTACCGGCAACGCGGCACTCCGGCCCACGCTGATTGACGCGGCCGCCAAGCCCAGGGCGACTCAAAGCCCGCCCCGGGAGCGCCGATCACCACGTCGGCATGCCTTGCGTCGCCTCCACCTGCGTCAAACCGCCCGGCTCTCTTTGGTGCTGACGCCATGGTGACGCAGGTGGAGGCGAGGCATGGCCTCATTTGCGAGCCTTGAGTCGCCCTGCCGCCAAGCCGGCCCCGGCCCTTGTCGTGCAGCGTGACGGCGTAAGGCTGCTGCTCCAGATGCCGCTTCCCTGTCTCGCCAACCGCCTGCCCTACCGCCTCGGCACCACCAGCTACATCGTCCCTGCCGACATCCTGCCCAACGTCCGTCATCTCGCCGGCGTGGTCGACGACATCTCGCTGATCCTCTTCGAGTCGGCCGGCGCGAGCAACCTGCCCTCGGCGCAGACCGTGCAGATGCTCGACGCACTCCAACGCGATGGCGGACCAGGCTACAGCGTCCACCTGCCGCTCGACTGCCCCTTCGGCGATCGCGACCCGGATGTACGCACAGCCGCTCTGGAGCGGGCGCTACGGGTCTGGCGCCTGACCGCCCCGTGCGCTCCCCGCGCCTGGGTCCTGCATCTGCCCGGCGACCACCGCGGCGACCCGCCGGCCGCGGACATCGACCGCTGGCAGGCCGATAGCGAACAGACCCTGGCGGCCTTCCTCGCCGCCGGTCCACCGCCGCACCAGGTCGCGATCGAGACGCTCGACTACGATTTCGCCCTGGTCGCCGAGCTGGTCGAAGGCCACGACACCGCGGTGTGCATCGATGTCGGCCATCTGCTGTTGCGCGGCGAGGATCCGCTGGCCGCCTGCGAGCGCTGGATCGACCGCTTGCTCGTGGTCCACCTCCACGGCATCGTCGACGGCCGCGACCACCACTCGGCCGCCCACCTCGACCCCGACCTGCTCACCGGCCTGCACGCCATCTGCCGCGATGCGCCGCGGCCGGTCATCTGCACTCTCGAGGTCTTCGCCGAGGACCATCTGCACAGCTCGCTCGCGGCCCTCGCCGCAGCAGCGGGATTGGAGACCGACCCATGAGCGTGACCCTGATCACCGGCGGCGCCCGTTCGGGCAAGAGCACGCATGCCATGATGCTCGCCGCCACCTGGCGCCATCGCTGCTTCATCGCCACCGCCGAGGCCACCGACGACGAGATGCGCGAACGTATCGCGCTGCATCAGGCCCAACGCGGCGAGAGCTGGCCGACGATCGAGGAGCCCCTGGACCTCGCCGAAGCGCTCGCTCGGATCCCCGCCGCGACCGAGGTGGTGCTGATCGACTGCCTGAGCGTGTGGATCGGCAATCTCCTGCATCACCGCGGTCACACCGATGAGCACTACCCGGAGACCTGGCGCTTCCTCGACGCGCTGCGCCATCCGCCCTGCAACCTGATCGTGGTCACCAACGAAGTGGGCATGGGCATCGTGCCCGAACACGCCCTCGCCCGGCGTTACCGCGACATCGCCGGCACCCTCAATCAACGCGTCGCCGCCATCGCCGACCGGGTCGAGCTCTGTGTCTGCGGCCTGCCGGTGACCATCAAGAGCGTCCACCATGACGGCACCTGAAGCCGCCGCCAGCCCAAGGAGCCCACGACGCCCATGAGCCAGCTCGACGACACCATCGCCGCCATCCGGCCGGTATCCGATCAGCACGACGCCGCGATCCAGGCCCAACTCGACGACCTGACCAAGCCGCGCGGCAGCCTCGGCCGGCTCGAGGAGCTCGCCCGCTGGTTCTGCCGCATCCGCGGCACTGATCGCCCGGGCATGCCACGCGCACGCATCTGCACATTCGCCGGCGATCACGGAGTGGCTCAACGCAGCGTCTCCGCGTTCCCGCAAGCGGTGACCGCGCAGATGGTGCGCAACATGCTCGCCGGCGGGGCGGCCGTCAACGTGCTCGCAGCCGAGTCCGGCGCCGGGGTCGAGGTGATCGACGTCGGCGTGGCCGACCCGCTCGAGGGCGCGCCAGAGCAGCTTGTCAGACGCAAGGTCCGGCCCGGCACCGCCGATCTGAGTCGCGGACCGGCGATGACCACGGATCAGGCCCACTCGGCGCTGGCAGTCGGCATCGAACGCGCACAGCAGGCGGCGGCGGACGGCATCGATCTGCTCGGCACCGGCGAGATGGGCATCGCCAACACCACCGCGGCCAGTGCGCTGTTCGCGGCGCTGCTCGGGCTCGAGGCGGGCGCGATCTGCGGGCGCGGCACCGGGATCGACGACGTGACACTCGCCCACAAGATCGTGGTGGTCGAACAGGCCCTGGCCCGTCACCGCTGCGATGCCGACACCGATCCGCTCAAGGTGCTCGCCCGACTGGGCGGGCTCGAGATCGCCGCCATCGCCGGGCTGGTGCTCGGCGCGGCAGCCCAGCGGATCCCGGTGCTGGTCGACGGCTTCATCTCCTGTGCCGGTGCACTGGTGGCCTGGCGCCTGGCGCCGTCCGCGCGGGACTACTGCATGTTCAGCCATCGCTCGGCCGAGAACGGCCATGCCGCCGCCTGCGCCGCGACCGGCGCCCGGCCGCTGCTCGACCTCGACCTGCGCCTCGGCGAAGGCACCGGCGCCGCGCTGGCGATGCACCTGGTCAGCGCCGCCATCGCGGCCTATACCCGGATGGCCACCTTCTCCGCCGCCGGAGTCAGCGACCGCGACCGATGATCCCCCGCGGTCTGGTCAGTGCGATCCGCACCTTGAGCGTCCTGCCCGTCCCCGGCCGCGATGCAGCGAGCCTGGCCAGCGCGCTACCGTGGTTCCCGCTGGTCGGCGGTCTGCTCGCGCTGCTCGCCGGCTTGCCGCTGATCGCCTTCCCGCTGTGGCCGGCCGGTGCCGCCTTCGCGAGCGTGGTCTTGCTGGTCGTGCTCACCGGCTGCATCCATCTCGACGGCCTGGCCGATGTGGCCGATGGCCTCGGCTGCCGCGGCGATCGCGAACGCACCCTGGCGGTGATGAAAGACCCGCGTTGCGGCAGCTACGCCTGCGCCGCGGTCGTGCTCCTGCTCGCCGGCAAGCTGCTCGCACTCACCCGCCTCGCCGCGAGCGGAGCGGGCCTGTGGTTGATCGCCGCGGTGGTCGCCGCACGCGCGGCCCAGGTCGACATCGCGGTCACCCATCCCTATGCCCGGGCCAACGGCACCGCGGCCGGTTTTGTCGGCGAGGCCGGCTGGCGCCACCGCATGCTCGCCCTGCTGCTGGCGACGCTGATGCTCGTCGTGCTCGGATACGTGTACCTGCTCGCGCTGCCGGCAGCGTTGCTGCTCGCGCATCTGGTGGCGTTGCGGCTGCGCCTGCGGCTGGGCGGTATCACCGGCGATGTCCTCGGCGCCGCGAGCGAGCTGAGCGAATGTGGTGTCCTGCTCGCAGCCGCGGCGCTCGCGCCGCACGTTCAGGCGCTCAGAGCGCCCTGGCCCCCCATCGGCTGAGGCGTGCTGCGACCGCCGGCCGTGACCACCGCGCCGATCGGGTTGTCGCCCTGCACGTGCAGATGGCCGACGCCGAGGGCATAGCGGTTCGCTTGACGCGCGAGCAGGGCGACCGGCGGCGCGCCGAGGAACCGGCGGCATTCGCGAACCAGATGCGACTGGTCGCAGTAGCCGTGGAGTTGCGACAGGTGCGACCAGTCCAGCGCTGCGCTGCGCGTCGCCGCCTCGAGCGCCCCGGCCAGCCGCAGCAGACAGGCGTAGGTCTTCGGCGACCACCCGCTGGCCGCGGTGAAGCAGCGTCGGGTCTGCCGCGGACTCAGCCCGAGATGACGCTGCAGGCCCGCGAGGTCCGCCCTCCCGCCTCGCTGCTCGAGCCAGCGCATCGCTTCGTCGACCACCCCGAAGGACCAGGGCCGGCGCGACCGCCGGCGTCCCAGCACGGTGCGCAGGTGTTCGAGCAGCAGGATCCGTCGGATGCGGTTGTCGGCCGCCGCCACGAGCCGCTCGCAGAGCACCCTGGTCTCGTTGCCGCCCGCGCGGGCGAGATCGACCGCCGTGTCGACCAGTTCGCCGCCACGTGCATCGCACAGCCCGACCAGGGCATCGGCCCACAACGGCAGCGAAACGCCGCGCAGCACCCGCCGTGCTGGCGTGCCGATGGCGAAGGGCCGGTGATGCGGGCCGACGAGCCAGACATGGGTCTGGCGGTCGCCGCCAGCGGCATCGACGGTGTCGATGCACAACAGGCAGGCGGCCGCACTGGGGCATTGACTCAGGCAGGCATCGGGGCTGTAGCCGTAGCCGAGCACATCCGCGCTGCCATCGTAGGTGGCGATCTCACGCAGCGCCGAGGAGAGATCACGCGGCGCGTCTGCGCGCCGGGCCCCGACCAGGGACAGTAGATGACAGGTGCCGGCGGTCGCGACCGCCACACCCGTAGCCGCATGCAAAAACACGGGGGACTCCGTGGGCAAGATGGTCCCGGAAGGCCTGTCGGGTGCATACTAGTACAGGAGCAATCAAGGCAATCACCGTTCCACCTCGGCTCTCAGGGCGACTCAAAGCTCGCCCCGGGAGCGCCGATCCCCAGGTCGGCATGCCTCGGCTGGTGACCGCTTGCCCCGCCACGCTGCACGGCGACTGTACCCTCATGGGCGCGCCAGCGGATATCGTCGTAACCGGGCTGAGCCTGCGTAGCGACCGAACGCCCCTGCTCGTGGACTTCGCGTTCTCGCTCCAGCACGGCGAACACGTTGTGCTGCGCGGCCCCTCGGGTTGCGGCAAGACCACCCTGCTGCGCTGCCTGCTCGGTTTCACCCGGCCCCAAGCCGGGCAGATCATGATCACTGGACGCACCCTCGATGCCACGTCGGCCTGGCAGCTGCGGCGCCAGGTCGGCTATGTCCCGCAGGAAAGCGATCTCGGACAGGGCCCGGTGAGCGAACTGCTCGCCGCCCCATTCCGCCTGCGCTGCAACGCAGATCAGGCCGAAACCGGTCCGGCGCGCCTCGAGCGGCTGCTGCACGAGCTCGGTCTCGCGCCGACCATCCGCCAACGTCAGGCCGATGAACTCTCCGGCGGCGAAAAGCAGCGCGTGGCAGTGGCCATCGCCCTGGCGCTGGATCGCCAGATACTGATCCTCGACGAGCCGACCTCGGCACTCGACGCGGCGGCCAAGACTGCGATGGCGACCACCCTCGCACGCCAACGCGAACGCAGCGTCCTCGCCGCCACCCACGATCCGGAATGGATCGCCCTGGCCGACCGGGTGGTCGAGCTGCGACCGCCACGTCCGAGCGCGGAGAACACCGATGGACGCGGCTGACATCTCCCACGCCGGTATGGCATTGGCCTACGCCATGCTGCTGATCCCGCTGGTCATCATGCAGTGGCGTGCCGTCGCGCTGCGGCGGCGGACCCTGGTCGCGGCCCTGCGCATGAGCCTGCAGCTGCTGTTCGTCGCACTCTATCTGGAGCTCATCTTCCGCCTCCAGTCGGCCCTGCTCACGGGCCTGTGGCTGGCGGTGATGCTGGTGGTGGCCGACGTATCGATCGTGCGCGCGTGCTCACTGCGGCTGCGGCGGGTCGGACCGCCGCTGCTCGTGGGCCTGGGTCTGGGCACGCTGGTGCCCCTGGCGCTGTTCGTCTGGGGCGTCCTCGCCCGCCCCGGTTCTTTCGACCCGCGCTACGTCATCCCCATCGGCGGGATGATCCTCGGGAACTGTCTGCGCGCCGACATCGTCGGCCTGAACACCTGTTTCGACCGTCTGCGCCGCGACCGCAAGGCCTACGAACAGGTGCTCGGCTGGGGCGCCACCCGGCAGGAAGCACTGGGCCCCTACTTCAGCCATGCACTGCGCGCCGCGCTCGCGCCGACCATCGCCACCATGGCCACCATCGGTCTCGTTTCGCTGCCGGGAATGATGACCGGCGTGATTCTCGGCGGCACCGACCCGACGACCGCGGTCAAGTATCAGATCGCGATCATGTGCGCGATCTTCGCCGGCACCGCGTTGACCGTGACCACGGTGATCGCTCTCGCCACCCGCCGCGCGATCGACGACTACGGCAACCTCGATCCACGCGTGTTCACCGACACATCCGGCTGATCCATCGGCTCAGCTGCGCACCTCACGCGCGAGCCAGTCGGCATCGCAGGCATACTCCAGCGCACGGATGCTGTCGGCGAGATCGACCCGCGGGCGATGGTTGCTACGGGTGATGGTGTTGAGGAAGTCAGCCATCGCCGCGCGCAACGCGCGCTGATGCACCACCTCGGCCGGCGCGGGATCCTCCCACCGCGCCCGGACCACCGCGTCGATCGGCACGCGACCCGATCGACGACTGCCGCTGCGCGACCCCGAGGGCCGCACGCCCTGCTCGACCGTGCTGTCCTCAGGCAGCAGGCCGCGCAGGCGTTCGATCGACTCGGCGTCGAGCAGAGCCTCCAGCTCCAGGCGATCGCCCATCCAGCCGCCCACCGCGATCTCGCCGGATTCGCAGATGATGCGGATTTGGTTCCGCTGGAGATGGCGGGATTGATGCAGGCCGTGGTAGTAGCCGACGGTGGTCTGCGGCGGGATCGACACCGCGCACAGGGCCTGGTCGACGCGGGTGGTTCCCGGACGCCGGATCCGTTGCGCGCTCTCGACGAAACCCTCGCCGAGCCAGGCCCGCACCAGATCGAAATAGTCGATCGCGTGTTCGATGAAGATCCCACCGCTGCGCGCGGGATCCCAGAACCAGTGCTCGCGCGGCATGCCCTCGTCATCGCCACAGTCGGTGACCTGCACCCGCAGCACGGCTCCGAGCAGGCGGCTGCGCACGATCGCCTCCACCGAGGCATAGAGCGGACCATAACGCAGGACCATGTCGACACCCAAGCGGCGATCGCGCGCGGCCGCCGCTTCGGCCACCCGGTGGGCATCGGCGCGGTTGAGCGCCAGGGGCTTCTCGCAGAACACGTGCTTGCCGGCCTGCAGCGCGGCGATCGCGCGCGGCGCATGCGTATCCGGCACCCCGGCGACATAGACCAGATCGATGCGCTCGTCGGCGAGCATCTCCTCGAAGCTCGCGGTGCCACCGAGGTGATGCGCTTCGGCGAAGGCATGAGCCCGCTCGGGATCGCTGCTGCACACGCTCACCGGATCGAGCTCGCCGATCTCACGATAACAGGTCAGGGCCAGCGAGGCGATGCGGCTCGCGCCGACCACCCCGAGTCCGAGCGAGCGTGGCGCGACCACCGTGGCGCCGACCTGCCGGTCGGTGCGGAAGCGATGCAACTCGAGCAGCGCGTGCATGTACTGCAGGCTGGCCCGCGCGCCGATCTCGGCGCTGGGGCCACGTTCGCCCAGATGATGCGCGCACGCACCGCTGGCCGGATCGATCAGCGACGTGCGGTGGTCGTTGTTGCCGTGGAACCACGAGAAGGCCCACCGCGCCCGCGCGTACCAGGTGTCGTCCCGGGTCACCCGGGCGGCGGCGAGACAGGCGCCGACCAGCGCCGCGGCCTCGCCGGGCTCCTGATCGTACTGTGCGCGCGAGCCCTTGCGGTTCATCCAGCCGTCGTTGCCGATCAGGCTCGGATGGCCATCGGCGGCGGTCTGGAGTTCGATCAGCCACTCGAGACTGGCCAGCCCGGCCTTTACCATGGCCGTGTCGTCCATCGCCGCGCCGGTGACCACCAGCGTCTGCGGCAGCCGTGCGCTGTCGTAGCTGATGGCGTCCTCCCACCAGCGCCAGCGCGCGTCGCTCATGGTGCGATAGATGTCGAGCATCTCGCCAGCGAAACGCTTGCGCAACTGCCCGGCCGCATCGTGATCCGGCACCGCGCGCAAGACATTGTCCACCCCCAGCAGAGCGTAGGCCCAGGAATGCAGATACGGACTCGATCGGATCGCCGGCAAGGCGATGTCGAACAACCGCAGCGCGAGCGAACGCATGTTCTCCGCCGGCGCCAGGACCGCGGTCAGACCCAGCGCCCACAGGGTGCGAGCATGGGCGTCTTCCCCGCCCATACGATCGACCCAGCGCCGGTCGTGCCCCATCGCCGAACGGAATCGACCCCGCTCGCCATCGAAGGCGTAGCCGACGAAGGCGAGATACCGGTACATCGGCACATGGCCACCAGCCCCGCCGCGCAACGCGTGATAGAGCACGCTGGCCATCAGCGCGATCGCGTTGTCTTCGAGGTCGTAGGCCGGGCGGTCGCGCCCGGCGCCGCGCTCACACAACACGCCGGTGTCGTCGGTCAGTTCCAACAACGGGCGCAGATCGATGTCCGGCAACGGACTGATCAAATCGTAGGCGGCCATCGATCCTCCCGTACGCGCACCGTCGCTGTCGGAACGCGGCCGGCGCGCCGGCCGGCAGGATGGCACCCGGCATCCGGAGGCCCCGACGCTCATTATTAGCACACAGCCTGGCTGAGCGCAACCCTTGACGGGGCGAGGCGATACGTGCTCAGCTCACAGCGCGGGAGCACCGGCTCACTCGCCGACCACCCGTAGACTGTCGTCACTCTCGACGCGGCGGTAGTAACAGCTGCGGTAGGGCGCACCGTCGTGCTTGTGCACGTGGCACGCGCCGCGGCCCTCGGGAGTGACACGGTAGAGCAGGGAATTCTGCTCGCAGTTGATGCGGATCTCGTCGATCCGCAGCAGGTCGCCACTGGTCAGGCCCTTCTGCCACAGCTCGTCGCGACTGCGGGACCAGAAGGTGGCGTAGCCGCTCTGGCGGGTCGCGGCGAAGGCCTGTCGGTTGACGAATGCGAGGATCAGCACCTCACCGGTGGTGCGGTCCTGAACCACCACCGGCACCAGGCGGTGGCCGTCTTCACCGAAGTCGAGCATCAGCTGCTCACCGATCTCACGTTGGCTCGCCATGCCCCCCTCCTTCGTTCCCCGCTGGGGAAGGCTTAGGCTAGCGAGCCGGATCGCGAATGAAGCCGCAACCCCGGCAGCGCCTCCGCAGGGCAAACACCGGCAGACCGTACACGTATCTTTGCGACCAACCGGGCGGCTGGCCCAGGAGAAGCGGACATGGCACAGCGCAAGACCCACGTGATCATCGGTGGCGTAGCCGGCGGAGCCTCTGCCGCCGCTCGCCTGCGACGGCTCGATGAGCGAGCTGAGATCATCATGCTCGACCGTGGCCCTACATCAGTTTCGCCAACTGTGGCCTGCCCTACCACATCGCCGGCGACATCGCCGAACGCGACAAGCTGCTGGTGATGACGCCCGAACACTTCGAACAACGCCTCGCGGTCGACGTCCGCACAAACAGCGAGGTCACCGCGATCGATCCGACCGCACGTACGGTCCAGGTCAGACCGGCCGCGGGGGGCCCTACACCCTGCACTACGACAGCCTTGTGCTCTCGCCCGGCGCGGCGCCGGTGCGTCCACCCCTGCCGGGGATCGAGCACTCGCGCATCCACACCCTGCGCACCATCCCCGACATGGACCGCATTCTCGAGCGCCTCGCCAGAACACCGGCCGCTCGCGCGGTGGTCGTCGGCGGCGGCTACATCGGCCTGGAGATGACCGAGGCGCTGCGAGCGCGCGATGCACGGGTGAGCCTGATCGAACTCCTGCCGCAGGTCATGGCTCCCGCCGATCCGGAGATGGTCCAGCCGCTACATCAGGAACTCGTCAGCCACGGCGTCGATCTCAGATTGCAGACCGCGGTCACCGGCTTCGCCGCGCGTGGCGACCGGATCGCGGTGCAGCTGGGCGATGACGAAGCGCTCGAAGCCGACCTGGTCGTCCCAATGCACATGCTCGGCATGGGCAAGGCGATGATCGACGGGATCATGAAGCAGAAGGGCGTGGAGCCGCTCCCCGGTCTGATCGCCAGTGCCAGCGCAGCCGGGCTCAAGCTGGTGGTCTGCACCATGAGCATGGACCTGATGGGCTTCAAGCGTGAGGAGCTGCTGCCGGAGGTCGAGGAAGGCGGCGTGGCCACCTATCTCGATCACGCCGGCGAAGCCGGGGTGAACCTGTTCATCTGAGCGTCGGCAACTGCGCACATGCCGCTTCCACCGCCGCGATCAATCCCGCGACGCTGGCCCCGTGGCGCGCGAGATCGGTGCAGAAGGCACGGTGGTCGCGCTGCCCGCGATAGTCCGGACGCCGGCTCGGGGTGGCGAGATAGCGCTCCATGAGCGGGATCAGGTCAGCGACCAGGAGCACGCCGAGGTAGATGGTGGCCGCGCGCTGACGTCGCAGCGAAGCGCCGAGGATCTTGCGCTGAGCCCCGGGTCCCGGAATCACCAGATCACCGTGGCCGGCCTCACCGGGTTCCACGGCGCAACACTCGCGGACCGCAGCGCGCAGACAGCGGTTGATGCGGGCAAAACAGCTGGCGACGTCGCCGTTCCAGGGCGGCGCACGCAGTGCGACGACCACGCTACCGGGCGCGAGCACCACCGTGCCGCCGCCGGTGATGCGCCGGTGCACCGGCACCGCATCGGCACGGACCTGATCGAGCAGCAACTCGCGCTGCGGGTCCTGCGCGCGCCCGAGCACCAGACGCAGGTCGTGCGGCTCGAACACCCGTAGCGGTGCATTGGCCGGATCGAGTACCGATTCGCCGAGCGGATCGGTGCAACCACCCGGATTGGGGCTGACGATCCCGGGCCAGCGCTCGCGGAACTCCGGCGTGGCGCCGGAACCGCTCCCGAGGCCGGACAATGGAGGAACCATGGGATGGGCCCGACCGGACTCACTCGGCGGGAGTGTCGTCCGTGTCGTCCGCGTCGTCCGCGTCGTCCTCGTCAGCAGCCTCAGCAGCCTCGTCGGCACCGGCCTCGGGCTGTGCCGCGTCAGGCTCGGCATCGTTCGCGTCGCCGGTCTCGTCGACGCCGGCTTCCGGCGCACCCGGCGGCGGCGGAGTGATCGTGGGCGCATCCGCCGCAGACTCGTCTTCGTCCAGCTCGCCGGCGCCGACGCCCTCGGTCGGCTCCTCGTCACCGGGCAGCATCTGCGGCGCGTCGTCGCCGTAGTCGGTGCCCGACTCCGTCGCCAGACCCCGACCGGTGTCGATGGCGAGAATGAGCACGGTGAGCAGGAAGACCACCGCCAGCCAGGTGGTGATCTTGCTCATCTTGGCCTGGGCGCCGACACCGAGACTGGCGTCGAGGCGGCCACCGCCACCGAAGGTGCTGGAGAGATCGCCCGAGCCGCCCTGCAGCAGGATCAGCAGCAGCAGCACCGGGCAGAGGAACCAGATCAGGATCCCCAGCACGAACTGGAACGATTCGACTACCTCGACGAAATCCATCATGCCTCCAGGGTGCCGGCTCAGCAGCCGGCGTCGATGATCGCGCCGAAGTCGTCCAGCTTGAGGCTGGCCCCGCCGACGAGCGCGCCGTCGATGTCGGGTTGACCGAGTAGTTCAGCGGCGTTGTCGGGCTTGACCGAGCCGCCGTAGAGGATGCGGATGCTGTCCGCGAGTTCGCCGACGGTATCGCGCAGCAGGCCCCGGACGAAGCTGTGCGCTTCCTGTGCCTGCTCGGTCGATGCGGTGACCCCCGTGCCGATGGCCCAGACGGGCTCGTAGGCGATGATCAGGCTCTGGAGGTCCTTGGCCCCGATCCCCGCGAGCCCGCCCTCGACCTGACGCCGCAACACGGTCTCGAGCTGCCCGCCCTCACGCTCATCGAGGGTCTCGCCGATGCAGACCACCGGCACCAGCCCCTCGGCGAGGACGGCGTTGAGCCGCTTGTTCACGGTCTGTTCGGTCTCGCCGAAATACTGCCGGCGCTCGCTGTGCCCGATGAGGATGTGGCTGCAGCCGGCGGCCTTGAGCAGCGGCGCGGAGAGCTCGCCGGTGTAGGCGCCCTTGGCTTGCCAGTAGCAGTTCTGCGCGCCGACCTGCACGGCCGAACCCGCGGCCGCGGCGACCGCGGCAGGGATGCCGGTGAAGGTCGGACAGACCAGGACCTCGGCGGCGACGCCTGATCCGACCTTGTCCGCCAGCCCCTTGACCAGGGCCTCGCCTTCAGCGGGGGTGAGGTTCATCTTCCAGTTGCCAGCGATCATCGTGGTACGGGCCATGTGGGCATCCTTCGCAAAGGGCGGTAGCGGATCGGCGAAAAGAGGGCGAACTCTAGAGCCGGCGCCCTCCGGGTCAACACCGGCGGCGAAACCGGTCTGCAGGCGTCATCCCGACGCCCGGCATCGGGACACGCGCGTCCGGAAGCGCTCAGCGTGCAAGGCTCATCCGCAGCGCGCGCTCGGCGAGCCGTGGCGCACCCTTCCGAACGCGATCTCCGTCTCTCAGAGCGCCAGGTCGGCCGCAGTATCGACGTGGGCGGTGCTCACGTCCTTGAGCGTGCGGGCGATCATCCCGCTGATGGTCTTGCCCGGGCCGAGTTCGAGGAAGGCGTCGGCGCCATCGGCCTGCATCGCCGTCAGGCAATCGGCCCAGCGCACCGGCTCGGTCAGCTGACGTACGAGCAGATCGCTGATCACCGTCGGATCCGTGTTCGCTGCGCCGGTGACATTGTGATAGACCGGAACCCGCGGCACGGCGAAGCGCACCTCCTCCAGCGCTGCCGCCAGGCGCGTCGCGGCGCTGGCCATCAGGGGGCAATGGAAGGCACCGGCCACCGGCAGCGGCATCGCGCGACGGATGCGGTGTGCACGCGCCTCGGCCACCGCACGTTCACATGCGCTGCGCTCACCGCTGATCACCACCTGGCCGGTAGCGTTGAGATTGGCGACCTGCAACACCTGATCCCCGCGCACGGCCTCGCACAGGGCGCGGGCCCCGCCCTCGTCGGTGCCGATGAGCGCGACCATCCCGCCCTCGGTGGCCTCGGCCGCCGCCTGCATCGCCTCGCCGCGGACGCGCACCAGACGCAGAGCGTCCTCGAAACCGATCGTCCCGGCGACGACCAGGGCGGTATACTCGCCCAGACTCAGCCCGCCGGTGGCAGCACACGCCGGCTCGCCCTGGCGCTCGCTCAGCGCCGCATGGGCCATCATGCTCGCGAGCAGGATCGCCGGCTGGCTGATGTCGGTGCGCGTCAGCTCCTCGACCGGCCCCTCGCGCATGATCCGGCTCAGCGGCAGCTCAAGGATCGCGTCGGCGCGTTGCTGCAGCTCTGCTGCAGCCGGCGAGGCCGCAGCGAGTTCCTGGCCCATGCCCACGTACTGCGCGCCCTGTCCGGGAAACACCATCGCCTGTGCCATCGTCGACCCCCTCCCGTGTGTCTCGGGCCATGTCTACGCCCCGACGCGGATCTGTCCACGTCCACATTCACCACACCGGGTGTCTGCAGATGCCGCCATCAGGCGCGCGGACCGGCCTCCACGGCCTGCTCCCGGCCCCAGAATGGCCGCGCAGCACCGCTGTGCTCTGGCACGGCAGATGCGTAGCCCCGACACCATCATGCCGCGTGCACGCCCACTCACCGCCCTCTTCCTGTTCCTCCTTTGCGCCTGCGGCGGGGGAGACGGCACCCGCGTCGGCACCCCACCCCCGCTCGGGCGGGCCTCGGTGGTGACAACGGTGCTCTCGGTCGCCGAGCGCGACGGGGTCCAACTGGTCGAGCTGCCGGTCGGCCGCTCCGAAGACATCGCACTCGGCGATTTCTTCCGCGTCTACGGCCAGAGCGACGCCGCTCCACTCAAGGGCATGCTCCAGGTGACCGACATCCTCGGCGACCATCGCAGTCTGGCGCGGATGATCGGCCTCTACGACCGCAACGACCCCCTCGCCCCCGACGACGAGGCACGGCTGGTCCGCGATCTGCGCACCATCAGCCAGGGCGCCGAGGTCGAACAGGCCGCCCGCGACGAGGCGCGCCAGCTCGAGCAGGAGGGCGCGGCCACCCAGGAGGAATTCGCCGGACTGCGCGCGAGCTACCAGCGCCGCATCGAGCAGCTGCGCCAGGACTTCGACGAGCGCACCGCGGCCATCGTCCGCGATCACGAACAGGCCGTCACCGCCCTCGAGCAACGCCACCAGCGGGCGCTCGAACGCAAGGACGCCGAGCGCAAGAGCGATCTGGCCACCCTGCGGGCGACCCTGATGAGCGAGGCGCGCACCAGCCTGCGTCAGAGCCAGAACGCGAAGGAAGAGGAGATCCGACGGCTGCGCGGCGATCTGCGCAAGGCCCAGGAACGCGCCGCGGATCTGGTGCGCGAACAACAGGGCCTGCGCGAGCGCGTGGAACGGCTGGTCGCGCAGGCCGCGACGGCCAAGCGTGAATTCCAGGCCGAGATCCGCGCGGAAGCCGAGACGCGCCAGGTGCTTGAACGGCGCATCGCCCAGTTCGAAGGGCGGATCGACACCGAGCTCGGCAGCGAACAGAGCGTGCTGCCCAACGATCCTGACCGCGACGAGACCATCCTCGAACGGCTCGATCGCATCACCCGCGAACGCGACGCCGCGCGCTCGCGCAATGCGCAACTGGTCACCGACCTCGAACACCGCCAAGGGCTGCTCGAACAGGGGCAAGAACGCATCGCGACGCTCGAGCAGAAACTCGGGGTGCTCGAACGCAGCGATTCGGATCGCGCCGACCTCGCCGGACGACTGGCCGAGGCCGAATCGGCCATCGCCTCGCTGCAGCGCCATACCAAGGCACTCGAACTGCTGCGACTGCAGACCGAACGCGCCTGCTTCGACCTCGCCCGACGCATCCTCCTGCTGCCGGTCGGCCAGCCGGCCGCGATCGAGGACCTGCAGCAACGCGTACGCGAGCTGTTCGCTGCCGAAGGCCGCGAACTGCCCGACACGGAGGGGCAATGAACCGCATCGCCCCCCTCGCCTGCCTGCTGTTGCTCGCCGCCTGCGGCGAGCAACGCGTCACCCCGGCGGTGCCGCCGGCTGCACCGGCGCCGGACGAGGATGCCCAGCTCTCGGCCCAGCACGATCGCCTCGCCACCCTCGAACAGCGTATCGAGGCCCTGGCCGAGCGCATCGCCACCACCTACGGCCGCGGTGCCTACGCCACCGGGCCGAGCCTCAGCGTCGACGGGCAGGCCGGCGCCGGCAGCCTGCTGCAGCGGCTGCACGAGCTGCGCGAGGAACTGGTCCAGACCCGTGGCGACCTCCGCGAGCGGATGGCCGAGCTCTCCGACGCCCGCGACGCGGTCGGCAGCGCCCGCGGCACCATCGCCGAGCACGAACAGCAGATCGAGCTGCTCGAGGACCACACCCGGATGCTCGAGATGGCCCGCAGCGAGCTGTGGACGCGCAAACGTGAGCTGCAGGAATTCAAGCTGCGGCTCAAGGCCAGCGAGCTCGAGCGCCTCCACCTCGAGAAGACCCTCTACGAGATCGCTGCCGACCTGCTGGTGCTCGAGCCGATCGAGACCGAGAAGATCCGCGCGCTGCAGCGTCGCACCCGTGAGATCGTCGATGCCATGGGCCCGCCGCCCACCGCCGCGGCCGATGAGCAGGATCTGCAATGAGCCGGATACTGCGCCTGCTCACGCCCGCTCTGCTGCTGGTTGCCGGCCTGACCGGCTGCAACTGGGCCGACCGCGCCCCCACCGATCCGCGGCTGTTCAGCTTCTATCGTCACCCATCGATCGAGGGCGTCCGTCGCATCGCGGTGGTGCCGCTCTATCGCGGGCCGGAGGTCGGGGCCTCGGCCGCGGCCTTCGACCCCGCCACCGCCACCGCCTGGCGCGAGCTCGGCTGCTTCGAGGTCATGGTCATGGACGACGCGGAGCGCGACCGCTACCTCCCCGATGATGTCATCGCACACAACAACCTGCCCAGTGAAGCACTGCGCCGACTCTACCTCGATCACCGCATCGACGCGGTGCTGGTCGGCCGGATCGAGCAGTTCGATTGCTACGACCCGATCTCGGCCGGAGTCACGCTCAACCTGATCAGCTGCCGTGATGGCGGCGTCAAGTGGAGCGCCACCTGCCATTTCGACGCCGCGCGCACGGAGATCCAGGACGACGTCCACCGCTGGCACACAGCCAGCCGCGGCAAGGCCAATCCCGACATCGCCGGCTGGCGCGCCACGCTTCAGACCCCGCGGTTGTTCGCGCGTTACCTCAGCGACCGATTGGCTTCAAGCGCTCTGAGGGGTTCCCCGCAGCAAGCGACGGCGTCTCGTCGACGACTGCGTCCTCGTCTTCATTGAGGCTGGAGTGGATCGCATCCACCTGCAGCCCCATCTCGGCCAGGGCCTGTCGGACCCGGCTGCAGCTCATCGCCTCGCCGATCACGATCGCACCGCGCCCGCCGTCGACCAGACTGACCCGCTTGCTCTTGGCCAGTCCAGCCAGGGCGAGTCTGAGCGACAGCCCTTGCTCCTGCTTCAGCGGAGTGGAAAAATCCAGGTCCAGACGCATCGACATCGGATCACTCCCGCCGCAGGCTGACCCGGCTGTCCGCGGTCTCGGCCACCATCACCTCATGGAGCTCGACGCCCAGGGCGACCAGTGGTGATTCGAGACGCTCCCAGATCCGGCTGGCGATGTTCTCCATCGTCGGCACCACCCCGGCAAGCAGCGCGACCTCGTTGAGGCAGGCGTGATCACAGGGCGCGACCACCGTCTCCTGGACCACGCGGTCGAGATGGAGCACGTTGCAGGCGAAGCCGACCGCCGGATCGACCGCGGCGCGCACGGTGATCTCGAGCCGGTAGTTGTGGCCATGCAGCTGGGTGCAGACGCCATAGATCGCGTCGTTCTCGGCCGCGTCGCGTTCGGCGCTCGCCAGACGATGGCTGGCGCTGAAGTCGAAGCCGCGGGTGAGATAGTGCATCATCACGAGGGCGGGATGCTAGCCCCCGCTGCGTGCCGATCAACGCTCGCGCCCCGATCCCGCCGCTGGAAGCTCGGCGCTCCCGGGGGCCGAGCTTCCAGCGGCCCTGGCCCGCTCCCAGGGCCGATCGCCCCCCCCCACTGCGTGAGCACCGGGCCTGGGCGCGACCTCGATCCGGAATCACGTCGTGGTACCATCCCCAGACCTCTCTGGGGCGAGCCGATCAGACCGGGCGTCACCCGGACCCGCAGCGCGCCGGCACTTCGGCGAAGTCGCTCTGACACACCCGCACACTGCCGTCGATGTCGATCTCGACCCAGTTGCCGCGCCGACCGGGCCAGTGCCCCACCCGGATATGCTCGATCCCGCCCACCCGCGCGCGCGCACGGCGATGCAGATGGCCGGTGACCAGCAGGTCCGTATCGCGCAGTGCGGCGGCCAGACGTCGCGGCGCGAAATCGATCCGGCGCCCCGCCCCATCACCACGTGCACCGCGTGCACCGCGTGCGTAGCGGGCGACGCGCTGGGTCCGCGAGGCACGCCGCATCCAGCGCGCGACCGCCTCCTGGACCAGCGGTGGATGACAGCTCTGCCAGGCGCGGAACCAGAAGCCCCGCAACCCGGCGACCAGCAAGCGGTGACCCGGGTCGTCGCACAGGCGATCGCCATGGGTCACCCGCACGCGCAGCCCGGCCACGATGAAACGCAGTTCCGGCCAGTGGATGCGACCGCCGAACTCCTTGGCCAGCATCCGCCCGGCGACCATCTCGCGATTGCCGCGCACCAGATCCACGCGCCACCCGGCCGCGCGCAGGGCGCGCAGGCGCGCGAGCGTCGGCCGGTGCGCGTGCTGCATCGAAGCCACATCGATCCAGTACTCGAACAGGTCGCCGAGGATCACCAGCCTGGCCGGCCGGCGAGCGGCCAGGCGCTCGAGGAAGGCCGGCAGACCGCTCGGAGCCTGCGAGATATGCACGTCGCCGAGGATGTAGCACGCGACCGTCACGCGGTGGATGCTACGCACAGCGCCCTGCGCTCCACGGAAATCCGCTCAGCCTGCGCCACAGCGGCACCGCCGCCGCGTGCAGGGCTTCCGTCAGCGGCTGCGCGACCATGATCGCCCCGCATGCAGGCCCCAGCGCAGGATCCCGAGCCACCCAGAATGCCCAGACCCGAGCTCATGGCCCCCGCCGGCGATGCGGTCTGCCTGCGCGTCGCGCTGCAGGCCGGCGCCGATGCCGTCTACTTCGGGCTCGAGCACGGCAGCATGCGCGCCGCGGCGCGCAACCTCGCCGCCGACGAGCTCGTCGACGCAGTCGCCACCTGCCACCGCGCCGGCGCCCGCGCCTACCTCGCGCTCAACTGCCTGGTACAGCAGCAGGAACTCGACCAGACCGCGGCCGCGCTCGACCAGGCCGCCGCGGCCGGCGTCGACATGGTCATCGCCGCCGACGCCGCGACCATGGTCCTGGCCGCCGAACGCGGCCTGTCGCTGTGCGCCTCGACCCAGCTCTCGATCGCCAACGCGACCGCGGTGCGGGCCTGGCACCAGCGCTTCGGCCTGCGCCGGATCGTGCTCGCACGCGAGTGCTCGCTCGACGACCTGATCGCCATCCGCCAGCAGACCGTCGACCTGCCGGTGGAATACGAGCTATTCGCCCACGGCGCGATGTGCGTCGCCCTCAGCGGGCGCTGCCTGCTCTCGCAGTTCACCAGCGGCCATTCGGGCAACCGCGGCGCCTGCCGCCAGCCCTGTCGCCGCCGCTATCGCATCATCGATGCCGAAGACGGCACCGCCTTCTTGCTCGAGCCGCAGCAGGTGCTCAGCCCCGAGGACCTGTGCACCATCCCGTTCATCGAACAGCTGCTCGCAGCTGGACCGCACGCGCTCAAGCTCGAGGGGCGGATGCGCAAGCCCGAATACGTCGACACCGTCGTGCGGGTCTACCGCGCGGCGATCGACACCTGGTACCAGCGGCGCCACGAGCCCGGCTTCCCGGAGCGCTTTGCCGCCGCCAAGCGCGACTGGATGGCCGCTCTCGCCCGGGTCTACAACCGCGGCTTCTCGACCGGCTTCCTGCTCGGCCGACCGCTCGACCAGTGGACCCGCCGCAGCGACAACCAGGCCAGCCACGCAAAGCAGTTCGTCGGCCCGGTGGTCAATTACTACCGCAAACCCGGTGTGGCCGAGGTGCTGGTCCAGAGCCATACCTTCGCCCGGGGCGAGGAGCTGCTGTTCCTCGGAGCGACCACCGGGCTGCACCGGCAACGCGCGGACTCGCTCCAGGTGGCGCATCGCCCGGTCGAACGCGCCGGGCAAAGCGAACACGTGGCCGTGGCCACCACCGGCCGCGTCCGCCGCGGCGATCAGGTCTATGTCATCCGTCGGCAAACACCCGCAACGGGCGCACCGTAGATCTGACCCACGCTCTGTGGCCGAAGTGCTTCGCCGCTGGCCCGCCACCCCTGGACACGGCCGAGCGCCCCGCAGAACGCGACCCCGCTACAGTGACCAGCGAAGCAGAGGAGGCGCCGCCAGCAGAGCGGCACACCCCCTCTGGCCCGGACAACGTCAGGACGGACAATGCCAGGACAACGCCAGGACAGAGCCCGCACCCCGCGGCAATCGCACCTGCGGCAAGCGCGGCGCCTCGGCCTGCCCCTCCACGGAAGACACCAGCGGGGAATGAGTGGGCGCCGTGCAGGTCCGGCGCCGCTTCAAGCCCGGTCCCCCGGGAGCACCGAGCACCAGCTCGGCATGGTGGGGCCTCATCATCCCGGGCTTTGTCCGGCCCTGAGACACTGACGGTCTTTGCACTTGCATCGAGCGGCCCAGGCCCACCATTCGCGGCCCGAACGGGCCCATAGCTCAGTTGGCTAGAGCGTTCGCCTCACACGCGAAAGGTCACTGGTTCGAGTCCAGTTGGGCCCACGGCAGAAGCATCCGACAGCCCTTCGGCGTACACGTCGAAGGGCTGTCGCGTTTCGCGCCGAACCGCAGTCACGGCACCCCGTTTCAGCGACGATGACGATGGCGATCGTTGCCGGATGACCACTCAGGCCCATCGGGCATGAGTGGTTACCCGGCCCTTTCCGGGGTCCCATCGTACGCGATGGGGTCTGGCGCCGAGTGGTGGGCGAAGCGGGTATCGCCG
>CAZTGE010000018.1:8746-42751 GCA_964612995.1 uncultured candidatus Brocadiaceae bacterium | reverse complement strand
CAAGTATGCAAGCGGGCCCCAACGACCTCAAGCCCGAATGGGCGTCCTGTGCCAGACCGGGGCAACACGACTCCGGGCCCGACCATGCACGCGATCGGCCCTGCGCGGAGCAATCTGTCGGCCACCCGGAAACGGATGCACAGCACAGACGTGGGCGCGAGTCGCGCGCCTCAGCGCCGGCGGACCCGCATCAGCAGATCCTCGACAAAGCGATCGAGCTCGCTGTCGCAGGCGCGGTAGCGGGCGACCTGCTCGCAGGCATAGGCGACCGAGGAATGACTCTTCACGCCGAAGGCCTGGCCGACCGCGGCATAGGTATCGCTGCCAGAGGCCTTGAGCACGTACATCGCGATATGCCGGGCGGTGGAACGCGACCCTCCACGGCCACGGCCGAGGATATCCTCGACGCTGAGATCGAAGTAATCGGCGACGGTACGCAGGATCATCTTGAGCCGCGATTCGGAAGCATCGCGCACGATCAGGTCGGCGAGCGCCTGTCGCACCAGCTGCAGGTCGACCCGCCGACCGAAACTATTGGCGAAGGCGACGATCTTGTTGACCGCCCCTTCGAGCTCGCGGACGTTGTCCGTGATATGGTCGGCGACGAAGTCGGCGACTTCGTCACTGAGTTCGACCCCCTGGCTGACCGCCTTGCTGCGCACCACCTCACGCCGGACGTGTGCGTCGGGGCGGTCGAGCATCACCACCAGACCGCCGGTGAAGCGCTGGATGAAGCGGTCCTCGAGATACTTGATGTCCGAAGGATGGGCGTCGGATGTGATGACCACCTTCTTCCCGCGTTCGGCGAGTTCGTTGAAGGTGGAAAACAACTCCTCTTTCGTCTGGACCATCTGCCCGCGCGAGAGGAAATGGATGTCGTCGATCAACAGCAGGTCGGCATGGCGCAGGCGCACACGGAAGGCCTGCAGCCCCGCCGTGCCCTTCTCGCACGCCGAGAGGTAGTGATTACGGAACTGCTCGCAGCTCATGTAGACGATCTTGGTATGCGGATAGCGCTCCTTGAATGCCACCGCCAGACCCTGCTCGAGATGCGTCTTGCCCAGGCCCGAGGAGCCGTGGATGAACAGCGGATTGACCGGATGCGCCGGCTGCTCGAGGATCCGGCTGATGGCGTCGAACGCGAGCCGGTTGCAGCTGCCGACGACGAAATCGCGCAGGATCTTGAAGCCTTTGCCGAAGGAGTGGCGCTGCCGTCGCGCCCCGCCCTCGGCCATCGCCGCCGCCTCGTATTCCCTGGTCGTCGGACGCCCGGCCGCGTCCTGCCCCGCGATCCGCTCGCGATGCTGGCGCAGGGCGTGGCGCGAGACGCGACACACCACCCCCTCGACGCTCAGCCCCGCCGCCTCGCCGAGCGCATGGGTGAGCAACTCGGCGTAGCGATCCCGGATCATGAGTTGGAACAAAGGTGTCGGGCAAGCGAGCACGAGCTTGCCGCTCTCGATCCCGCACGGCCGGACCTTGGAGGTGCCGAGCCAGGTATTCACGCCGCGCTTCTGTTCGCTGCCGCTCAGTCGCGCCCGGAGGTTCTCCAGGACCCGAGGCCAGGCTTCGGCCAATCCGTCGGTCGCCGTCATGCTCGATTCACCCGCCTGCCGCACCGGCATGCACCCCCGTCGCTCGTCGGCGTTCCGCGTCCGCATGACGTGCCCCGCACCCCCGGAACACGATAGCCGATGCGGTCTGGAATCGGCCGGCCGGAGACCCTATCCGGCTTCACCTGGGTGACAAGAACCCGTCGACCAGGCACATCAGGCTCCCCATCGCCGGTGATCCGGAGCAAGCGACTATCCGACCAGGCCGCGCAAGTCCACTGACACTGAGTGGGTCGATACTGATTCTTGTCGGTAGGTCGGACGGGCCGACGGCGTCTTCTCTGATGCACCGGCGCTGGCAAGCTCGACGGAACAGACCACCGGCGGAATGCTTCCAACACGCCACTCGTTCCAAGCGTATGCCATATGTATGCCAATCATACCGCGCCATACCGCCAGAACCGCCTGAAATCGCTCTTTTCAAATGCTTTGTTACGATGTACAAGGTTTGATCGAAGAAAGCACTGGCAGCACGAGCATTCCCTGTTATCATTTCTTTCGTATCAAGCGTTCCAAGTGTTGCATTGCCCTGCATCGAAGGAGGCGCCATGACCCTCGCCATCAACCACCCGATCCCTCACGCGCAGAACCTCCACCCGCGCATGCTCAACATCAACGAAGCCAGCAAAGCCTGCGGCCTGTCACCTAGCGTCCTACGCATCTGGGAGCTGCGCTATGGCTGGCCAAACCCCAAACGCAAGGCCAACGGCTACCGGTCTTACAGCCCACACCTGGTCGAAGACCTCAAGCGCATCGCCAAGCTGGTCAAGTCAGGCACGTCCATCCGCCAGCTGATTGTCGACGGCCTGCCCCGCTGGCCGGTCGAGGAAGACTCCCCCGCGGCAAAGCCGCGCACCCTCGACCGCACCAAGGCCTTGCCACAACCGAGCGGCTGCGCCGACGGCAACCTGCGCGACGAGGTCATCAACGCCCTCGAAACCCGCCGCGTCGGCCTGCTGCGCGAGCTGGCCCAACGCTGCCAGTGGCAGGTCCGCCCGCGCGACGAAGCCGCGGTCTATCTCGCACCGCTCGTCTGTGGCATGGCCGAACTCGAAAGCCTCGAGCGCCCCCTGCCGGCCGATCGGCGCAGCGACCTCGACGAGATGGTGCTCGCCCGTTGCCGCCAGCTGCTGCGCCGCTGGCAAAGCGAAACCCCGCGGATCACCCTGACCCCGCGCGAGCAGAGCGATGCCGCCCTGACCCACCTCGCCGCTGTCGCGCTGAACATCCGCGGCGTATCCGCAGCGGTCGGCGACCACCACAGCTCGCTGACCGTCGCCAGCGCGGCCTGCGAGACGAACCCGGCGGCGATAACGCCTTTCGGCGAAGGCAGCGGCTGCAGCATCGCCAATCTGCTCGACGCCGAAACGCCCCTGCCGGATTGGGCCGGCTGAACTCCGATACGTCGAGCCTCGCCGGGAAATCCGTTGTCCGGCGAGGCGCAGCGGCTAGATTGGCCCCTGCACTGCCTTCAACTCGGGCTCCCGCCACCTCGGCCGGTCAGCCCACACCTGGCCCGGCCGCCCGGCCTGTCACAGCATTCACTGTCGCAGTCTGAGCAGTGGCACCTTAAGCCTCCCGCTCCCCACAGGCGGGAGGCTTTTTTGTGCCCACTTGTTGTGCCCGCCTGAATGCCTATTCGTCGCTGCGCGGCTCCAACGCAGAGCGCTCATCGCCCGGCTCAGCCGCATCGTCCCGCCCCTCGTCATCGACTTCGCCCTCGCCGAGACAACGAGCGATGCCGATCAGGCGATCGTCGCCCTGCAGGTTGATGATCCGTACTCCGGCGGTGGACCGCCCCATCGACCGGATGTCGCATACCCGCGTGCGCACCACCATCCCCGAACGACTCATGCACATGATCTCGTCGTCGTCGGCCACCGCGAGGCTGCCGACGACCGGACCATTGCGCTCGGTGACGTTGATGTTGACCACGCCCTTGCCGCCCCGACGCACCAGGCGGTATTCGTCGAAGGGCGTACGCTTGCCATGCCCGCTCTCGCACAGGGTGAGCAACTGGGTGTCCGGCTGCCGCACCACGAGGCTGACCACCGCGTCACCATCGGCGAGGTTGATTCCCCCGACCCCGGCGGTGAAACGCCCCATCGCGCGGACATCGGCGCTGCGGAAGCGCACCGCGAGCCCGCCGCGCGCGGCCAGCACCACCTCGTCGTCGTCACCGGTGATCGCAGTGCCGATGAGATGATCGCCTTCGAGCAGCTTGATCGCCCAGATCCCGGCCTGGCGCGGATTGCCGTAAGCCGAGAGCTGGGTCTTCTTGACCTGGCCGTTGGCGGTGGCGAAGAACAGGTACCGGTCCTCATCGAATTCGCGCACCGGAATACAGTTGGTCACTTCCTCACCTGGCGGCAGGTCGAGGACGTTAGGCAGCGCCCGGCCACGCGAGGTCCGCGGCATCTGCGGAATCTGGTAGACCTTGAGCCAGTAGACCTTGCCGCCGCTGGTGAACACCAGCAGGTACTGGTGGGTGGTGGCGAGGAACATCTGCGAGACGAAGTCATTGGCGTCTTTGAGCTTGCCGCCGCTCACCCCGCGCCCGCCGCGGCGCTGGACGCGATAGGTCCCCACCGGCAGGCGCTTGATGTAACCGCTGTTGGTGATGGTGACGACACACTCTTCGTCGTCGATCAGATCCTCCATCTCGAGGTCGCCGGCCGCGGCCACGATCTGGGACCGACGCTCATCACCGTAGCGCTCGATCAACCCGCCGAGATCGTCCTTGATGATGCCGTATTGCCGCGCTTCGTGGGCGAGGATGTCGCGATACTCGGTGATCCGGGCGCAAAGCTCGTCGTGCTCGTCCTGGAGCCGGTCGCGCTCCAGGCCAGTCAGGCGTCGGAGTTGCATGTCGAGGATCGCCTGGGCCTGGCGATCGCTGAAGCCGAAGCGCTCGATCAGCTCCTGCTTGGCGGTCTCAGCGCTCTGCGAGGCCCGGATCAGCGCGATGATCTCATCGATGATATCGATCGCCTTGAGCAGGCCGAGCACGATGTGCAGCCGCGCCTCGTCGCGCGCGAGGAGGAAGCGCGTCCGCCGAACGATCACCTCCTTGCGGTGAGCGATCCAGGCAACGAGGATCCGCTTGAGGCCGACCACCCGCGGTCGCCCCCCGTCGAGCGCGACCATGTTGATGCCGAAGGTGCTCTGCAGGCTGGTGTGCTTCCACAGCTGATTGAGCACCACGTCGGGGTCCTCACCCCGCTTGAGCGTGAACACCAGCCGGATGCCGCCCTTGACCGTACCACCGTGCATGTTGCCGATGCCGGTGATGTGGCCGTCGCGCACCGCCTTGTCGATCGACTGGGTGATGGTCTCCAGCTTGATGCCGTAGGGGATCTCGGTGACCACCAGCCGGGTGCTGTTGTCGACCTCCTCGGTGTGGATCTTGGCCCGCATGACCACCCGGCCGCGGCCGGTCTCGTAAGCCAACCGCGCGCCACCGGTGCCGCAGATGTATCCACCCGTGGGGAAGTCGGGCGCGCTGATGAACTGCATCAGGTCGCTGACGGTCGCCCCAGGATCATCGATCAGATGGATCGCCGCGCGACAGACCTCGCCGAGGTTGTGCGGGGGGATGTTGGTGGCCATGCCCACCGCGATGCCAGAGGAACCGTTGACCAGCAGGTTGGGCAACTTCGAGGGCAGGACCACCGGCTCCTGGGTGTTGCCGTCGAAGTTGTCGCGATGGTCGACGGTGTCGTATTGGATGTCCTCGAGCATGTCGCTCGCCGGGCGGGCCATCCGCGCCTCGGTATAGCGGTAGGCCGCGGCCCGATCGCCGTCGATGGAACCGAAGTTCCCCTGTCCATCGACCAGTGGATAGCGCAACGAGAAGCCCTGGGCCATGCGCACCATCGCATCGTAGACCGCCATATCGCCATGCGGATGGTAGTTGGCGATGGTCTGGCCCACGATCTTGGCCGATTTCTGGTACTTGGCGCCGGGGGTCAGGTTGAGCTCGCGCATCACGTAGAGGATGCGCCGGTGCACCGGCTTGAGGCCGTCACGGATATCGGGCAGAGCACGATCCACCAACACGCTCATGGCGTAGGTGAGATAGCTCTCCTTCATCTCCTCCTCGATGAGGAGATCCCGTGTACCGCCGATGCCTTGGTCCATGTCCGTCGTCGCCTCCCCCACTTCGGGAAAGGCACGAGTCTAGCCGGCATCGCCCCCTAGTCTACGCCCAGACCGCCCGCTGCGCAGGGGCCTGCGCGGCCAGGAAGGCGGCGCGCCGGAGACAGCCGCCGCGCGCGCTACTTCTCCGTGGTGGTATCGATGGTCTTGCCCTTGAACCGGCGCCCGTCATCAGGCTTGAGCCCACCTGCGCCGAAGGGAAAACCGGGCGCTCCGCCGCCGGCGAAGGGCGAACCGCCACCGGCGAAGGGCGAACCACCGCCGGCCATCGGCCCGAAGGGACCACCGCCAAGGCCACCGAGACCGAGACCCTGCCCCATCTTACCGGCCGCAGCCTTGGCCATGCGCATCATCGCCTTGCGCGCCACGCTGGCGAACAGCTTGCCCACCGGCGGCAACTGCAGCAGCAGCCCCACAGCACCAGTGGCGAAGCCGGGGACCACGATCAACAGCGCGCCGAACATATGCACGAAGGCCCGCCCCGGATCGCCGCCCATCATCGTCACCGCCATCCGGCGGCCGCGCCATCGCAGCAAGCGATAGCCGGCCACGCTGAGCAGGATCATCGCGATCGCAGCCCCGAACCACTCGTTGTCCATCGCCCGCGCGAGCCAGGCGTACACGAAGGCCTCGCCCGTGAGAACCGCGAGCAGCACCAGCATGGAGAAGCAGCCCATCTTCCGCACGTCGTCGGCCCTCCCGGAACCAGAGTCGCGCTCATGCTGCGACTCGCTGAGGGAAGGCAAGGCGGACCCCGCCGGACGGCAGGGCCGCTCAAAGCTCGGCCCGGGAGCGCCGAGCACCAGCTCGGCATGCCTTGCCTCGCCTCCACCTGCGTCCAACCGCCCGGCTATCTTTGGAGCTTGGGCCATAGTGACGCAGGGGGAGGCGAGGCATGGCCCCATGTGCGAGCTCTGAGTCGCCCTGTGCCGGACGGCAACCCGACGGGAGGGCTACGCACAGACGATCCCTGACTCAGTGGACCCGGGCGTCGAGCGCCATCGGCAGATAGCGGTAGTATACCTCCAGGCTCAGGCAACAGTAGGCGGTGGACAGCAGCCGCCCGGTTTCATGGCCATGGAACCTGGTCCCTGCGAAGTCCCAGCTACCGTCGAAGCACCCCTCCTCCTTGCGTTGGGCATCGACCAGCATATCGCGCACCTGCTTGTTCCAGCGCTCCCAGCGCTCGCCGCCGATCTGGAACATGCCCAACGTGTTGTAGTACAGCCAGTAGGTATTGCAGGGATAGCCTGCGGGCAACTGCTCCTCAATCACCGTGTTGGCCAGACTCTCGAGCAGCACATCGCCACGCCGATGGCCGAGGAACACCGCCGCCAACAAGCCGACACAGGGCAGGCGCTGATGCTCGAAGGTGTCGGCAGTGGCGTTCCAGGTGTACGGGAAGTAGCTACGATCGTACTGGGTGAGGGTCTCCCACTCCGGGTTGCAGCTCCGCCAGGCACCCTCGAGCCAGCGTTTGCAGCCCTCCAGCGAGCCCTTGGTCGCGAGCCCGGCCGCCTTGGCACTCTTGAGCGCCATGACGCACCAACCGGACACCGAACTGTCGATCCGGCCCGGATTCGGCCGTTTGTAGTCCCAGCCGAGACCGGCGTATCCGCTGTCCGCCGGCCCGTCCTGGGCCTGGACCGCGATCAGGTGGTCGACCGCCCGTTGGGCCGGCTCGCGCAAGGCGACATCGCCCGAAAGGCCATAGGCCTCGGCCAGCGCCATTGCGCAGACGCCGTTTTCGTAGTTGCGTCCCCAGCTGCCGTCGGCCTGTTGGCTCGCCACCAACCATTCGACCCCGCTCTTGACCACCGGGCGCCAACGGCTCATGTGCGTATGGTCATAGCCCGCGCCGAGGTAACACAGCAGCGCGTAGCCGGTACAGGCGGCGTCGGCACCGGGGCCGACGTGCCCGCGGCCGGGCTCGCAGCGCTGCCCTTCGCGCTGGCAGTTGTTGGGATAAGCGTCGACATCCCACTGACCGTTCGGCGACTGATGGATCGCGAACCACTTCAGGGCCGCCTCCACCGCGCACTCGGAGGCGCGGCTGCCGCCTTGCGTACCCGCACGGTACCGTCGGCCCCCGCCAGTACGATAGCCGAAAGCGCCCGATGCACCGGGACCTGCCCCCATGGTCATCATCGCCGCCGTCGAGGCCATCTCCACCCGGCTGACCGCATCTTCGCGGCCGCGCACCGGCTGTTCCGATTCCACCGGATCTTCGCTCTCCGGCTCCTCCGGCGGCAGCTCGAACACCTCGACAACCGGCGTATCGACCTGCTCCTCGGAGGTGATCGTGACGTGGTCCGCATCCCGGATCACGCGCCGCTCCGGCTCGCGCTCCGGCTGTGGCGGTGGTGCCGGTATCGTCACCAGCTCGATCGGTGGCTGCTCGTTGACCAGGTGCCCGGCGACGACGATCGTACCGACCACCAACAAGATCAGCGCGTGGGCGACGATGCTCACGCCCCAGGCGCCGAGGCCGGAGACGCGCTCATCGACACCGAGCGCCTCGGCATCGTGATCGAGATCGAGATCGTCTTCCGGTTCGGCGGCCGGCGACCCCGACGCATCGTGATGGATATTCATGACATGCTCCTTGCAGGGTCCGTGCTTCCACCGATACCAACGTCGGGGATCGCAGCCGGTTCACCGCCAGCGGCGGCGGCGACCCCAACCACAGAATTACCGGTGAACCGCACACGGTCGGCTGCGTTGCGCTGCACCACCTGCGCACGCCCCCGACCCGGTGCCGACATCGGGCCGCCAGCAGTGCCGCCCATCGCGAGGCAGCACCTGCCGCCACGGAAGCGGCTGCCAGAACCACCTACCGCCGTGTGCGACGGATCTCACGCGCCACGGATCCCGCGCGCCACAAAAAAAAACGGGCCCGTCCTCGCGGACGGGCCCGACCACCCCACCTGCAGGCGTCAACGCACCTGCTCGGATATCCCTGACGTGACTACTGCTTGCCTGCGGCGATGGGCAGGTAGCGGTAGTAAACCTCGAGGCTCAGGCAGCAGTAGGCGGTGGAGAGCAAGCGGCCGGTCTCATGGCCGTGGAACTCGGTGCCCTCGTAGTCCCAGCTGCCGTCGAAGCAGGGCGGATCACGCCGCTGCGCCTGGACCAGCATGTCGCGGACGCTGGCGTTCCACTTCTCCCAGCGCTCGCCGCCGACCTGGAACACGCCGAGCGTGTTGTAATACATCCAGTAGGTGTTGCAGGGATAGCCAGCGGGCATCTGCTCCTCGACCGCGGTGTTGGCCAGGGTCTCCAGCAGCAGCTCGCCCTGACGGTAGCCGAGGAACACCGCCGACAGCAGACCCACACAGGGCAGCCGCTTGTGCTCGAAGGTCCCGGCTGTCTTGTCCCAGGTGTAGGGGAAGTAGCTCTTGTCGTAGGGATCGAGCGACTCCCACTCCGGGTTGCAGCACTTCCATGCGCCCTCGAGCCACTTCTTGCAGCCTTCCAGGGATCCCTTGGTGTCGAGACCGGCGGCCTTGGCGCTCTTGAGCGCCATCACGCACCATCCGGTGACCGAGCTGTCCATCCGGCTCAGGTTCGGGCGCTTGTAGTCCCAGCCGAGACCGGCGTAGCCGCTGTCTTCCGGGCCATCCTTGGCCTGGACCGAGATGATGTAATCGATGGCCTTCTGAGCCGGCTCGCGCAGGGCAGCATCGCCGGAGAGGGCGAAGGCCTCGGCCAGGGCCATGGCGCAGACGCCATTCTCGTAGTTGCGGCCCCAGCTGCCGTCGGCGTTCTGGGCCGCCACCAGCCACTCGATACCGGCCTTCACGACCTTGCGCCACTTGCTCATGTGCTTGTGGTCATATCCCGCGCCGAGGTAGCACAGCAGGGCGTAGCCGGAGCAAGCGGTGTCGCCGTCCTTGCCGGTGTGACCGCGGCCGGGTTCGCAGAGCTGACCACCCTCGTCGCAGTTGGCCGGATAGGCGTCGACGTCCCACTGGCCGTTGGGCGACTGGTGGATCGCGAACCACTTCAGCGCCGCTTCCACCGCGCTCTCGGAAGCGCGGCTGCCGCCGTAGCGGCCGACCGCGCGCCGGCGACCACCGCCGTTGCGGTTGCCGAAGGCGCCCGCGGCGCCGCCGCCGGCACCGATGGCCATGAAGGCGCCGCTGGAGGCCATCTCGGAGGAGCTCACAGCCTCTTCACGACCGCGGGCCTTGTTCTCCATCTCCACCGGATCCTCAGTCTGGACCTCTTCGACCGGGAGGTCGAGCTGGGTCACCATCGGCTCTTCGACCGGGGTGTCGGCATCGATGTTGGCCGTCTTCTCGGGCTTGACCACATCGCGCTCCTCGCGCTCCTGCTCCTGCTTGGGCGGGGGCTCGATCTTGGTCAGGTTGATCGGGGCTTTCTCGGCGATTTCATTGACGAAGTAGACGGTACCGACGATGAGCAGGATCAAGGCGTGGACGACCACGCTGATACCCCAGGCGCTCATGCCGGCGACGCGCTCATCGACGCCCTCGCCATCTTCCTCTTCACCCTCGAGCTCGTCGTCGAACTCGTCTTCGTACTCGTCGTCGTAATCGACCATGGGAACTCTCCGTGATGGGGTTGGTGAGTCTATGAACGCCAGGCTCGGGAGAAGGTTCACTCCGGCTTCGCGCCAGGTGGGGGTGTGCCACACCACCGCACGGCAGCTTTGCGTTAAGTCTCGATTACAAGATGCCTTAGATCACCCCCTGCGTGTGTCATACACACCTTCGGGCCGATCCCCCCCCCGCCCCCCCCCCGTTCCGTTCACATCATCCGTTGAGGCGCCCGGCGGCGAGATAGCATGTTGCCCCGCCACCGCCACAGGTGGATACTCCGCCTCCAGTCCCCAGGGGAGCCGACCATGGCCCACGGCCAGACCGCCAACCTCAATCTCCACCTGCCGCTCGATGCCGCCGGGATCGCGAACGACTTCTGGCGCAATCTCGCCTGTCGTCTCGGGCGCGATCCGTGGTGCATGACCGACCACTATCGCTATCTCGCGCTGGTGCTGGCCGTGCGGGACAGACTGATGGAACGCTGGAAGGCGACCCATCGCGCCTACCACGAATCCGGTTGCCGGCGGACCTACTACATCTCGATGGAGTACCTCATCGGCCGTTCGATGGGCAACGCCCTGATCAACCTGGGCATCGAACAGGAGGCGAGCGAAGCGCTGGAGGCCGCCGGCACTTCACTCGCCCAACTCGAGGACCAGGAGCCCGATGCCGGACTGGGCAACGGCGGCCTGGGGCGGCTGGCGGCGTGTTTCCTCGACAGCTGCGCCACACTCCAGCTCCCGGTGATCGGCTACGGCATCCGCTACGAGTACGGCATGTTCCGCCAGAAGATCATCAAGGGGCGTCAGGTCGAGGAACCCGATCACTGGCTGGTCCACGGCAACCCCTGGGAGCTCGAGCGCCCGGAATACGTCCAACGGGTCCAATTCGGCGGCCACAGCGAGTTCTACCGCGATGCCCACGGCGACCTGCGGGTGCGCTGGGTCGACACCGAGGACGTGCTCGCCGTGCCCTATGACCACCCGGTTCCCGGCTACCGCAACGGCACGGTCAACACCCTGCGCCTGTGGAAATCGCGTGCGACCGAGGGCTTCAACCTGCAACAGTTCAACGCCGGCGATTACGGCGCTGCGGTCACCGACAAGAACGCGGCCGAGAACATCGCCATGGTGCTCTACCCGAACGACAAGAGCGAGAACGGGAAGGAACTGCGGTTGCGGCAGCAGTACTTCCTCGCCAGCGCCAGCCTCAAGGACGTGCTCCGCCGCTGGCGCAGCGGCAACGGCCACGACTTCACGGAGTTCGACGAGAGAAACCGGTTCCAGCTCAACGACACCCACCCCACCATCGCCGTCGCCGAACTGATGCGCCTGCTGATCGATGAGGAGGGCATGAGCTGGAACGAAGCATGGCGCACCACCACCGCGTCCATGGCCTACACCAACCATACCCTGCTGCCGGAGGCGCTGGAACGCTGGCCCGTCCACCTGTTCCGCAGCCTGTTGCCCCGTCTGCTGGAAATCATCCACGAGATCAACGCGCGCTTCATGCGCGCGGTGGCCAACAAGTGGCCGGGCGACATCGCGCGCCAGAACCGGATGAGCATCATCGAGGAGGGGCCCACGCCGCAGGTACGCATGGCCTACCTCGCGATCGTCGGCAGCTTCAGCGTCAATGGCGTGGCCGAGCTGCACAGCGACCTGCTCAAAAAGGGCCTGTTCCGCGACTTCTACGCCATGTGGCCGGAGAAATTCAACAACAAGACCAACGGCGTGACGCCACGGCGTTGGCTGGCGATGTGCAACCCGGACCTGCGCGACCTGCTGCACAGCACCATCGGCGACGATTGGGTCACCGACCTCTCGCAGCTCCGCCGGCTCGAGGAGCACGTCGACGATGCCCCCTTCCGCGCCCGCTGGAACGAGGTCAAGGCGTCCAACAAGGCCCGGCTGGCCGAGCTGGTCCACGACAGCTGCGGCATCGAACTGCCGCTGGACGCGGTCTTCGACACCCAGGTCAAGCGGATCCACGAATACAAACGTCAGTTGCTCAACGCGCTGCACATCATCCACCTCTACGACCGCATCAAGCGCGGCGATACCGCCGACTGGACCCGGCGCGCGGTGCTCGTCGGCGGCAAGGCCGCCCCCGGCTACGCCATGGCCAAGGACATCATCGCGCTGATCAACGGCATCGCCGAGGTGGTCAACAACGACAGCGACGTCGGCGACCGGCTGAAGGTCGCCTTCATCCCCAACTATCGTGTCTCGGCGATGGAGATCATCGCCCCCGGCACCGATCTGAGCGAACAGATCTCGACCGCCGGCAAGGAGGCCTCGGGCACCGGCAACATGAAATTCATGATGAACGGCGCAATCACCATCGGCACCCTCGACGGCGCCAACATCGAGATCCGCGAGGCGGTCGGCGAGGACTACTTCTTCCTCTTCGGGCTGGCCGCGCAGGAGATCGAGGAACGACGGCACACCCACAATCCCCGCGCACTGATCGAGGCCGACGACGACCTCGCGCGCGTGTTCGATCTGCTGCACAGCAGCCACTTCAACCAGAGCGATCCCCATGCCTTCGACGCCATCGTCTCGGCACTGACCGAATGGGGCGACCACTGGATGGTCCTGGCCGACTTCCGCAGCTACATCGAAGCGCAGGAGCGCGCGGCGATCGCCTACCGCGATCGCGAGTGGTGGACCCGGGCGAGCATCCTCAACGCCGCGCGCAGCGGGCGCTTCTCCACCGACCGCACGATGCAGGAATACAACGCCGACATCTGGGGTCTCGACCCGGTCCCGCCGGTGCCGCTCGACCCCAACGGCAGCGCCTGAGCCAGCGGGTCGGATCGGCCCACGGCCGGGCCGACCCGCGACGCGCTCAGAGCAGGTCCTCGCGCTGGCGCTGCTTGAGCTCGCCAACCACCAGCTTGACGCTCTGGCTCCCGCCGCGCGGACAGACCAGCACCCCGTGCCCGGTGCTGATCACGATCACGTCCTCCATCCCGCTGACCGCGACCAGCGGGCCGTCCTCGTTGAACACCAGCGTGTTGCGGCAATCGAGCACCAGGGCCTCGCCGCGGCTGGCCACGCCCTGCGCGTCCGGGTCGAGGTGGGCGTGCAGCGCGTCCCAGCTGCCGACGTCGTCCCAATCGAAGTCGGCGGTGACCACGTGGATGGTCGCCACCTTCTCCATCAGCGCGTAGTCGATGCTGATCTTCTCCAGCGGCTGATAGGCCGCTTCGAGCGCGGCGTCGAAACGATCGGTGCCCCACTGAGCGCGTACCGGCTCGAGCGCTGCGGTCAGCCGCGGGCAGTGCCGTGCGAGCTCGCTGAGCACCACGTCGGCGCGCCATGTGAAAATGCCGCTGTTCCACAGATAGCAGCCGGCTGCGAGGTAGTCTTCGGCGGTGGCCTGATCGGGCTTCTCGACGAAACGCTCCACCGCATGGACCGAACAGCCGCGCGCCGCCTCGGCACCCGCGCCCTGCTTGACGTAGCCATAGCCCGTGGCGGCGAAACGCGGCGGAATACCGTAGGTCACCAGACCGCGTTCGCGACGCGCGACCTCGACACCGGCGGCGAGGCAGTTCTGAAACGCGTCCACCGGCTGGATGAGCTGGTCGGCCGGCAGGAGGATCATCACCCCCTCGCTGTCCATCCGCTCGACCACCCCCGCGGCGAGACAGACGCAGGCCGCAGTGTCGCGCCCCACCGGTTCGGCGATCACGTTCTCCGGCGGCAGCTGAGGCAGCTGGGCACGCGTCTGCGCGGCGATGGCGGCGGTGGTGATGACCAGCACCCGCTCCGGCGGGATCATCCCGGCCAGGCGAGCGACAGTGGCCTGGATCATGGTCTCCTCGCCGAGGATCCGGGTCAACTGCTTGGGACGATCGCCCCGACTCACCGGCCAGAACCGGGTGCCGGAACCACCGGCCATGATCACCGCGTAGACGTGCTCGTGTTCACCTGACATGATCGCTCCTGTCGTCGTTCGAAGGAAAGACCGCTCACGAATCAGCGGGCGTCGTGTTGCAATCCGACCAGCAGTTGGTTGAGCGGAATCTGCGGCGGCTGATCGGTGGTGCAGGAGACGAACACCACCTTGCGCCCGAGACACAGCTGCTCGAGGCCCAGGCGATGCCGCTCGACCTGCTCGACATAGGCCCGCCGCAGCGCGCGCGGCTCGGCCACCAGTTCGCCATCGGACTCCAGGCCGAGGAAGCGGCTCACCGACGGCACGCTCAGGTCGACCTCGTCGGGGTCGAGCAGCCAGATCAGCGCCACATCGTGGCCGCGATGACGCAGGCGGTCGATCGCGGTCTCGAGGTCTGCAAGCGCGGCCATGCAGTCGGAGAGCAGCACCACCAGTCCACGGCGCCGGTTGGGCGTGGCCAGCAGTTCGAGGCCCTTGGCCGCGTCTGTACCCAGCTCGGGCCGATGCGACTCGAGGTGGTGGCACAGCCGGTCGAGCTGCCCCTGTCGCGCCGGCGCCAGCTCGACCAGACCGGTCTCGCTGAACAGTTGCAGGCCAACGCGATCCTGTTGCTTGAGCACCAGATACGCGAGGCTGGCGGCCAGCAGGCTGGCGTAGCGGTACTTGTCGACCGCGGCCCGCTGCCCGCGATAGGCCATCGAGCCGGACCCGTCGACCGCGAGCGTGCAGCCGAGGTCGATCTCGGCCTCGTAGCGCTTGATCACCAGCCGGTCGCGCCGCCCCAGCACCTTCCAGTCGAGATGGCGCAGGTCATCGCCGGGGACGTATTGCCGATGGTCGGCGAAATCGACGCTGTGGCCCTTGTGCGGCGAACGATGGGCCCCCGCGCGCAGACCTTCGACGATCGCGCGCGCAGCCACCTGCAGGCTGTGCAGCTGACCGAGGATCTCCGGGCGCACCAGATGCGAGGCCGACGCCGCTTCCATGCCTGCGAGCATGGAAGCCCCGCGGCCGGGGGAAAGACCCTTCTGCGTCTGACCGCGGCCGCGGGTGGCTTGGCAGGCTCGGACGGCGGCGTACCCTAGCGCGAACCCGGCACGCGGAATGCGGCGGAAGGGCAGCATGGCCAACGAGTATTTCTCCGAATTCGTAAACGGCCGTTTCGGCTACTTCTACGATGTGCACGAACGTATCCACGCCGAACACACCGGTTTCCAACACCTCGAGGTGCGTCGCTCCGGCGAGCTGGGTCGCGTGATGCTGCTCGACGGCATCACCCAGGTGGCCGAGCGCAACGACTGGCTCTACCACGAACCGATGGTCCATCCCGCGCTCTGCGCCCATCCCGACCCGCGCCGGGTGTGTATCGTCGGCGCCGGCGATGGCGGCATCGCCCGGGAGGTGCTGCGCCACGGACCGGAACGGGTGGTGCAGTGCGAACTCGACCGCCGGGTGGTCGAGGTCTGTCGCGAGCACCTGCCGACCATCGGGGCCGGCGCCTTCGACGATCCGCGGGTCGAGTTGGCCATCGGCGACGGCCGTCGATTCATCGAGACCACCGACGAGCGCTTCGACACGGTGATCATGGACATGACCGATCCCTTCGGTCCCTCGGCGCTGCTCTACACCCAGGAGATGTTCGCCGCCGTCAAGACGGCGCTGTGCGACGAGCACGGCCTGTTCGTGATGCACTGCGAGAGCCCCATCGCCCGACCCACGGCCTTCCAACAGATCCTGCGCACGCTCGCAACGGTCTGGCCGCATCAGGCCGTGTTCTACGTCTACATCCAGATGTACGGGGTGCTCTGGGCCATCGTGGTCAGCGGCCAGAGCGATGCCGTGGCCACCCTGCCCGAAGCGACCATCGCCACGCGCCTCGCCGCGCGCGGCATCGATGGCTTGCAGGTCTACAGCCCCCAGACCCATCGCGCCATGCAGGTCGCCTACCCCTTCGTCACCCGTCTGCGCGACGAGGCCGAGCAGGTCGCGGTGATCACCGACACCGCGCACCGCTTCGCCGACGAGGACCAGCTCGAAGGCCTGCCCCAGGCGCCGCCGGTGGCGCGGAAGCAGCAGCCATGAACGAGCGCCCGGAGGCCGACCTGCCATCGATCCCCGGCATCCAACTGAGCGCCGCCCAGGCGCGCGAACTGGCCGCGACCCATGGCACCCCGGTGCTGCTGCTCGCGCCCGCCGTGATCCGCGAACGCTACCGCAACATCGCCGCTGCACTGCCGGGCGTGGCGATCCACTACGCGCTCAAGGCGCTGGCCCACCCGGCGGTGGTCACCGCGCTCGCGGCCGAAGGCTGTGACTTCGACCTCTGCTCCAACGGCGAGGTCGATCTGGTGCGCGCAGCCGGGGTCGACCCCGCGCGTTGCCTCCACACCCATCCGATCAAGCGCCGCAGCGACATCGATCACACCCTGGCCTACGGCTGCCGCACCTTCGTCTACGACAACGCCAGCGAAATCGACAAGTTCGCCGCCTACGCTGGCGACTGCGAACTGCTGTTGCGGCTGAGTTTCCGCTCGCGCGACGCGGTGGTCGATCTCAGCTACAAGTTCGGCGCCGCGCCCGACGCGGCACTCGACCTGCTGCGCCGCGCGCGCGACGCCGGGCTGCGGGTGCGCGGCCTGTGCTTCCATGCCGGCAGCCAGAACAGCTACCCCTACAAGTACCTCGATGCGATCGCCTTCTGCCGCCAGCTGTTCAACCTCGCCGCGCTCGAAGACATCCACCTCGACACCCTGGACATCGGCGGCGGCTTCCCGGTCGCCTACCAGGAACAGGTAATGCCGATCGCAGATTTCTGCGCGCCGATCGCGGCGGAACTCGCCCGTCATTTCCCCGATACCCGCCTGATCGCCGAGCCGGGGCGCTACATCGCCGCACCGGCCGCCGCGCTGATCACCGCGGTCCAGGGCCGCAGTCTGCGTGGCGGGGTGATGTGGTATTATCTCGACGACGGGCTCTACGGGTGCTACTCCGGCAAGGTCTACGATCACGCCGACTACCCGCTGCTGCCGCTGCAGCCGACCGAGGGGCGGAACCGCCATCTCAGCGTGGTCGCCGGGCCGACCTGCGATTCGATCGACGTGGTCTACGACGGCATCGTGCTGCCCGAACTGGCCGTCGGCGAGCTGCTCGCCGGACCGATGATGGGCGCCTACACCCACGCCAGCGCCAGCACCTTCAACTCCCTGCCCCGGCCACCGGTGGTGGTACTGGAGGACTGAGCCGTGGACGCGCTCGACCTGTGGCTGGAGGAGAGCTGGGGCGACCGCTGCGCACTGCGGCTCAAGCTCAACGGCTGCCTCCATGCCGAGACCACCCCGTTCCAACGCCTCGCGGTCTACGACTCGTCCCTGCTCGGCCGCATCCTCGCGCTCGGCGGGCGGCTGGTGCTCAGCGAGAGCGCCGAGGCGGCCTACGCCGAAGGCCTGGCCCACAGCGCGATCGCCTGCCACCCCGCGCCGCGTCGGGTGCTGATCCTCGGCGGCGGCGACGGCGGGGTGGCGCGCGAGGCCGCCCGCCATCCGCTGGTCGAACGCATCGTGGTCATCGAGATCGATGCCGCGGTCACCGCCGCGAGCCGGGCCTGGTTCCCCACCTGCGCCACCGGGCTCGACGACCCACGCGTCGAGCTGGTATTCGATGACGCCCATCGCTATCTCGCCGAGCACACCGAGCGCTTCGACGTGATCGTGGTCGACGGCGCCGAACTCGCCGTGCCGGCCGCCGACCTGGTCCACCCGGGTCCCTTCGCCCCATTGCTCTGCCGCCGGCTCGCGCGCGGCGGGATCCTCGTCGCCCCGCTGGGCAATCCTGCACTCGACCCGGCCGCCTGCCGCACCGCGCTATCGGCCCTGCGCGCGCACCGTGAGGCGCTCGCGGTCTACCGCAGTCCCGGTCCCCACCTCGCGGCGGCGCCACTCGCGGTGGCCTGGACCGGCCCCGCCCTGCCAGCCGAACCGCTGCATCCACCGCCGGGGCCCTGCCGACACTGGACCGCCGAGACGCATCGCGCCTCCTTCGCGCTGAGCCCGGAGCTGCGCGAAGCCCTCGCCCTGGGCGACTGACCCCCTCCTTCGCGATTGTGGTCTCCCCTCCGGCGCGGCATCATGGACTGCGATGGATGCCCTCGAGATCCCGCTGACCGAAGACGGCTGTCTGCCACCCCTGCCGATCCTGCTCACCTGGCTGCGCCGGGCCGCGCACGCCGGCACCGAGGCGGTGGCCCTCACCCGGCTGCCCTACGGCAACGGCTGCCTGCCACAGCTCCTGCACCTGGCGGCGATCCCGCGCCTGGTCTGCGACCACCCGGATCTGCCGTCGTGCTGGATCTGGGAAGGCGCCGCCGGCAGCCGGGTCCAGGTCGCACACGCGGGCGACGCGCAGACCGGTGGGCCGATCCATCGTGGCCCCCTGCCGAGCGACCCCGCCCACGCCCGCCGCCGTTCGGCACGATGGGACGTCACCGTCGACAACGGCCGTCTGGCTGACGCCGCGGCCACCGTCGGCTACGCCCTGCCGACCGATTGGGACGCGGTCGTCGATCTGCTCGACCGAGCGAGCGGCGAACGCCGCACCCGCTCCAGCGATCGACTCCGACCGGCCCAGGATGCCGCGCTGCGCGCCTTCAACCCGCTGCCGCTCGAACGCACCTGCGTCGTCGACCTGCCGCTCGAAGGCGCACCCGCACCATGGGCGGTGACCGACGCCCACGGCCTCAACGCCCCGGTCCAGGTGATCGAAGGCGCCTTCGGGCCGCAGATGCTCACCTGCCTGCGCCTGGCTCCGCTCGAATGCCGCGACCTCATACCGCTCGATGACCCGGTCGCTGGTCCCCATTGGGAGGTCGACACCCACTGCCTCGACAACGGCCGGGTGCGGGCCGAATTCAACGATCACGGCCTGATCGTGCGGCTGTGCATCGATGGTCGCTTCCAGCCGATCACCGCACCGATGCCCGCCCCGCTGCTGCACGGCGTGCCGCTGGGTGGCAATGTCAGCGTATCGGTGGTGGAGAGCGGACCGGTACGCGCCCGCCTCGGCGTCACCTGGGACCTCGATGATGCGGTGCTGCGCCTGACCTACACGCTGCACGCCGAGGAGGCCTGCCTGCGCATCGCCGCGACCTGGAACGGCGCGCCAGACGACCTCCCGCTGGAACTCGACCACGCGACCACCTGGCGCGACGGCTATCTGCGCTGCGGCGGTGATGCCGGTATCGAGATCCTCGCGCAGAATCCCAGCCTGACCGAGCCGCGCCCCCAGCGCCGCCACGGCTGCCGCTGGGCCTGGCTCGGCGACCCGCCCGGCAGCGCCGGCCTGGCCGTCGCCGGTATGCATCCGCTGCAGGTGAGCGCCCTCGGCGGCCACCTGCGTCTGAGCGTCCCCGGCACCGTGACCTACGCCCTGACCGATGCCCGGCGCGATCGCGATCAGCTCGGCCTGGCTCAGCTCGCCGCGACACTCAGCCTGCCTCCGCAGCCGGCCGACGACGTCCCACCACGCGCGGCGAGCGTGCGACTGAGTGCCGGGCAGAATCTCGTCCCCCTCTGGACCCGGCAGATCGAAGACGGCAGCGCCGAGACCGTGTTCACCGAGACCGAAGGCCGCCAGGGCCGCGCGCTGCTCTTCCCCCTCGCCCGCGCGAGCAAGGACGCCTCGCTGGTCGATCTCAAGGGGCGGATCATCCAGAGCCTGGAACCGACGAGCGAAGAGGATGCCTGGGTCATCGACTACCGTCCCGGCGAAATCTGCATCGTGCGCTGGTGAAGCGCTTTCCCCGGCGGCCGCGACCAGCATCCTGGCCCGCGCGAGGAGAGCCATGCACCTGGCCATCTACCATCCGGTCATTCCGCCCAACACCGGCAATATCGGGCGCCTGTGCGTCGGCCTGGGCGCCAGCCTGCAGATCATCGGTCCCTGCGGCTTCGACTTCAGCGCCAAGGCACGCCGCCGCGCCGGCCTCGACTACTGGGACCATCTCGACTGGACCCTCCATCCCGACGAGACCGCCTTCCTCGACTGGCTCGGCGAACGCCGCCCGTGGCTGGTGACCAAGTTCGGCCGTCTGCGCTTCGACGCCCCGGACTACGCCGCTGACGACGTGATCGTGCTCGGCAACGAGAACACCGGGCTGCCGGATGTCTGGCACGAGCGCTGGGCCGCGAACACGGTCCATATCCCGGTGCTCGGGCCGGTGCGCAGTTACAATCAGGCCAACGCCGCGGCGATGATCCTCGCCCAGGCCACCCTGCGCGCCGGGGGCTTCGAAAGCGGCGCGCATCGCTTCGCACCCCGCTGAACCCCGTCCCGACTCAGCGAGCGACGCGCAGCTCCGACCAGTCGAGCCGCTTCTCACCGACGTAGACCAACACGTCGCCCGCTTGCGGCCGGAGGTCCGCGAAGGTGGTGTGGATCTGATCGCCGCGGATCACGCTGAGCAGGTTGTCGCCGTGATCGAGCAGCGCCTTGGCGATCGCGGTGTAGTCGCCGCTGGCGTCGTCGGTGATCCGGGTGCTGTAGAGGGTGGTCCCGCGCAGGTTGCTGGTGATCTCCTCGAGGGTATGCGAGACCCCCGGATCGCTGAGCTCCTGGACCAGGATGTTGCCGGCGACCTGCAGCCCGCAGACAACGCTCACCGCCCCGTCGGTCGGGAACAGGGCGCGCCGGGTCTCGTCGAGACATTCCGCCACCACCCGCTTGCCCGGCACCAGCCGCTGGATCACCGAGACGATCGATGCGCTGACCGCGTCTGCATTGGGGTCTTCGTAGTTGAACGGCAACACCAACACCAGCCGGGCGTCCGCCAACGCGGCGCGCTGCCAGGTGGCGTCGTCGAGCGGCGAGCCGTTGACGAACTGCAGATTGCACGGCCCCGCCGGCATCTCGGCGATCTGATCGGTGACCAGCACCACCGGTGCGGCGCCATAGGTCGGATCGCCGGCGAACTCGCGCAGGACCTGATTGAGCCGGCTGGCGCCGGGGTAGTTGGCGATCACCACGTGATCGTTGTTGAGGACGGTACCCATGCCGCGGATTCCTTTCTGGGTACGCTCCATGACGTAATCGGCGAACATGCCGAGGAGCACGGTGAACACGGAGAGGCCGAGGAAGACGATGAAGAACACGGTGCCCAGCCGGGCGCCGAACGAGACCGCCGACTCGTCGCCATAGCCGATGGTGGTCACGCTGATGATCGAGTACCACAGAGCGTCGCCCCAGGCCGCGTCGTCGAACACGACGTAGGTGAGCGTATTGCCAACGAGCGCAACGGCGGCGAGCACGGCCACGGTCAGCAGGCCGGTCCGGCGTGACGAGACGATGCGACGTGCAACACGGCGCAGACGGAGAATGAAGGTCATGGCTGCCTCGTCTTCAGAACAGATCCTCGTCGGCGCCGCCGAGATGGACCTCCATGCTGTCGCCGGTGCGGGCGATGTGTTGCAGGAGTTTGCGCAGCTCCTGCGCGTCGGCCGTCGTCGCGAGCTGGTTGGCGCCGAGCACGATGTACTCACGCTGCTGGATCGTGCGCAGCGAGAACGCGCCGAAGGCCAGCTTGGCGTTGCAGCGCAGCAACTCGAGCGCCCGCTGTTCATCGATCGGACCGCAGACGGTGTAGAAGGCGATGAGGTCGTCGCCATCGGCATCGCGGCCGGCGAACTGGACGTAGACCCGCTGCGCACGGTCCTCGCCGACCGGCACCTTGACCCGCCAGCCACGCGTGATCTCGCGCACGGGGTGACCCAGTTCATCGAGTACGGCGCGGACCCGATCGGCGTTGCTCGCGGCGGGGTCGGCCTCGGCCACCGCCCCTTCGGGTGCCAGCGGATCGGCCACCAACTCGGCGGCCGGCAGATCGGCACCGCAGCGGATACAGAAGCTGCAGGAGGGATGATTGGCGAAACCGCAGGATGGACAGGTGACCACGTGACTGGGCATGCGGCTGCTCCTATTCGAGATAGGTGTGGTACCCCTGACGGTAGAGGCGATGGACGGCGGGATCGTCGAGATGGCTGACCGGCGTCTGCACCCGGGCCATGTCGGCGGGAAAGGCGAACAACCGCGGCAGCAGCTCGGGAGTGAGGAACCGCCCCGTCCACGGCAGGGTGACCTGCGCCGGATCGGGCAGGTCGGCCCCGGCGACGATCCAGCCCCAGGTGCCGAAGGTGGGCACGGTGGCGTGATAGGGCCGGACCTGGAACTGCGGCGCCGGCGCCACGCCGGGATCGTCGACGCGCGGTCCGACCCGTGCCGCGGCGATGGTGGAGGCGATGCACCAGAACGCCGCACGCGAACGGAACGGACTGGTGGCCTGGGTCGCGAGCACGCCGTCCGGCGCCAGATGCCGGCCGACCAGATCGAAGAATTCGCGCGAGTAGAGCTTGGCCAGCGCCGGGGTCGAGGGATCGGGCAGATCCATCAGGATCAGGTCGTAGAGCGTGACGTGGTCTTCGAGCCACTGCATCGCATCGGCATTGTGCACGCGGACCCGCTCGTCGAGCAGGCTGGCGTCGTTGAGCTCCATCAGCTGCGGGTTGCTGGTGAACAGCCGGGTCACCGCGGGGTCGAGGTCGACCAGATCGACCTGACGCACGGCGGGGTGGCGCAACACCTCGCGTGCCGCCATCCCGTCGCCGCCGCCGAGGATCAGCACCCGCTCGTGCCGCGGGGCCAGGGCCAGCGGCACCATGACCAGGCATTCGTGATAGCGGTACTCGTCGACCGAACTGAACTGCAGATGCCCATCGAGATAGAGCCGGGTGTCACCCCGCCAGCGGGTGAGCACCAGCCGCTGGAAGGATGTGGTGGTGGCGAAGATCACCTCGTCCTGGTAGAGGCTGTTCTCCATGTGCCGCACCAGCCGCGTACCGGTGAATGCGGTGACGAGCAGCATCGCGACGCCGATCGTGGCCGCCACCCACAATGCCCGTCGCCGGCCGGCCGCGACCAACGGCCCCAGCCGCCACAGCAGCAGCATCGCCACCGCGACGTTGACCAGACCGACCACGGCGCAGGCCTGGACCAGCCCGAGATATGGCAGGAGCACGAAGGGGAAGATCAGCGAGGCGACCAACGAACCGAGGTAATCGGCCGGCAGGACGTTGGCCAGCGTCGCACGCAGATCATCGAAACTGCGCAGGATCCGCACCACCAGTGGGATCTCCATCCCCACCAGTATGCCGACCGCGCACAGCATGCCCCAGAGCACGGGCCCATGCAGTTCGGTGTAGGCGAAGGTGGCGAAGCCGGCCAACGCCATGGCGCCGCCGATCAGCCCCGCGGCGAGTTCGATGGTGATGAACCACCCGAGCAGCTCGCGCCGGACGAAGCGACTCAGCCAGGAGCCGACCCCCATCGCGGTGAGGAACAGACCGATGACCAGGGACCATTGGGTGGTCGCATCGCCCAGGAGATAGCTCTCCAGGGTGCCGGCGATCAGTTCGTAGACGAGCGCGCAGACCGCCAGCAGGAAGATGCTGGCGAGCAGCAGCAGGCGGACGTCCGAGCGGCCATTGCTGGCGCCGGTGACGTCCGGGGTGGTATCGCTGTCCATGCGCTCAGGTGATGACAGCGCCGAGGACGATGGCGATGGCGATCATCGCACCACCGATGATCAGTCCCAACGCCACGTTCTGGTCCTCTTCGATCTCCTTGCGGATGGAGAACGGCGTGACCTTCTCCATGATCCAGACGCTTAGCAGGAACAGGATCGCCGCCAGGGCGAACCAGGCCAGCGCGGGCAGCAGTTCCCAGAATTGGGTGATGACCTTGTCGGGCATGGAGATCTCCGTTGGGCGGGGATGACCGGCGGCTACTTGCCGCCGTGGAAGCCGCCGCCGATGAAGTAACGTGAGCGATAGTGACTGCCGGAAGTGGACGCACCGCGGACCGAGCCCTCGCGCACACTCACCGGCTGCCTGGCCGGCCGTGGCAGACCCCAGCCGCGACTGCTGGCGACCATGGCGAACACCGAGCCGGCGCCGACGACGCCGAGGAAGACCAGGCTGGACGGGGCGATGCGCATGCAGACCTCCTCAGGCGAGCTTCTTCTGCTCGTGACTCTTGATGATGAAGATGGTCAGGCCGACCCAGGCCAGCGCGAGCACCAGAGCGAGCAGGTACCAGCGGGTCAGGGTCACATCCTGATAGACGGTGAAGCGGATCGGCCGGGGCGAGCAGTCGCGTTCGCGCCGTATCTGGTCCGGCGCGAACGCGAGCAGGCGGTAGGTTCCCGGTTCGGCGATCTTGAACACCGCCTTGTCGGTGCGGTTGTTCTCGGTCCAGCTCTCGCCGCCGCTGTAGCCCGAATAGTAGGACATCTCGACCGAGAAGTCGAGCAGCGCGCGGTCCTCCGCGTCGATCAGCGCGACCTCGGCGTAGGTCCAGGTATCGTCATTGCATGGGGCGAAGGCCTCGACCATGCAAATGGTGTCGGACCCCGTGACGTCGAACGGCTCGCTGGCCGCAGGCGTGCCGACATACCCGTTGGGGCCGTCATCGCTGATCGGGCTGAGCGTATCGATCTTGTCGCCCTTGCCGCAGGAGCCGATGGTCAGCACCAGCATCACCAGTGCGGCCACCGCCGCGATGACACCCGTCTGGCGCAGGAAGATGCCGCCCTTGAGCGGCTGGTGGCAGGCCACGCCGCGCGGTCGCGGCAGCTTGCCCACGGGTACGCCGAAGGCCTTGGCGACCTCCTCGCGCGGCAGATAGCGACCGTGGTAGAGCTCGTATTCCTGATCGGTCCACTCGGCCGAGAGCAGATGGCCGTCGCACCCGGCGTCGAGGTAATGCGAGACGTCATCGACCTTGGCCACCCACGGCAGCTCGCCGAGCACGCACATGACCTTGGTCGTGCCGCGCCAGTACATGGTGTAGGTACGACCGTCGCAGGTGACCTTGCGCCCCTGCCGTGCCGCCCCCGAGCGCAGGTCGACAGAGGGGCGCTCCCGGGTCACGCTGTACAGCGTCCAGTGACCCGACTCGCTGCCGAGCCAGCGGAAGCCCCGCTCGGCGTTGTAGAGCATGTAGTCGTGGCTGATCGAGCCGTCCTTCTGGTCCCGGCTGCGCAGGTAACCGGCGACGACGTAGGCGACACCCTCGAGGGTGCAGGGCGTGCCGAGCTCGAAGGTCATCCCCCGCGTCTGTTGCTGGGCCGATCGGGCCAGCAGCCGGGCTTCGTCGCGGCTGACATCGAGCTGGCTGTGGCACTTGGGACAGGCCAGCGCGTGGGTGGCCTCGCCGCCGCGGACCGGGATGGTCACGCCGCAGTCGGCGCAGGCGACGTGGCGCTGGGTCAGATCCAGCGTGCTGCCGCAATGGGCGCAGGTCAGCTCCTGATCATCGGGTCCGGGCGCCGGCAAGGGCGCACCGCAACCGTAGCATCGCAGCTCCTGCGCCTTCCCGGTGTCCTTGACCACCCGTTCACGGCGCTCGTCGTCGCCAGCGAAACCACCCCCGACCTCGCCCGCGACCGCCGGGGCGGTCTGCATGTCGAGCTCGCCGGCCGTGAGATGCCGGCCGCGGAACACGATCACCGAACCGTCGAGCTCGTACTCGACCGTGGCCATCGCCTCCGGCGCCTCGAGATCGAGGAAGGGGACCTTCTCCTCCGGCAGCACGGGGAACGGCAGATCGCCTTCGGCGCCCTCGCAGATCGCCACCGCCTTCTCCGCGACCACGAAGGATTCGTCGCCCAGCTGATAGGTCGCGCCCGGCTGCGCGTCCTCCCACGCCATCGGCGGGGTGGTGCGCACGAAGCTCTCGAAGGTCAGCTCGCCGCCGTCTTCGCTGATCCAGGCCTGCGAGCCATCGTCGAAGAACAGGAACCACTCGTCCCAGGCGCCGTCGCGGTAGCCGTAGCGCACCCGGCCGGCGACCTGGAAGGTCCGTCCCATGAGGCTGCCGACGCCGCCGACCTGCAGCGGGCTGGGCGTCTGCGTCAGCAGGGCCATGGTTCCGGCGACCCGCGTCGCTCCGGCGTCGAGCACCACCGCCGCGCGACAGGCCGGGCAGACCGTCATCGCCCGGAAGCGTTCGGTTTCAGCGAGATTCTTGCCGCAGGAGGGACAGAACACGCATGATCTCCCGCTGGGGGGGGCTGAAGTGGTGCGGCGATGGTAGAACCGCATGGAATGAGTCAATGACGGGACATCAGGTCCGGCCAGGGCGACTCAAAGCTCGCCCCGGGAGCGCCGATCACCAGGTCGGCATGCCTTGCGTCGCCTCCACCTGCGTCAAACCGCCCGACTCTCTTTTGTGCTTGGGTCGTAGTGACGCAGGGGGGAGGCGAGGCATGGCCCTCATTTGCGAGCTTTGAGTCGCCCTGCAGGTCCGGCAGACGCCGCACGGCCAAAGCGCCTGCTCAACCGGGCCCCGGGGCCTGCGGGTACAGCTCCGCGCCCTGCGCGCGGAAACGTTCCGCCATCGCCGCCGCGCCAGCGCGGTTCTCCTCGCTGATGCGCATGGAACAGAATTTGGGCCCGCACATGCTGCAGAAATGCTGCCGCTTGCCCGCCGGTTCGGGGATGGTGGCGTCGTGATAGGCGCGGGCGGTCTCGCCATCGAGCGCCAGCGCGAACTGGTCCTCCCAGCGGAAGGCGAAGCGCGCGCGGCTCATCGCGTCGTCCCAGGCCCGGGCGCCGGGATGGCCCTTGGCCAGATCGGCCGCGTGGGCCGCGATCTTGTAGGTGATCACCCCGCGCTTGACGTCCTCGCGATCGGGCAGGCCGAGGTGCTCCTTGGGGGTGACGTAGCACAGCATGCCGGTGCCGTAGGCGCCGATGAGCGCGGCGCCGATGGCCGAGGTGATGTGGTCGTATCCCGGGGCGATGTCGGTGACCAGGGGGCCGAGGGTGTAGAACGGCGCGCCGTGGCAGAGTTCCTGCTGCTTGTCCATGTTCTCCTTGATCAGATGCAGCGGCACGTGACCCGGACCCTCGATGATGGTCTGGACCTCGTGGCCCCAGGCCACCGTCACCAGCTCGCCGAGCGTCGCCAACTCGGCGAACTGGGCCGCGTCGTTGGCATCGGCGACCGCGCCGGGGCGCATGCCGTCACCCAGGCTCAGGGCCACGTCGTAGCGGGCGACGAGCTCGCAGATGTCGGCGAAGTGCTCGTAAAGGAAGCTCTCGCGATGGTGCAGCAGGCACCATCGGGCCATGATCGCTCCGCCGCGCGAAACGATCCCCGCCGTGCGCTCCACGCTCAGCGGCACGTGGGCCCAGCGCACGCCGGCGTGGATCGTGAAATAGTCGACCCCCTGCTCGCACTGCTCGATCAGCACGTCGCGGAAGACCTCCCAGCACAGATCGCCGATCTCCCCGTCCACCCGCTCCAGGGCCTGGTAGATCGGCACGGTACCGATCGGCACCGGGCTGTTGCGCACGATCGCGGCGCGGGTGGCCGAGATGTCAGCGCCGGTGGACAGGTCCATCACCGTGTCCGCGCCCCAGCGGATGGCCCAGACCATCTTGTCGACCTCGGCGTCGATCGATGAACCCAAGGCGGAATTTCCGATGTTGGCATTGATCTTGACGAGGAAATCGGAGCCGATGACCATCGGCTCGCACTGTGGATGATTGATGTTGGCCGGGATGATCGCCCGCCCCGCGGCCACCGCCGCGCGCACCGCCTCGGGGCTGACCGCATCTTCCGCACCGAGGCTCTCGCGCGCGGCCACGTAGCGCATCTCGGGGGTGATCACGCCACGCCGGGCCAAGGCCAGCTGCGTCACCGGCGCCTCGGTGCGCCCACGCCACAGCCCGGGCTTTCCGGGTACGGGTTCGAGATCCTCACGCGTGGCGAGCCAGGGGCGCACCGTCGGCAGGCCGCCGACGAGGTCGACCTGTGCCGCGTCCTCGGTGTAGGGCCCAGAGGTGTCGTAGACCCGCAGCGCCGGCAGGTCGGGGTCGCCGAGCGGGATCTCGCGCATCGGGATGCGCAGGTCCTCCACGCTCGCATAGACCTTGCGCGAGGGGGCGATCGGTCCGGTGGTCACGCCGTGGGCGGGGTGGGCGGTGGTCATACGTGCGTCTCTCCAAACGGATGAGCGCAGGCGCACCGCGCGCGTCGTCTGCCGCGCTGTGCCTTCCCTACGCCGGCATCATCCGGGTCAGGTTCCAAGGGTCACCGCAAAGCAGCGGTCTCTCAGCCCCGTGGGGCTCCCCCAGGCAGGTATCGATCGGTCCAGGCTAGAACCGGCGCGATGGCGCGCAAGCCGGGCGGCGGCGAAACAGACAGCGCGCTCGCGTCGCACCGGTGACGGCCTCGCACAGAGGGCCCGGCGGGTGCATCGGCTCATTCCTCGCGCAGGATCGCCAACGGCGGCACCCGGACCACCCGATGGCAGGCGAGCAGGCCGGTGAGCACGCTCAGCGCCACCACCGTGGCGAGCACCGCCGCGACCGCGTACGGAGCGAAGACGAACTGCAGCTCGATGCGCTCGAGCAGGAGCGCGGCGAGCGTCACCGCGACCATCGCTCCGGCGAGGGCCCCGGCGAGACCGAGCAGCGCGAACTCGGTCGCGAGAGAGCGGCGCAGCAGACGCGCACGCGCGCCGAGCACCCGCAGCAGCGCGGCCTCGCCGCGGCGCTGGCGGGCATCGAGCGCACCGAGCACCGCCAGCACCGCCAGGCCGGCAACGAGCACGAACACCGCCATGAAGCCGATGGCCCAGCCGAGCTGCTCGAGCACCCGCTGCAGCCGGGCGATGATGGTGCTCACGTCGAGCACGGTGACCTCGGGCAGCGCGCGCACCATCGCCTGCTTGACCGCCTGGCGCTGATCGGCGTCCTCGCAGTAGACCGATGCGACCCAGCTGCGCGGGAAATCGGCCAGAGCCGCGCGCGGCAGCAGCACGAAGAAGTTCGGCTGCAGACTCATCCATTCGACCTGGCGCAGGCTGGTGATGCGTGCTTCCAGGTCGACCACCCCGGCGATGCGGAAACGCAGGATGTCGCCCAGCTCGGCACCGATCGCCTCGGCGAAGCCCACCTCGACCGAGGCCGGCACCGGCGCGTCTGCACTCAGCGGGGCCTCGGGGTCGAAGAAGGTGCCCGCGACGAGCTCCTCGCTGTTCGTGAGCGCGTCGCGCCAGCTGAGATTCTGTTCGCGCCGCTGCATGCGCCGTTGGCGCTCATCGCCCGCGTCGTCATCATCGCTTCCGCTCTCGCCGTCCGCGCCTGCGGCCGCGACCGGCTCACCGTTGATCGAACGCAGCCGTGCGGGGACCATCGGCTCGATCCGCGCCCGGTGCGCGTGGGCGGCCACCAGCTCATCGAGCCGGGCCTTGTCCTCGTCGTCGATGTTGAAGGCGAACAGGTCGGGCATGGCGAAGTCGCCCACCGGGCGCAGTTCGCGCAGCAGGCTGCCGCGGTAGAGCACCAGCCCGGTGAGGAAGGCGGCGACCAGGCCGATGGCGACCACCGTGGCGAGGCTGCGCGCGCGATGGCGTTCGAGGTTGGCCAGGGCGTGGCGCAGTGCGAAGGGCCCGCGGCGCCGCCCCGGCCACACCACAACCAGGAGCAGCAGAGCGCCGAGGAGCATGATCACCAGCGCCCCGCCGAGAACCGCGCCAGCGAAGCCGAGGCCGATCCACGGCGAGCGGGTCTCGATCCAGGCCACGCCGACGAGCGCGAGCAGGCCGGAGATCACCGTCGCCCACCACCAGGGATGGGCTCCGGCCGGCCGCAGTTCGCCGCGCAGCACCGCCAGCGGCCGCACCCGGACCACGCTGAGTATGGCGCAGAGGGCGAACACGCCCGCGACGCCCACGCCGAGCAGCAACGCCCAGGCCAGACTGGCCACCGGCCAGGCGAAGCCCAGCCGCATGGGCAGGAAGGGCTGGATCAGCGCGGTGATGGCGTGCTCGCTGGCCAGGCCGATACCGCAGCCGACCAGCGCGCCGGCCGCGGATACCAGCAGCACCTGGTAGACGAACACCCGCAGCAGACGCCCTTCGCTGCCACCGAGCACCCGCAGCAGCGCTGCGGATTCGATGTTGGCCACCACGTAGGCCCGCGCGGCCCCGGCCACGCCGACGCCGCCGATGGCCAGCGCCGCGAGCGCGATCAAGCGCAGGAACCGGTCGAAGCGCGCGAAGGTACGCCGGAAGCGGTCCTCCAGATCGCGCGGCGTACGCACCCGCAAGGCCTCCTGCCGGCCACGGCCGCCGCGCAGCCGCTCGCGCGCATCCGGCGGCAGGTCCCAGGCGCTGATCAGAGCCTGGGCCACCGCCTCGGCCTCGTGGCCGGGGGGCAACCGGATCTGGGTCTCGAACCGGGCCAGCGAGCCGAAACCGAGCAGCCCGCCGCCCGGCACCTGATCGCGCGCGATGAGCACGCGCGGACCGAGGCTGAACAGCTCGACGCTGAGCCCCGGCATGCGCGCGATCGTCCCGGCAATGCGATAGGCGCGTCCGCCGACGACCAGCTCGGCCCCGGCCGTGACCCCGAGCTGCAGCAGCAGGTCCGGTTCGACGAAGGCCGCGTCCGTCGCTCCGGCCAGGGCCGTGGCGTCGACCCGTGCGCCATCGGGAGCGTGGAGGATGAGCTCGCCATAGAAGGGATAGCGCGGCTCGATGCCCTGGACCACCACCGTGCGTGCGCGCCCGGTCTGCGGTGCACGCGCCATCGAAGTGAAGACCACCGCACGCTGGAGAGCGGCGCCCTGGGGCAGGATCTGGTCCAGCTGGTCGCGCCGCTCGGCCGCGAGCTCTTCGCGGGCGGCGATCTGGACATCGCAGGTCAGCAGGCTGCGCGCCTCGGCGTCGAGCGCGGCATCGAAACGCGTGGCCAGCGCGCCGACGCTCACCCGCGCCGCCACCCCGACGCAGACGCACAGGGCGATGATCCACGCGCGCATCCCCTGGCCGCGGATCTGCCACCAGGCCAGACGCAGCTCGAACGGCAGCCTCATGCAGCGCGTCCGTCGACCAGTGCCAGCCCGGCATCGGCGCGTCCGGCCAGCGCCGGGTCGTGGGTCGCGAGCACCATCGCGGTGCCGTTGTCGCGCACGAGCGCGAACAGCAGATCGGCGATCGCGGCGCCGGTGGCGCGATCGAGGTTGCCGGTCGGCTCGTCGGCCAGCAGCACCGCCGGATCCGGCGCCATCGCCCGCGCCACCGCCACCCGCTGCTGCTCGCCACCGGAGAGCCGCGCCGGGCGGTGGTCGAGCCGTTCACCCAGACCCAGGCGCTCCAACCAGGTCTGGGCCCGCTCGCGGGCATCGCGATGCCCCGCCAGCTCCAGGGGCACCTGCACGTTCTCCAGCGCACTCAGCGCACCGAGCAGGCGGTAGGACTGGAACACGAAACCCATGCGCCGACCGCGGAAGGCGGCGAGCGCATCGCCACCGAGCGCGGCCAGATCCTGACCGTCGACCACCACCCGCCCGCTGCTCGGCGTATCGAGGCCGGCCAGCAGCCCGAGCAGGGTCGACTTGCCGCTCCCGCTCGGGCCGGTCACCGCCAGGCAACGGCCAGCGGCGAGAGTGAAGCCGACCCCGTCGAGAGCGACCACCTCGCGCTCACCCAGCCGGTAACGCTTGCCCAGTGATTCGACCGCCAACGCGTTCATCGCTCCCCCTGCCCGGCTTCGTCTGCGGTGGTTGCACCCTGGGCGTCACCCTGGGCATCGCCCCTCGCGGCGTCCGCGACGTCGTCTGCCGGCTCGCTTTCCGCGGCGTCCCCCTCCGCCTCAACCGGCTCCTCCGGATCGCTCACCGGCGGCGGCGGGTCGAGCAGCGGCTCGAGGAAGGCGCCGATCCGATCGGCCAGCACCTTCTGCCCCGCACGGGTGGGATGGATGCGGTCGCGCTGGTTGAGCTCGCGATCACCGGCCACTCCCTCCAGAAGGAATGGATAGAGCGGAACCGCATGGCGCTCGGCGAGCGCGGGATACACCGCGGCGAAATCGCGCTGGTAGGTCTCGCCCATGTTCGGCGGCGCGCGCATCCCCAGCAATGCCACCCGCACACCGGCCTTGCGGGACGCTTCGATGATTTTAGCGAGATTCGCCCCAAGCCGCTCCGGGGGCAGACCGCGCAGGGCGTCGTTGCCGCCGAGGGCGACCACCACCCAATCGGGCTCGCTGCGCAGGAGGAAGCCGATGCGCGCGGCACCGCCCTTGCTGGTGTCGCCGCTGATCCCGGCGTTGATCACCCGTCGCTGTTTGCCCGCCGCACGCCAGCGGCGTTCGAGCAGCGCGGGGTAGGCGGCGTCCTCACCCACGCCACGCCCGGCGGTGATACTGTCGCCGAGGAACAGCACGGTCGTCTGCTCCGCGCCGCGCACCGGCAACGCAGCGACCACGAGCAGCAGCATCGTCTGGAAACATCGCATCGGGCCCATCGCAGTCCTCCGCCGCTGCCACCGACCCTACGCCGACGCACCCGAACGGACAACAGCCCGCCCGCCCAGCTACGACGCGCCGCCCCTCAGCGATCGTCCTCGGCCGGGGGCGGCAGCTCGGAAGCATCCTGCGCATCCGCCGCGTCGGCCGACGCATCGGCATCGGCCTGCGCCGGCGCCGTGCTCGCGTCGGCGGCCCCGGCCCCGGCGTCGGCGCCCGCGTCGGCTTCGTCCGCGTCCGCGTCCGCCGGCGCCGCATCGGCCGCCGCAGGCGCGGAATCGGCCACCGCGCTCGATCCGGCCTCGGGCTCCGGTGCTGCCTCCGGCCGGCGTTCGGGCCCCGACGCACCGAGGCCATCGGCGACCACCTCGGCTTCGTCGCCGAACTTGACGCTCGGCTCCGCGTCCAGCGCGCTTGCAGCCGGCGCACGATCGGCATGCAGGATCCGCTCCACCGTCTGACGGAAACGCTGGTTGATGTCCATCGCATCGCGCGGCACCGGGCCGGCGTCACGCCACTCGTCCTGGAGCTTGCGCACCTCGTCGCGGAACCACTCCGGATGCTCCTCCTCGAGCAGCTCCTCCAGGCGCTCGAGCAGGGCCTGCTTGCGTTCGAGGTTGCCCTGGCGCTCGGCATCACGCGCGGCGAACCAGTCCTCGAGCGCCGCGTGGACCCGGTCGCTGGCCTCTTTGTAGCGCTGCTTGATCGCGTCCATGTCCTTGCGCGGCACGAAGCCGGCGCTGCGGTACTGGCTCTGCAAGGAACGGAAATCATCGAAGAAGTCGCGCTCGGTCTTGTTGCCGAAGCGTTGTCCGCCCTTGTAGGCCTCGAGGTCGTCGGCCAGCGCGGCGATGGCGTCGCAGATCTCCTGCTTGCGCTCGAGGTTGCCCTCGCGCTCCTTCTGCTCCACCGCCCGCTGCTGCCGCCGTGCAGCGTAGAAGCGATCGAGCAGGGCCTTGTACCGGCCCCAGACCTCCTTGTCCTGCTCGCGGGGAACCGGACCGACCTCCTTCCAACGCGCCTGGATGTCCTTGACCTTGTCGATGCGCGAAGCGTCGAGTCCGGCATCGAGCCCGGTTCCGATCGCGTGGGCCGGGGCCTGTTCCAGCTGCAGCTCCAGCTCTTCGATCAGCGCCTGCTTGCGCGCCAGGTTCTCCTCGCGCTGGCGATCGCGCTCGGCGAACCAGGGCTGGAGGCGCTCGTAGATGGCATCGCAGTGGCCCTTGAAGCGCTCCCAGAGCTCATCCTTCTTGTCGCGCGGCAGCTGGCCCAGCCGCTTCCAACGCGCCTGCAGATCCTTGACCGCCTTGATCAGTTCGTCGCCGTCCTCTGGCGGGTCCTCCGGCGGGTCCTCCTGCAGCGCCGCCGCCGCGGCGATCAGCTCCTCGGCCTTCGGCA
>CAZTGE010000018.1:0-8646 GCA_964612995.1 uncultured candidatus Brocadiaceae bacterium | reverse complement strand
GGCGGGTCCTCCTGCAGCGCCGCCGCCGCGGCGATCAGCTCCTCGGCCTTCGGCACGCGGGCGAAGCGTTCCCAGTCCTTGGCCTCGAAGTGGCGCCGCACCGGTTCGAAGGCGGTGTCGCAATTGGCGCGGAACTCCTCGCGCAGCGGCCGGGCGCGATCGGCCGGCACCGGGCCGACCTCGCGCCACCGCCGCTGCAGGTCCTTGATCTGCTTGCGATGCGCTTCGACCGCCTCGCCCTCCGGCTGCGCCGCCGAGAGCCCGGCGGACTCGCGCACCAGCGCGGCCATCGTCTCGAGCCGCTGCTCGCGTTCGCGCCCGCGCTGCTCGCGCGCCTCGCGCCGCCGGTCCTTGAACACCGCGTAGGCGCTGCGGAAACGGGTCCGGCGCTCGTCGTCGGACCCGAGGTCGACCGCCGCTTCGCGCCAACGCTTGTCGAGCGCCTTGAAGGCCTGGTCGGCGTCACGCCAGTCCTCGCGCTGACTCAGCGCCTCGGCTTCGGTGATCAGAGCATCGATCGCCGCGAGCGCCTCCGGCCCCAGCTCCGGGCGTGCGTCCTGCGTCGGCTGCTCCGCCGCTGCCTCGGGTGCGATCGCCTGACCGATCACGCGCGCGACCAGCACGGCGTAGGCCTGTTCGAGTTCGTCGACATCGTCCGGACCCGGTTCGCCCGCGTCCGCCCAGGCGTCCCGCAACTCCGCTGCCAGCGCCTCGCGTTCATCCGGCGTGGCGGTCCCGGCCGCAGCCGCCCGTTCCTCCCACGCGCCGAGCAGCTCGCGCCGACGCGCGGCGGCCGCGGCCATCGCCTCGGCCTGCGCCGCGGCCTCGGAGCGACGCTGTTCGAGTTGATCGCGAAAACGCCCCAGCGATTCGTGCACCGCGGCCAGTTCATCGTCGGCCGGCGCCTCGCTGTAGCGCTGCTCCAAGGCCTTGGCGTCGCGTTCGATCCCGACGAGCCTGTCGTGGGCCGCAGCCACGTCGCTGGCCACCGCCAGCACCCGGGCCTGCTCTACCAGCTCGGCGAGCGCGGCGTTGCGCTGCTTGCGCTGCTGCTCGCGCGAGGGTTTCTCGCTCTGCGCCGCGAGCTGGGCCATCCGTGCTTCGGCCGCACTGCGTACCCCGGTGGCCTTGGCCTTCTTGCTCACGTCCTTGAGCACCTGGCGCTTGTCGATCCGCGGCACCGCACGCTCGCCGTAGGCACCGCTCTCCTCCTGGATCGCCAGGGTCGCCAGCAGCTGCTCGCTCGGCGACTCCATGCCCAGGATCCGCGCGAAGGCGGCCTCGCGCACGGCCTTGTCCTCGGCCTGCAGCGCCACGGTGACCAGCGCGCTCTGCTCGGTGATCTGCTCGAGCAGCTCGCCAGCGCGAGCCAGCGGCCTGCGCTTGACCTCTTCGACCGCGACGTTGGCCAGCTTCTCTTTCGCCATCTGGGCGATGGGGGCATCGGGATGGCGTACCAGCTCGCGCAACAGGTCGGTCTCGACCACCTTGGACGCCGCCGCACGCCGGACCGACGGGTCGCTGTCACCCACCGCTGCGTCCATCAGCTTGCCCTGCTCGGCCACCGGCAGCTCGCGCACGGCCGCCTCGCGCTTGCGCGGATCCGCATCCTTCAGCGCCGAGCGCCCCAGTCCCAGAAATCCCATGCCAGCCTCCTTCGCACATCGCTGCGGCCCGACGCATCGCACCGCGGATTTCGCGGCACCGATCGCCCGGCGCGCGGGCCCAGATTCATCAACCGCAGGGGATATCAAGGCCTACGACCGCGACGCTCGCAGGGGCGTCCCCCTGCCGCCCGGCGGTTCAGCTGAGCGCGCGCAGGAATTCGAAGGTGAAACCACGGGCCATGCGCAGGACCAGCCCGAGAAAGGTGACCACCGCCGGCATGCCGACATAGAGCAGGAACACCGTGACCAGGATCTTGTTGATGAAGGTGATCATCAGCAGATTGATCTGCGGGATGGCGCGGGCGATGATCCCGTCGGCCACCGTGATCGCCATCACCGCGATCATCAAGGGGAAGGCGAGCGAGACCGCGATCACGAACACCTGGTTCGCCCCCAGGGCCACCGCCGGCCCGATCGGCTCGGTCCGCGGCATCGCGCCACCCGCGACCAGCGCGTAGGAATGCTGTAGCGCGAGGAAGACCTGATGGTGGCCGTCGATGGCGAGGAACAGCAGCACCGTCGCCAGATGGAGCAGGCTGCCCAGCGGACCGGTCATCCCGCCGGCGTTCGGGTCGAACAGCTCGGCCGCGGCGAAGCCGGCCTGACGCCCGATCAGATCCCCGCCGAAGCGCACCGCCTCGATGAACAGATTGAAGAAGAAGCCGAGCATCAGCCCGATGAGCAGCTCCGAGCCCAGGGCCAGCATGTAGGTGGCCCCCCCGGCGATCCCGGGCGCGAGGTCCAGCCCAGGAGCGATGACCAGGGTGATGGCGAAGGCGAGCAGCGCCTTGATCCGCGCCGGCGCCCAGGTGCCGCCGACCACCGGCGCGGCGAGGAACACCCCGGCGACGCGGGCGAAGACCAGCAGCCCCGGGGCGACCTGCTGCGTGAGTGCGATCAGCTGCGCGCCCATGACCGTTCAGGCGGTGCCGATGCTCGCCAGGCGTTCGAACAGATCGGTGCTGAAGGCGACCACCATCCGCAGCATCCACGGCCCGAGCATGACCATGACCACGCCGATGCCGAGGATCTTGGGCACGAAGCTCAGCGTGGCCTCCTGGATCGAGGTGATCGCCTGCAGCAGGCCCACCCCCAGACCCAGGGCCAGGGCGGTCAGCAACGGCGGCAACATCACCATCAACGCGGTGAACAGGCCCTCACGCAGGATCTCGACCAGGGTATCGGCGGTCATCGGGGCCTCCCTCTCAGGCGTAGCTCGCGGCCAGGCTCTGCACCAACAGCGCCCAGCCGTCCACGATCACGAACAGCAGGATCTTGAATGGCAGCGAGATGATGATCGGCGGCAGCATCATCATCCCCAGGGCCATCAGCACCCCCGCCACGATCAGGTCGATCAGCAGGAAGGGCACGAACAGCACGAAGCCCATCTGGAAGGCGGTCTTCAGCTCGGAGGTGATGAAGGCCGGGACCAGCGTGGTCAGCGGCACGTCCGCGAGACTGCGCGGGCGTTGCCCACCGGCGATGTGGATGAACAGGGCCAGGTCGCGCTTGCGCGTGTGGCGCCCCATGAACTCCTTGATCCCCGTGCCGGCGCGGTCGAAGGCCTGTTCCTCGGTCAGCTCGCCGTCGAGGTAGGGCTCCAGGGCCTCGCTGTGGATCCGCTCGAAGGTCGGCGCCATCACGAACAGCGACAGGAACAGCGACAGACCGAGCACGATCTGGTTCGGCGGCAGGGTCTGGGTGCCGAGTGCCTTGCGCACGAAGCCGAGCACGATGACAATGCGGGTGAAGCTGGTCATCATCACCAGGAAACCCGGTGCGACCGCGAGCACGGTGATCAGCAACATGATCTTGATCACGTTGCTGTAGCCCTGCGACTCCTCGCCGCTGGACAGGGTCAGCTGCAAGGCCCCGCCTTCGCGCATGTCTGGCCCCGGGAGAGCGAGCGTCGGATCCTCGCCTGTGGGGCCGATCGGTTCGGCCCGGCTGCGTCCCGCGCTGCGCCCGGGCAGGATCAGGTCACCGCCATCGCTGGGCACCGGCGTCACCGGCGCCGGTGGCGTGACCGCGGCCACGGCCGTCGGACCACCCGCCACCAGCAGCAGCAGGCAGACGAGCGGACGCAGACACACAGCGGCGCACCCACGCATCACGGCCGCTTCCCGCCCAGCAGCGAGCGCAAGCGATCCTGGAACGAGGCCACCGCAGCTTCATCGCCGGGCACCCCGCCCGACGTCTCGCGCTGGGTTGCCGACGCGGTGCTGGCACCCGGCGCGGCGGTGCCGGTACCGGTACCGGCACCGGCACCGAGCACGGCGCCGGCCTCGAGCGTGGCCAGGGTGGTCACCTGCTGCTCGCTCTGACCGAGCACCAGCACCGTGTCGCCGACCCGGACCAACGAGACCGAACGCTTGAGCCCGAGCGAGACCGTCTCGATCACGCTCAGATGCCGCCCCTGCTGATTGAGGATCCGCCGCGCCCCGCCGAGGCGCTTGACCACCCAGGCCAGACCGAGCGCACAGGCCGCGACCAGCAGCAGCGCGACCAGCAACTGACCCAGCGCGGCGCCGACATCGCCCTCGCCGCCGAGCTGCACCGGGTCGGCCGACTCGCCGACCGCCGCGTAGTCCTCCTCGTCGGGCAGCAGCTCGGCCTGCGCGGCGGCATCCTCGGCTGTCGTTGCGCCGGCCATCACCGGGGCCACACCGAGCGAGAACAGCGCGAGCAGGCAGGCGAGCACGATCTGCAGCGAGCGCGTCGACATACACAACATCCTCCGGCAAGAACCACGACAGGCTGACGACCAGGGCCGCCGACATCGGCGACGGTGCACCCGGCGTGCCAAGGCTGTTCGGGCACGCGGCGTGCGTGGCTCGGCCGCGGATCGGCAAGCGTGCTTGATTCCGCGCCATGCCCGACGAATGATCACCTGCGACCATGGCCACCGACAGCGAACAACGCATCCTCATCACCCAGGCCCGGCCGGACATGGTCCTCGCGCGACCGGTGAGCGACCCCGATGGAGTGCGCCTGTGTGGAGCCGGCACCACGCTCAACGCCTATCTCATCCGCAAGCTGACCCTGCGCGGGATCAAGCGCATCCACGTCCGCGGCACCCCGGTCCCGGTACGCAGCGCCATCCCCTTCGCCCACCGCGTCGAAGCCCTGCACGCCCGCTTCGAACGCGTCCGCTATCTGCCGCTGATGGGCATGCTCGAGCGTGCGATCGAACTCGAGATGGGGCGTCGCAAGTGAGCCTGCCCCTGCCGACCCTGGCCACGGCGGTGCTCAGCGCGCCCCCGATGACCTTCCCCGCCACCGTGCGCCGGGTGGTCGACATGGTCGGCGATCCCGCCTGCTCGCCGCAGCTGCTCGCCGGGGTGCTGGCCACCGATCCGATCATCGCCGCGCTGGTGCTCAGCCGGGCCAACGCCGCCGCCGCCCCCGGTCAGCCGCCGCTGACGCAGCTGAGCAGCGCGGTGGTCTACCTCGGTCTGTCGATGGTCCACGGCCTGCTCACCGAACTGCTGCCCGCGCCCGAGGCCCAGCGCCGCGAACTCGCCGCGCACTGGGCCGCGGCCAACGCCTGCGGCACCATGACCGGAATCCTCGCGGCGCAGTGCCTCAAAGACGAGAAGCACCGCCCGAGCGTGGAGACGCTCCACCTCTGCGGCCTGCTCCATGACCTCGGCGCGATCCTCGCCTGCATCCGCTTTCCGCATCAGTACCACGATGCCGGCGAGGCCGTCCGCGCGCGCGAGGATCTCGACTTCTCCGGCGCACTGCGCAAGCAGCTCGGGCTGCACCCGGGCGGCCTCGGCGCGCTGTTGGCCAAGAACTGGTGCCTGCCCGAACCGGTCACCGCCTGCATCCGTCATCACGCCAGACCAGAGCGTGCCGGCGACCAGCTGCCGGTGGTCTGTCTGGTCCACGTCGCCCGGGGCCTGGTCCGTGGCTGCGGCTTCACCGTCGGCGCGGCTCCCTTCGTCGAGCCGCTCTGCGACCTCGCCCTCGACCGGCTCGGCCTACGCATCGCCGACCTCGAACGCGCGGTCGCCAGCTTCTTCGACCAGATCGAGGAACTCGAGATGTACGAGGGCGTGCTCGCGGGCTGAAGGCGCTCAGCAGCCCCAGCTGTCTGCTATACGCGCAGCGGCCTCACGCAGCAGCTCCAACAGCTCCCGGTCGTGCTGCCGGGTGGAGCGGCTGGTCGGCAGGGCGCAGCCGAGAGCGGCGATCCAGGCACCCGCGCCATCGACCACCGGCACGGCCAGCGCGCTGATCCCCGCGGCGTGGATATCGTGGCAGCAGGCGGCCTGCTCGTGCCGAACCCGCTGCAAGGTCCGCTCGACCGCATCGCGATCCAGCGGCGCGCGGGGGCCGTAGGCGCGCAGGTCGAGGCGATCGAGCAGGCGTTCGCGCACCCCGTCCGGCGCGGCGGCGAGCAGGACCTGGCCGGAGGATCTCCACCACCACGCCGGACTCGCAGGCCGGATCAAACTCGCCACCCGTTCTCATCCACGGCCCTTCCAGGTCATCCGCGCCTACACCGCCGGCCGCCATCGCGGCAACCTGCTCGATCTGCTCGAGCCCGGCCTCGGTCATGTGCTCGGCGACGCGATCCTCGACAACACCCGGTTCCCCGGAAACTGGGCCGCCCACGCCGCAGCCTGTCCGGCCGACGGCGACTGCCCGCATTGCGCGGCGGTGCTCGCAACGGCCGTCACCGCCGCTGACGCCAGTGGCTCGGCGCCTGACCGGTGACGCGCTTGAACGCACGCGAGAAGGCGAAGGCATCGGCATACCCGAGTCGCTCGGCGATCGCCCCCAGACCCAGATCGGTGTCCGCGAGCAGATCCTCGGCCAAGGCCGCACGGCGGCGGTCGCGATAGGCGCCGGGGGTGATGCCGGCGAAACGGCGGAACAAGCGGCAGAGATGGGCGACACCGATGCCCGCAGCCGCTGCGATCGCAGCGGGGCTGCGCTGACCGTCCTCGGCGAGTTCGAGGCAACGTCGGAAAGTGGCGCGCGCGCGCTGGTCGGGGCAGACCGTCGGCGGGGCGAGGCTGCGCAGGATGATCTCGATGTAGTGGCGGCAGATGTCCTGGGCCTGGGCCGAGCGCCTGCGCGCAGCGGCGTGCATCAGCGCGAACAGGTGGTCGACGCGGCGTCCGGATTCCGGGACAATGGCGCAGTTGGTCGCACCCCAGAAACGCCGCACCCGCTCGGCGGCCATCCCCGGCGCGCAGACCGCGAGCGAGACCAGCATGCCCGACGGCCCCGCGGCGATGCTGCGATGCGCCCCGCCGCCAAGAGCGATCGCCGTGCCGGCCGTGAGGCGGACCACCCGTTTGCGATCGTCGAGCATGATGCCGCCGCCGTGATGGATGCAGCCGATCACCTGGGCCGGGTGCCAGGCGACGCGGAAGGCGAAGCCCGGGCCCCACTGTTCGCGCGCCACCCGCCGCACGCCCATCCGCCCGGGATCGCCGAACAACGGCAGATGGTGCTCGGCACGCGCGCGAATGTCGTAGCTGCGCAAGGGCACATCGAGCCGGGAGACATCAATATCGGTCATGCTGCGCCCATCCTGCCAACCGCGCCCCACCCGACCAGCCTCTTTCGCTGCTTTGCTGAGGCTTGACTCACAGGGGGTGCTGTCCCCTGTGAGGGAAGTCGCAAGAAAGATCAATTTCTGCCATGGCGGGATCAAGCCCTGCGATGGTCACAGCCGCCGCGTCCGGCATATTGGGCCCGAGGCAATCAGATGGAAGACGCACCATGGGCCAACACGCAATGCCCGCATACGACATCAGCTTCGCCGGCCGCTGCGGTCGGCGCGTGGAGGTGACGGCCGCTGAGGCCGGCATCTGGGAGTTCCGCTTCCGCTGCGGCCATCGCAGCGTGGCCCCAGGCGGCGGCCTCAAGCTCTATTGCGAGGTGCCACGGATCTGGCTCGCCCTCGGCTTGCAGCAAGACGACCCTCACGGCATGAGCTACGTCGCAGTCAGCGGCGATATCGCCTGCGAGCTCGAACCGCCACCGCGCGACTGGAAGGAGCTCGCCTGGGCCACCATCCGCCTGCCGCAGGGCCTGGAGCCCGGACAGGAGGTCCGCGTACGCTACGGCACCGCCGCGCACCCCTGCTACGCGCTGGCCCGGACCTATTCGCGCGCGCCGATCTCGTGGCGCGTCGACCACGAGGCCACCGGTGAATACTACCGTTACTGGCCGCCGCTGGTCATCAGCGTGGTCTGCGATACCGCCGCGCAGCTCAACGCCGTGGTGCCATCGGTGGCCCGGCCCGACGAAGCGCTACGCTGCCGATGCCGGGTCGAGGACCGCAACTGCAATATCGGCGCCGCCTACAGCAAACCGGTGCAGGCCGAGCTGATCGACGCCGCGGGCGAGGCCGTACCGGGCAGCGAGCGCAGCTTCCGCTTCTCCGCCTGCGGCACCCACGAGTTCACCGACCTGCAGCCCCCGGCCCCGGGTGTCTATCGCCTGCGCCTGCGGGCACCAGGCCTGCGTGAGGGCCTGAGCAACGCCTGCCACGTCAGCGCCGATGCGCCGCGCATCGCCTGGGGCGACGGCCACTGCCATACCATGTGGGCCGATGGCTGCGACAGCATCGAAGAGAACTTCCGCTTCGCGCGCGACCGCAGCTTCCTCGACGTGTTCTCGATCAGCGAACACCTCAACAACAACGAGGCCTTCGACACCTTCCCCCAGTACAAGCACGGCACCGACTATTCGCTGCTCGGCCAGGAGATCGCCGAGACCACCGCGCGCTATCACCAACCCGGCCGCTTCGTGACCATGCTCGCGGCCGAGTATTCGCCCAGTTTCGCGACCAGCGAACCGAAGGGCGATTTCTGCATCTTCTCCCCGTCCGATGATTTCACCGACATGCCGATGGCGCGCGAATGCCCTGACATGCTCGCGCTGGCCAAGCGGGAGGGCTGCGTATTCCATTCCCCTGGAAAAGTGCGCATGACCATGCGCACTTTTCCAGGGG
>CAZTGE010000017.1:0-43313 GCA_964612995.1 uncultured candidatus Brocadiaceae bacterium | reverse complement strand
AAACCACAGAGAACACAGAGAGCACAGAGGCCGGATTGGAATTCTCCCCTTCTTCTCTCCGTGTTCTCTGTGTCCTCTGTGGTAATTGTAGAAAGAACTTCAGGAAGGTCTGAGCAGTTACGATCGAACAAGGCGGTGAACTGGACGCCGCTTCGCGGCGCCAGTTACCTTGAACGATGGTCGGCCACCAAGCGCCGGAATCGCGAACCTGCTTGCCGTCGAGCGGTCGGTGGTCAGCATGTTCCCAGGAGAGGACCGCATGCCCCAGCTCGCCAACCCGATCATCGCCGAGCCCGGCATGTCCGATCCGCACGCCCTGGTCCTCGATGATGCCGTCTATCTGTTCACCGGGCACGATGTCGGCGTCGGTGTCAACGATTGGGTCATGCCCGACTGGCGGATCTATCGTTCGACCGATCTGTGCGACTGGACCCAGGTGGGGACCATCTCACCAGCAGACAATTACATGGGCTCCGGCAACACCGACTGCTGGGCCGGCGACGTGGTCGCGCGCAACGGGCGCTATTACTGGTATTTCTCGCACCGCAAGCTGAACACCGGGGTGATGGTGGCCGATCGGCCGGAGGGCCCGTATCGCGATGCCCTCGGCCGGCCGCTGTTGGAATCGTTCGACCCCAGCATCTTCGTCGACGACGACGGCACGCCTTACATCATCAATGGCGAACACGACTACCGCATCGCCCGGCTGCAGGATTCGATGCTCGCGTTGGATGAGGAGCCCCGGATGATCGTGCTCGATCGCAAGGGCGTCTTCCCGAACACCGACAAGAACTCGCTGCACAAGCACGACGGGCGCTATTACCTCAGCTGCTCGGGCTACTACGCGGTTGCCGACAACGTCTACGGGCCCTACGAGCATCGGGGGCTGGTCGGCGACATCCTCCAACTCGATACCGGCTTCGCCCACGGCGATTTCTTCGAGTGGCGCGGCGCGTGGTATCACGTCTGGTGCCGCTACCGCGATCGCAGCGTCGATCGCATCCGCGACTGCTTCATCGCTCCGGTGTGCTACGGGGCGGACGGCAGCATGTGGGACGACCTGTCGCAGCTGCAGGGCCAGCGCTGAAGGCTGGGGCTCGCGTTCGCATCGGTGGGGCCAGGCGGCAGCGCTGTGCGCTCGCCGCGCTCAGCGCGCTCCAGCCCAGGTCAGTTGCGGCAAGCCGCCATCGCAGTCGACGGTCACGGTGACGAGGTCGTGGAGGACGACGCGGCAGCGCGCCGGCCCCAACTGCTCCCAATGGGCCGCCGGTGCTCGGGGGCGGCCGGTATCGGGCCACAGCAGCCAGCCGAACAGAGCGTCGCTGGCGTGTCCGCGGTAGAGCGCGCAGGTCGCCGGTTGCAGGTCGTGATAGGCGGGGGCGTACCAGCCCTGGTCCTGCCGATCGTGCGGCACGTGGACGATGTCGGCCTTCCACATGCGGTATTTGCCGCCATGGGGGTTGCGTTCGCCGCGCTGACACTCCAGGTCCCAGTCCATCGCCCCGAGCGGCTGGACGAGGATGTTGCCGACTCCCGGGTCATCGCTGCGTACCGTGGTGCCGTCGGTGACGACCGTGCAGGCGGGATGGAAATGCCACAGCGGCCACACCGGACGCGGTCGGTCGCTGGCGATGCGATCGATCACCAGCCACCCCAGGTTCCTCAGATAGAGCACCGCCCGGGTGTGCCGACAGGCTCCCAGCTGGCCCAGCCACGGTCCGGCGAAGGAGCCGAGGCAGTAATCGTACCGCTCGGTGCTGGTCTGGGCGCCGTCGAAGGGGTGATCGGTCACCTCCCAGCCGTCGTCGGCTTGCCCGCAGGCGTTGATGAGGATGCAGTTGTGGCTCGCGGTGCCGAGAAAATACTGCCGCAAGGTATCCCATTTGTACCAGTAGCGGCCGCCGTCGACCAGCAGGTCGCGGCCCCCGGCCTGGATGCCCAGGTGCAGCCGGTCGCGGTGCTGATGGCCGGAGAGGCCCAGTGGTCCGACATCGAAAAAACCGTAATGACCCAGTCCCGGGGCATCGCTGCGGCTGACCATCTGCCCGGCCCAGGGAAAGAACCGGCTGCCGATCCGACCATCGGCGGCATGTCGCCAGTCGGGTCGCCGATGCTCCTCGGCGGCTTGGCGCAGGAGCGGTGCGACCTGGCATTCGTCCGAATCGTTGGTCGGTGGCAGGGTGTCGTCGGGGCGCAGGACGCCGGCGACGTAGTCCCACATGCGCGGCACGGCCTCCTGCAGTTCGGGCGGGACCGTCAGGCCGCCGTCGCGTAGCAACAACACCGCGAGATCGAGGTAGGCGAGGCTGACCAGATGGTAGTGCGTACTCAGCTCGATCTGGGCCCCGTCGGGGTAGATCTGGGCCGCCGGTTGTGGCGCGAGCTGGGCTGCGGTGTAACGCAGGTGGTCGGCCGACTGGCGGAACTCGGGCAGGGCCACCGCCGTCATCGCCAGACCGCAGAGTTCCATCAACAGGTGGTTGGCGTGATCGCCGTGGTAGGCGTGCAGGTACCGGGCCTGTTCGTGCCATGCGACCAGCAGGGCCAGACGCGTCGTCGGCCGCACGGCCGGCTGGCCGATCGTGGCGAAGAACAGCAACGGCCAGGGCCCGCAGAGCCGCAGTCCGACCTCCAATTCCCGCCAGACCGCATCGTGGCGATGGGCCGCCGGTGTCGGCTCGGCCAGCAGCCAATCGCCGAGCAACAGGTCGCAAGCCGTCAGGTAGTCGAGGTTCCCGGTCCGCGACCAGGCGTCGATCAGACGGTTGAGGAACTTGTGGCGGTTCATGGCGAAGGCCCATTCGATGTCGCCCACCGGTCCCTGATCGCGCCAATCGATGCCGCCGCGTGCGCCAGCGCGCCAGCTTCCGGCCAGACCGGAGACGATGACCTCTCCCCTGAGCAGTTCGTCGGCTGGCGGATGGCGCTGGGTACTCACGGCCGGGGGGCGCATGAGGCGCTCGAAGTCGAGCGCTGCCTGGCGCGTCCGCTCGTTCGAGGCGCTGATCGCTTCTCTCTCGGCGGTGACGACTGCCCAGCGCAGGCGCTCGCGCTTGGGAGGTCGCTCCAGTGCCGCCAACAGTGCGGCTGCGGCCGCTGCCGGGTCGCCGGCATCGCGGGCGGCGAGCACCGGCGCCAGTTCCGCTAGGTCCGGATCGCAATCGGCCAACACCGAGATCAGCCTGTCGCCCAGCCAGTCGCAACAGTCCTGCCAGTCGTCTGGCAGCTGTCGACACATTTCGCGCAATCGCATCATGCCCTCCTCGCACTGCAGGGTACAGCGCCGCAGTTGCGCGATCCATCGCTGGATCGGCGGCGATTCTCCCGGATCCTCTGATCCATGCCCCCCGCACCGCTGGATGTCGCCGCCTTGGCCGGAGTCACCTGCTTCGCCGCCGAGTCGTCCCGGCTGCAGAGCGATCCGATCACGGCGATGAGTCACTGCCTGTTCCGCTGCGACGGGGGCGCTGCCCGTATCGGCGCCGCGCACGTTGTCCCCGGCCGTTGGCTGTTCCTGCCGCGCGGTCTGCGCTTGCCGGCGGTCATCGGCGGGTGCCGTGGTCTGGCCTGCTGGTTCCCGCCGACCGAGGCACCGCGCATCGCGGCCGACGATCTGCCCGGCCGCCTGCTCGACCGGGTGGCAGAGCGCGCCTTCGGTGGCAGTCTGCTGCTGCCGCTGGCCGGCGAGGGCGAGGCCAGGGCCAGTGCCGTCCTCGATCGCATGGCGGGCGAGTGGCGGGCGCAGCGACTCGGCGTCTTTGCCATGTTGCGCGCTCTGCTGCAGGAACTCCTGGTCGGTCTGGCGCGCGAACCGGCGATCGCCTCGCTACTGGCCGAGGCCGCCGCGGGCGAGGCTCGCATCGCGGCCGCGTTGCGGCTGATCGACGAGCGGTTCCACCGGCGCCTCACGGTCGCCGAACTGGCGGCGGTCAGCGGCCTGTCCGCGAGTCACTTCCACGCCCGGTTCAAAGCCGTGGTCGGCTGCGCACCCCTGGCCTACCTGACCCGCTATCGCCGCCTGATCGCCCAGCAACTGCTCATGGCCACCGACCTGCCCATCGCCGACATCGCCGCCGAAGCTGGCTTCGCCAGTCCCAGCCGCCTCTATGCCGCTTTCCGGGCTACGCATGGTATCGGCCCGGCCTCCCTCCGGCGTCATCTGCGCAACGCTCTCGAGCGAGCCCGTACCGCGCTCGACTGCGACGATGCCGACCCGCACGAGCTCGCACGCACCTGCGGCCTCGCCAGCGTGGAACAACTCACCCGGCTCTGTGAGCTCCGCTACGGGCACCCGCCACCAACGGCCGCGCGTCTGTCGGCCCCGCTGCGATGGCCGGAGGATGGCGGGGCCACACCGAGCTCAAATCAGGCCTCGACCGGCTGCTGAGCGTGTACGTGGACGGGGTCATCGACGAGGGCGTCTACAAGGCAAAAAGGTGGACCTGGAGCGCGAGTCGGCCGAGGTGGAGGAGCAGTTGAGGGACGGCGTGGGCTGGGATCCAGCCCGAGGCGGATTGGACCTCCAGGCCTTCGATTCGAGCCAGAACGCCGCAGATATCTGGAGCGGCTCGAAAACGGACCGCCGGCGGCAGTTCCTGGCCGCGATCTTTTCGCACCGTGCCCTGGGCAACGCAAGTGCTTGCAGGACAAGAAGAAGCCCCTTCCACCTGCTGGCGGAAGGGGCTTCTTTGAGCAATGGTCGGCCCTACTGCTCACAGGTGGGAGCCGACCAAGATCGCATTCACGAGTTCATCAAGCCGTTTATCGACAGCGGGTTAGGAGGACTATCCCTGGCCATCGACCTCGCCAAGCGGGTGGCGTAGGGCAGGCTCATGGAGGCTCATCCGTGGTGGGCCAGGCTCATCGGGAAATGGGCCTGCGTGAGCCTGGGGGTTATCATGAAGCCCTTCCTTGATCTCATGGTTCAGCATCACGATGCTCAACGTCACCGGCCTTCCCCTCCTCGAGCGAGAAATCGGCCTCGGCCCAATTCCATTTGCCGTCACTGAAGCGACAGACTCTGGTTGCAAGCACATTGAGAGACGTTTCGGTGTATTGACAGTTGACGGATATTTGCGAACCGCGGTTGCCGGTGAACCGCCACCGCATTGTGAATTCAGCGGCTCGATCTGCTGTGGATACCAGATCGTAGCCCTCGTATGTACTTGGGGTCATGGCTCCTTGGGAACGCATGGTCATTAGATGCTGAATGCCAGCTGAGGTAAGTTTCCCGATTACGACAGCACGCTCATCTGCGGTGGCATCCTGCGTGATTCGAGCGTACACGAAGAGGAAGAGCGGATCCATTCCAGGCAATAGACTGACTGGGGCATACGTATCTTCGCCAATCAATCGAAAGTCGTCTCCAGGGGACGCAGCATGTGTGAAGTTGCGAATTGCTTCGGCGAGGCTCGATTGATTCTGAAGATCACCGATTTTCTGCGGCTCGATCTCTGCGATATGGGAACTGCCAAACCTAACGGACGGTGCTGTCGCTGATCGACATTTGAAGGATGCAATCCAGAGGTAGGCATCGTTGGAAAACTGAAGAGCGGCTTTGGTTAGTGCTTGGCGTGGCGTCCAATCCCCTCTGAGAAGTGAAACACGATCGGGCAATTCGGTTGGCAGGCGATCATTGGTGCCCACGGCCGTAAATGGCGACCGGGTTTCGGAGGGATCCTTCTTGAATCTGTCAGAAATCGCTTTGACCAGATCGCCGGCTGATCCGGCGAATTCCCAATCCTCAATAGGAATGCTGAGCGTGGGGTTAAGGATGAGAGACCTTGATATGAAATGAACAACAGATGGATTGCTCTCGTCAATAACTCCCACCACGCTTCTCATCGAGTTCTCAATAGTGGCAATGAGCAGATCAGGAGTCAATGCGCGGTCGGGCGCAGCTATGGGCGTCACAACCTTGTGAGTGAGAATTCGACCATGCCCAAGGGGGCTTGAGTCATCGATTGTTAGGGTAATGCGTACATCAGATCTCGCATAGACCTCCGCAAGTTCGGAGAATGAGGTGACTACCCTCTCTTCCGCTAATCCTGTGCACACAGGAAGAAGGAGTGTCATGCAGCAAAGGATCGCGGTCTTCATGGCCATTGGATCTCCAAGGTGTCGGGCGCGGTGAAGATGGCGAGCCGTGACCCAGTGTTGCCGATGCCAAATCCATCCACCTCGACATTCTTTTGAATTGACAAAGTCTGGGATTGGACAGGGGGGACAGGGGATGCTAGCCAATTTGCCACGGCAGGATCAGCAGGCGCGTAGGGCCCATTGCTGTCAATAAACATGATTCCGACGCGATCGCTATATTGGCTGTTTGCATCAAGCGTTACGTTGATATCATCGCCGGCCTCAGTTATGCTGGCACCTGAATAAATGTCGCCACAGTCAAGGCCAAATTGATCGTGAACTGTAACAAGAAGATCTGTTGTTACAACAATGGCCCTGTGCACATCTGGCGGTGTCACGGCCGGCTGTGCTGGCCGTGTCGATGAGTTGAGCAATGCATTTTGCGGCGCAACTGTGGCAGGGCCAAATGTTGGATGTGGTGTTGCGATGGCTGCCGGAACAATAACGCTGACAGGGGCCGATGCGCAAAGACCTGCTAGCGAATGGGTGAAAGTAACGCCCGTATCGCCTTGCGCAGCGCTCTTTGTCTTGCCAACGATGTCAAAACTAACATTCCCACCGGCTGCAGCCTTGGGTGCCACTGTCACCTTCCCGTCTTGTGCAGATGGGGTCACATTTGCGGCTTCCCCGGCAGGAAGAACGGCAGCAGTGCGTGCCTGAGTTCGGTTATTGGCTCCAACCGAGATCCCCACTCTGTGGGGATCACCCATTGCGGGCGTCACCTGAACAACGATGACTTTCTGGGGAAAAATGGTTCCCTCCACCGTGACGTCATAGTATGCGGGAGGCGTGCCAGGCGCAGAAGTGATGTTGACGGGCAGGATTGCTGGCGGGTCTTTGTCTCCTTTCGGGTCGGGACAATTCACAGTCGCACCATTGGCGGCAGCTGGCCCAGCCCCATTTGCATCAGGGACGACCACAAGCGGGTGATCTATATGCGCGTCGCCCTTGTGGTGGCACGCTACATTCAAAACCTTGGTTTGGCTCTGAGCGCCTTGCGCTGCTGCACGATATGGAAAAGCGATGACGGGGACCACGATCTTACAGCGTTTGCCATTCTTGCTCTCGTCGCCAACGGGCACTGGCTCCTGGTTCTCCTGCCAGAATTTGACATTGAAGCAGAATTGATTTTCGCTGTCGGGTATCATGAAGTTGAAGCGCATGTCGGCGATGGTTTCGCCGGTGGCTGGATCGGTTCGGATGTTGAAGGCGTCAGTGTTGGTCGTTAACGTCTTGCCGTCACCCGACTCGAAGGCGGATGTGCTGGCAAACATGTTGGCAACAACATCGAGATTTGGAACGTATGGCCGCATGGTGATGAACCCAGCTGCCATCGAGGTCTCGCCATTGACAACCACATTGTTCAGATCAGATCCGTCCAGAGTGAACTCATCGATCTCCATGGCAGCCAGGATCGGCCCGTCTTCGCTGCCTTGGCGGACGTAGAGGATGGGCGTGCCGCGCCTGAGGCACTTGAGGTAGATGCGCAGATGATTCTCGATGGCGGGGCCGCGCTCCACGAGCATGAGGCTCGGTTTGGCGGGCGTCGGATCGTTGGTGGTGATGACCAGTTCGGCAGGATCGTGGACACCGGTATGGATCGTGACCTGCCGCATGAAACCCACCTGGCAGGCGATGGCCTTGGGAAGGCGCACTTCGGTCACGGTCACCGTGGCAGTGCCGATCTCATTGTCGCCTACATCATACGCGCGGGCATGGTAGACGCCCGCGGTGTCGTAGCGATGAACGACGGCTTCGGAGTCAGAGCCTTCGTGATCAATGGTGCCGTCACCATCGGCATCGATGCGCACATGGGCACCACCGCAGCCAGCGATGGCCTGCAGCTTGATGGAGTCGCCGACGCGGATGGTGATGGCTTCGTCGTGGTACATGCTGACCGGAATCCAATCGATCGTGCCGGTGATGGTCGAGGGCGTGGGGCTTCCACTCTGGGCAAACGTGACGGTGGTCGGCTGGTTCGGATCCAAAGGGAGATCCTGGAACCATTGGGTGGTCGTGCCAATGCGGGCCACGCTCACCGGTTCGGCCCCGAGCGTACTGGCCTGGGCGGTGACGCTGTAGGCTTCACCCCAGGCGGTGCCGTCGATGATGGTGGGGCTGGACTTGACTTCCTGGTGGATCGAAGCGGTGAAGGGTCGGCGATCGACAGGACCGGGAACGAGGCCGGCAGCATGGATGAGGTTTCCGGCGGGAACGACCTCGCGCGCGGTTTGTCCGGGGCGGATCCAGGAGAAGATCAGGCCGGCTCTGCCGGCATTCTCGAAATAGTCGATGGTGGTGGGATGCAAACCGGTTGCGAGATCGATGGTGGCAGAGCGCCGACGCATGCCGTGTTTCCCATCGTTGGCGATGAGCACCCGATCATCGAGCGTGACGCGGGAGCCGTCGTCCGAGGTGATCTCCAGCGTGTACGTGCCCGCTTCGGTGACTTTGAGAAAGCCTGTGTACTGGCTAGCGAAGGTGTCACGCATGGTGACCGGCAGGCCAGTCCAGGCCTGATTGGTGGCTGGATAGTCGACCGTGGCATCAATGCGGGTCAGGTCCGGCATGCGACCGGCCAGATTAGGCAGCTTGTGGAGCGTTGCGGTGTAATCGTAGAAGGCGGCCTGGAGGCCACCGGCCATCGTGGCCGGGGTTGCGCGATAGCTGAGATTGGTGGTGGTACGACCGTCCGTCACACGCCAGCGGGCATGGAGATGCCGAGCCTGCTCCACCCCACCCAAGGTACTGCGGAAGAGGAGTTCTGCGTCGCCATGAGCGGCGATGGGCTGGATCGATTGCCGCAGCTCGGACGCGGTCGCCGGCAGCGTCACGGAAGCCGGACGACCACAGGCGGCGGCGAAGTCGGTCGATGAGGAGACGGCCTCTGGCAGATTCTCTGGAACAACCGGAGGGGTCGCGGAGCCCGTGGCGGTATGCACATGCTCCTCATGTGCGTTTCGTGGGAGAACCTCACCGGTGTCTGGCGCCTGTTTGGGAATCGGCGGCATGGGCGACATGCGGGCTGGATCCGATGGAGGCGAGGCGGCAGGTCGCGGCCACGCAACTACCGCGAGGGTCGCAAACAAGGCCAGTGAGCCGATGATGATCAAGACGCGATTCATGGCTTGGCCTCCGTCAATGCGGAAAGAGCACGGCGACCAGCGGCGGCGATACGTGGATTGGCATCCTGTGCCGCCCGCTCAGCCTCTGCGCGGCTGGCCGTGTCGCCCATCCTTGCGATGGCATCCAGGGCGGCACAACGGATGGTTTCGTCCGCCTCTGTCAACAGTGCTCGGACTGCAGGCAGGTGATCGGCGAGTTCCAGGTCGGCCACGAGCCGACATGCCAGATCCCATTGAGCAGCGTCCCCGTCAGGTCCGAGGATGGCGGCGATGCGTGCCGGAACGATTGTGTCCTGCCCACGGGTCAGCGGCAACAAGGCTTCGCGACGAACCGGAACATGACGATCGTCAAGTCCAGCGATCAATCGCGCTCGAATCGGATCGTCGGGCTTCGCGCCGCGTTGCAGCCACAACACGCCCAGGTGTTGCATGGCGAAGGAACGGAAACGGGCCCGTTCGGTCGGATGCTCCAGCACACGGATCAGATCATCGGCCAGTTGCGGCACCTCGGAACGCGTCAGGAGGTTCGCTGTTTCATTGCGAATGGTGTCGCCCTCTTGCGGATCACGCAGGATACGGCGGATGAGGGCGATGTCCTGGGGTTGATCGATCAAAGACCACCGTGCCATCGACCAGCGGCTTCAGGCGGCTCTCCTCGTCCAGGCTGCGATCGGCCACGAGGCGAAGCGAGTCGGAGACCGGCGTGTCTACCTCCGGCAGCCCCTGCAACGGATCTACAGCTATCGGGTCCGCTGGGGCAGGGAGTGCCGGCGTGTGGTTCCGTTCGGTCCGGGCCACAGGCGTATCTTCGACGAGGTCCTGGCCGGGACGCAACCGCCACCAGAGGCTGCCCGACAAGGCCGCGACGCAGAGAATACACCACATCCATGCGAGGATGGTAGAAGGTCGACGTGAATGCATCATGGGGCGGACAGTCTCTGTTGCTGGCAGCGTGTGCCAAGAGAACATCCATTGCTCCACCAGGGTCAGATGGGCGCCAATGGTTCATAGCACCCCCGTCCATCCGTCTCAATCAGCCCCAGGTCCCGCAGCCCCTCCAAATCCCGCTTGATAGTGCTCGGCGCCACCTCCCGCCGGAAATGCTCTATGACCGTCTTCTGGCGGACCTCCTCCCCAGCGGCGAGTTGGTCCAGGACCCAGCGCTGCCTGGGGTTGAGGTCGGGATGGCTGGTGGTGGGCACAGACGCCGGCGGGTCGGCCTCGGCGGGCTCATCGACGAGGACGCCGCCAAGGCCAAGCAAAGCGCCCTGAAGGCCGAGCTGGCCGACGTGGAGGCCCAACTGGCTCATGAGCCTGCCTGTGATCAACGAGCCTGCGAGAAGGCCCTGGCGGTCTTCAACCTGAGCCAGAAGGCGGGGGAGATCTGGCGGCGTTCAACAAGTGCCGAAAAGCGCGCTCTTCTCGACGCGATCTGTTTGAACCGCGTGTTGGGCGACGTAACCCTTGTCCTGGAAAAGAGATCGCCCTTCAACCTGTTGGCTGAAGGGCGAGATCTCAACAATGGTCGGGATGACTGGATTCGAACCAGCGACCTCGTCGTCCCGAACGACGCGCTCTAGCCAAGCTGAGCTACATCCCGTTTTCGTAGCGGGCGGGCATATTGGTGGAGCGTGCGGGGATTGCAAGAGGCTGCCCTGGCCACGGTCTGGCGACCGGGAGACCGACCGGTTGAGCCGATGCGTCGTTGGGCGGGGATGGCTGGCTGACCGCATCCGGGCGGCGGTAACATTCCCGTTGCTTTCGTAATACCGGGCGACCGCGAATCGGGTCGCGCCCGGCAGGCGAAAGGATGCGTGCATGCATGTGGTCGACGTCCTGCTCTCGCCCGTCGTTGGGCGGCGAGTTCGCGCCGGCCGCGTTCGGTGAGGAGTTCGCTCTCGCGATGGCGCAGGTGGTCGCGCAGGGCGTGCTGGAATTCCGCCACCTCGCGGTAGCGCCGCTGCGGATCCGGATCGAGGGCCCGGGCGAGGATCGTGGTCAGTCCCGGGCTCAGCGTCTGAGGCAGCGACGGCTGGAGGCCGGCGGCCGCGGTGGCAAGGGAATCGGGCACAGCGGGGCGGAGGTGTGGCGGCTCGCCGCTGACGATCTCGTAGAGGATCGCACCGAGCAGGTAGGTATCGGTCCACGGCCCCTGCTCGGCGCCGTGACCGCGGGCCATCTCGGGTGGCATGTAGGCCGGCGTGCCCCGGTGTTCTGGATCTCGCGTACGTGTGGCGCGCGCAACTGATCGTCGGCCAGTGGGCCGAACTGTGCGGCCATGCCCCAGTCCATGACCAGGACCTCGCCGTAGCGGCCGATCATGACATTGCCCGGCTTGAGGTCGCGATGCAGGATGTGGCGGTCGTGGGCGAAGACCAGGGCGTTGCACACGCTCAGCAAGACCTGCAGGTGGTCGGTCTGATCCATCGTTTCCGCGGCGCGTCGGTCCTCCTCGCTGCGTGGATGCAGCAGGCGCGCCCACGGCCGCCCCCCGACCAGTTTCATGGTCAAGTACAACTGCCCGTGTGCGTCGAGGCCGAGGTCGTAGACCGGCACGATGTTGGGGTGGTCGAGGTGACCGGTGATCAGGCTCTCGGCCACGAACTGCCGCTCGATCTGTCGGCGTTGGGCATCCGCCTGCGCGGACAGTCGCCCCGGCCGGATCCGCTTGACCGCGATGTCGAGGGCCAGGCGTCGTTGATGCGCCCGATGCACCACCCCCATGCCGCCGTGGCCGACCACATCGAGCAGGTCGTAGTCGATCTCCTGGCACCCGAGCAGCAGCGGGTTGTCGGTCAGCTGGCGCGGCGGCAGCGGCGTGCTCAGCCGCCACTGGGATGATGGCGTGGCGCTGCCGCGCGCGTGGATGTCCGCATCTGCCGTCGTCGTGGGCGCGGTGGTCTCACCCATCAGCACCGTCGAGGTGTCGATCTTGGTTGGATCGCCGGGCTCAACCTCGGGATGACCGCCCGCATCGTTGAAACGGGCATTGGCGTTGGATGGCACCGGCACGACGGACGTGGGGTATGGTGCGGTCGGCGCCGTCGTGCTGCCCGCGGCCCAGGTCTGGCCGATGATCGGCCGCATGGTCTGCGTCGGGTCGCCTCCGGCCCAATCCTGCATCGGCCCGAAGGTTGCCTCCCACACCGGCAGTCACGCCGTCTGGTCATCCTGCGGCGTCGTAGTCATGTCCGCACCTCCGTTGGCAGGAACCGACCATGTCAGCGAAACGTCTGCAGCCAAGCCATGTGCGCCGGTAATTATGCAGCCTGGGCGCCGCTGCGCCGCGGGACGAATCGGTGGACAGTGGCGATCCGCCAGACCTGCGAGCAGAGGTGGGGCCTGGGTTCGCGCCCGATCACCAGAGCGCGCGTCGAGGCATCGCGGCGAGCTCCTCCGCGAGGTAGCGGCGGCGGCAGGGGGTCGAGCCGCGCCACACGAGGGTGAGCCGACCGGTGTCGGGTTCGATCAGCACCGTCTGCAGTAGCGGCTTGAGGCGTAGGATCTTGCCGGCGCGCGGGGCGAGTTCCAGCCGTGGTCGTTCGCCAGGCAGGCGCAGGTCGAGGCGCTGGGTGTGCGGCGAAAGCGCGTGCAGGGTCACGGTCTCGTCGCCACGCAGATAGGGGAATTGCAGATCGAGCGCAGTGCCGCAGCTCGCGCGCGGATCACCTTCGGGTGGATGCTGTTCGTCGAGCAGGTCGTCCGGCATCGTGAAGCGCGTGCACTCGAGGGCGCGGGTCGCCTCGCTCACGTACGGGGGCACGATGCCCCAGAAGGCGCAGCGCGGGAACCAACCGTGATCGATCCATTCGCAGGCCTGCGGCAGGGGGCGCTCGACCCACCGCCCCGGGTGTCCGACGGCGAGGGTCTCCGGGGTCAGCAGGTCGGCGGGATCCTCGAGGTTGGGCAGGCGCAGCTGCTCGACGGCCTCGGCGGTGGGCTCGATCAGCCAGCCGCGTCCGATCGGGTTGCGCGGGTAGGCGAACACGCTCCATATGGCTGCGGCCTCGGCGTCCTGTTCGCGCATGTGTGGGCGTAGCGGATCGATCGCTTCGCCGGCGGTCGCCGCAGCCAAGGCATCGTGGCCGCCGTAGGCGTAGGCGTAACTCAGCGGGATCTGCTCGCGGGGTTCGGGGTCGCTGAAGCGCAGGGCGCCGCCGACCAGTTCGACGTTGCGGTCACCGAATACCCGGATGGCCTTGCCGCGGTCGCCGATCTGGACACCGCAGCCGAATTCCGGCCGGTGCGCGGGATTGTAGGCGTGGCCCTGGATCACGAGATCGGTGGCCGGCTTGCCGCCGTAGGCGTCCAGATCGCGGGCGAGGCGCAGCGGCTGGTCTTCATCGATCCGGGGTTCGAGCACCAGCGGCGGCTGTTCTTCGGTGGGGCGGCAGCGTCCGTCGGCCACGAAGGTGTAATGCCGGGTGGCGACGATGGAGAGGCACAAGGTGCCGAGCTGATCGGGGGCGCAGAGGACGGTGAGGGCGGGATCGTCGGTCATATGCGGCCCGGATAGAGCGGTGTCGCCGACGAGCTGAAATACTCGTTGGCGGCGTTGTTGGCCGTGCCATAGGCCGATGGTATGCCGAAGATGGTCTGCGAGTCGGCGCCGAGGGGGGAGCCGACGAACAGGCTGGCGATGTATCCGCCGGCCTGGGTGTCGAGCACATTGCCGGCGGTGCTGAAGGCCCGCTGCAGCCCGCGCGACGCCGCCTGCAACGCCGCGGCGCCACGCGGGCCGAAGACGCGCAGCGCGGCGCGGCCTGCGCGGCTCGCGAACATGCGGCTGCCGAGGCGATTAGCGAGGGTCTTCGCGCCGGCGCCGGCGCCGCCCATGAATCGTTGCAGCCCGGCCTGAATCACCGCGTCGCCAGCCATCTGCACGATCCCGGCGACGACGGCGCCGATGCTCAGGCTGGTGACCACGGTGCCGGGGGCGAGCGCCGTACCGGTCGGTGTCGGCATGGGGCTGCCACAGTCGAGATTGGGATTGGTGACCATCGCCAGGGCGACGGCGAGGTTGGCGCTGCTCTTGGTCTGGTCCCGCACCATCACCGTGGGGTTGGCGAAGTAGCTCTTCGATGCCGAGGCCGCCATGTCGATCGGCAAGGTGATCGACGGCGTGCCGAGATGGGCGATCATCGGACCGGTGTCGCTCTGGACGCAGATGCACTTGAACCCGCCCATGACGAGCACCGTCGGCGTGAATTTGGCGGTGACCCCGAGCCCGATGAGCGGAGACACCGTGGCGTAGGGTGCCGGTGCCGGCGAGATGCTCGGGGAGCCGGGTGGCCACGGCTTGTGCAGGTCCACGCCGACGACCCCGTCCATGTCCTTGAGCACCATGTGCATGGGCGGCTCTCCTCAACGCTCCGTATTCTTGAGGCGGCAGCAGCGCTCCTGTTCGGGAACGATGACGTAGCGGAAGGCGTGGCGCCAGGTGACGAAGGCGCGCCGTTCGTCGATCTCAATGCCGAGCTGGTCGAGCTGTAGTGCTTCGTCTACGTGTTGTTCGCCCAGGCGCAGGGCCACGCGCACCGGTGGCTCCGGCGCGTGGATCCGCAGCGGGCCCTTGGCCTGCACGCCGTGGATGATGATCGGTTCTGCGGGATGCAGGGCAGGTGCGATCATGCCATCCCAGGCCTGGTTGAAGCCTTCGGGCTTGAGTTCCACCAACTGGCCGGCGTCATCGAAGACCATGCCCCGGTCGACGCGCTGCTTCGTTGTCGCGGGGCAGAAGCCGAAGCCGACCGGCGGCGGATACTGGTCGAAACGTTCAAGCGGCTCAGCCGGATCCTCGAAATGCGGCAGTTCGCGCCCCGCTGCGTTCGCGGGGGTCAGCGCGAAGCCCTTGCCGACGGGGTTGTCGACATGCGGCACATCGAGGCCATCCCATTCATCGGTGCCACCGAAGGCGTTGTCGATGGTCAGGGGAATGGTTCTGAACGGCTCGGGTGCGCCGATCCTTGGCGCGCCCTTCCAGCGCCGCTGCCAACGCCGCCGGCCCCAGACATTGACCCGGCGTGACCAGTCGCCGATTTCGATCGCCAACTGGCAACAGTGTGCCGGCTCGCCGCCGGGGCTGTGCGCGTGGCCGAAGAGGAACAGGTCGACACCGCCGCGGCGGAAGATGCCATCGCCTTCCATCGGCCCCTGTGGCCCGTCCTGCGGCATCGGCGATACCGGCCATACCTGCTCGTCGGCCAGTTGCAGGCGATCACCGACGATGCGGTAGGTCGCCCGCACGACCACCGCCGCGGCGATGTGGTCGTCATCGTAGGCGCTGCGGAAGAGCAGGGCGGGCAGGGAGGTGTCGTTGATCAGGTCCATCGGGCGGGACGGTTCAGTAGTTCAGCTTGATGCGTTCGCCGTCGATGCGCACGTCGTCGTTGGCGTGGATGGCCACGTCACCGCGGCGCGAGCGCAGCTCGGTGGTGTGGCCTTCGACGCGCAGCGGGCCGGCGACCTCGAGCCCGGCGGCGCCGCCGCTCGCCAGTTGGAGGTCGTCTTCCGCGTGGATGGCGACCTGGGGGGCCGCGATGTCGATCCGCTCATCGGCGCGCAGGGCGAGGTGCCGGGCGCGCAGCTCGACGCGTGGCTCGTCGGCAGCGATGTCGATGCGCAGGACCGTCTCCTCGCCGCTGGCGAGGAACACGGTATCGCCATCAGCGTGCGTGACGATGCGCAGCTGCAGGCCGTGGTTGAGGGTGATGATGTCCATGAGCGGGTCTCCCTCAGCCGTTGAGTTTGATCATTGCGCCGGAGATGCTGGTGATGGCGGAGGCAGACACATCGACCATCGGTCCGCTGATCTCGACGCCGGTGGGCGTCACGGTCACGCTCGATCCGCCGCAGGCGATCCTGACCTGGGTCGCGCCCGCGATGGCGACCTCGGGGCCGTTGACGGCGACCGACATGCCGCCTTCGACGGTGACGGTCGCGCCGGCGACAACCTCGGCGTTGGCCGCGGCCTTCACCGCGTAGTTCGTGCCGGCGGCGACCTTGCGATCGCCGCCCGTGCGCAGTTCGGCGTTGCCGCTGACGGAGGTCTCGGCGTTGGCGCCCACATTCAGGGTGCGGTCGGATCCGGTGTCGATCGCCTGCTTGCCGCCGACCGTGCAGGTATGATTCCCACCAACGCTGTCCTCGCGATTGCCGCCGACCTTGGTCTCAGCGTTGCCGCCGACCTTGGTCTCATCGTTGCCGCCGACGGAGGTGGTCTGGTTTGCGCTGACGTCGACCGTGCGGTCGTTGCCGACGCTCAGGCTCTGATCGTTGCCGACGCTGGTGCTCTGGTCGTTGCCGACCGAGAGCGACCGGTTGGCGTCGACCGACTCGTTGAGGTCCTTGGCCGAATGGAGGTAGATGAGTTCCTTGCCCTGTTCGTCGTCGAAGCGCAGCTCGTTCTGGGCCACGGTCTTGATGACGTTCTGCGTCTTGTTGGCCTGGGTGACCACGCTCGGCGTGTCGACGTTGGGCAGCGCGTCGGCGATGTAGGGGCGGTCGGGGTCGCCGTCGATGAACAGGACCACGACCTCGGTGCCATGCAGCAGGGGGAAGTGCATGCCGTTGTCGGTGCCGGCGTAGGGTGTGCAGCGGCGCAGCCAGCAGGAGGCGGTGTCGTCGGCCGGGTTGAGCAGGTCGGCGGCGAATCTGACCTTGTAGCGGCCGTGCTCATCAAGGTGGGCGTACTGTTCGCTGCCCGGGGCGGCGGTGACGTGGGCGGTGAGGCCACCGGCCATGACCGGCTTGGGAGTGCACAAGGGGGGGCGGTAGGGCGTGGTTAGCCGGATGGCGTCGAAGCGGTTGCGGTACTCGGTGCCGCGGGCAAAGCCATCGTCGCTGCGGGAGACGACGGCCTCGACCTCGAGCCCGGTGACGATGAAGTCACCGTTGTAGTTGTTGTTCCAGTCGTGGTCGGTGACCGAGAAGGTGTGGCCGCTACGCAGGTTGCGGGCGTCGCTCTTGCCGCAGAAGCGTTCTTCGTCGACGCGCGCGCGTTCGATGGCGATACGGGCGGCGGCCTCGCCGGTGCTGCGTGAGACGTAGGTGCAGTCGCTCACGTAGTCAATGGCATGGCCGGTCGGACTCTCGCTCGGGAGGTCGACGGACAGGTCAGCGGTGGGCTGCAGTGGATCGTAGGCATTGAGTTGCTTGGTCGCCAGCACCGGACGACGTCGGCAGGTCCATGCACTCAAGCGTTCGGGTTCGAACCATGCGTGGTCATCGGCCATGCCCCCACGGGAGCTCGCATCGGCCTGGAACGGGACCACGGCTTCCCCATCGACCAGGGGGAAGTCGCCGTTGTCGTCTATGAAGACCACCTTGGTCTGGTCGTCCTGGTCATGTATGAAGAAGAAGCTGATGCCCGCAGCCTCGCAGATACGGGTGAGGAAGGCGAGGTCGTCCTCGCGGTACTGCAGCACGAACGCACGTGGGGTGTAGGTGCCGCGCAGGCGGTTTTCGGCGCCAGCGCCGAGGTTGTGTGCCTCGAGCAGTTCGGTGATGATCTCCGGCGTCGACATGTCGAGGTACAGGCGCGTGTTGCGTCGCAGGGACAGACGCCACAGCGCGGGCACGAGCACCGCGTGGTAGTGGTGCCAGCCGCGATCGCGTTCGCCCTGCTCGACCTCGCTGAGCACACCGCGGATGGTCGCCATCTGCAGTGCCCCGCTGCCGCCCACATCGACCCGTTGTGCGATCCCCAGGCCGGCTTCGGCCATTACCAGAGCACTGAGATCGATGTCCGGCGTGCGTGAGACCAGGTCGAGCTCGTAACGGAAGGGGCGGCAGATGCGCTCGGTGCCGCGGAGCGTGGCAACCAGGAGTTCGTCCTGACCGACGATCTCGCTGACGAAGCGGACGAACTCGGTATCAGTCGGCATCGGTACTGACAGGCACGTTACGTGTTGCTGTCGCGAGGTCAATGCAGGGGGCGATTCACTCAGGCCGGCCGGGCGTCCTTCTTTCTTGAGGCGTAACTACTCAGGGGCTTCGCCCCTACGGTCCTCACTGCGTGAGGACCGACCTCTCTGGCTATGTCGTGGTTCGCCTGAATCTGCAGGCAGATCCAGGCGTGGGCGGATCGGCTGCGCCGAAACGTACCCGCCCTCCGGCGGCACTTGCTCCTCGGCCTGACGGCCTGACGGCCTGCGGGGCTGCGCTTGCGCTCCACGGGCCGCTGGCCCCATTGGGGCCAGCTATCGCCTGCGGCGATATCCGCTTCGCCCGCCACCCGGCGCCAGATCCCATCGCGTACGGTGGGGTCCCGAAAAAGGGCGAGGTAACCACTCATGCCCGTTGGGCCCGAGTGGTGACCTTGAGGCTTCTATCAGAGCCCCCGCCGGACCATCGGGCCGGCGGGGGCTCTGATAGAAGCCTCTTTCTTCATGTCTTCTGAACAGTCGCAAAAAGCTCCTTGTCCCCCTAGGAGTGTCAATCAAGATGCTCCCGGTTCCAGCGTCCCGGTCTGACCGGGCAGCGATAGGCAGCAGGGGAAACTACATGCGTGTGTCCGTGGTCGTGTGTTTCGTGATGGTGGTCCTCGGACTCATCGGTTGCGGCTCACGCCAGGGTTCGCTGGCGATCAAGGGGGTGACGCCGCTCAACCTCAATGACCTCGACGAATCCACCCCCGTGACCGTACGCATCTATCAGCTCAAGGCGGCTGAACGCTTCCGTGGGGCCGACTTCGGGTCGCTGTGGAGCAAGGATACGGAGGTCCTCGGTGGGGATCGGCTCGGTGACCCGGCGGTGACCACCGTTCTGCCAGGGGCCACAGAAGCCGAGCCGCAGACGGTGTCCATCGGCACTCTGAGTCCGGAGGCCAGGTTCATCGGCGTGATGGCGTTGTTCAGCAAGACTGATGCGCAGGGCCAGCGGACGGTCGTCATCCCGCGTTCCGACCTCGACGACGCGGTGGTCATCCTGACCGGCTATTCGGTGCGGTTGACGACGGACTAGCACAGCGGCGGGGTATCTCGCGCAGGAGGAACGATCGGTGCAGGAATGGCTGGGCGTCGATTGGCATGAAGGCATGTTGCTTTCGGCCGTACACTTCCAGCAACAGGAACGGCGGGTGGCGACCGTCGCGCGGCATGTCGCTGAAGCCCTGCATCCGTACCCTTACGGCTTCACCCGCTGCGAGGTGGACACGGACGCGCTCGCCGGTGGTACTCTGGCGCTCACCGCCTGTGCCGGCATCATGCCCGACGGCCTCGCGTTCGCGCTGCCCCAGGGCGATGAACTGCCTGCGTCGCGCCATCTCGCCGATCTCTTCGGCAGCGATCGCGACCGTCTCGCCATCCATCTCGTGGTGTCTCGGGACCGCCCCGATGCGGTGGCAGCGAGCGACGACGGGAGCCACGGCGGTCGGGCCACCCGGTGGCGCAGTCAAACCCAGACCGTGCGCGATCGCAGTCCTGACGGTGAGGACACCGAGATCGTGGTCACGCTGCCCCACCTCCGGCTCGTCTGCGAGGGCGAGGCCCTCGACGATCTGAGCACGCTCAAGATCGGCGAGGTGGTCCGCGAGCAGGGCGATCGCTTCGCGCTGGTCGACGACGCGGTCGGTCCGTGTCTGTGCCTCGCGGCCGCATCCGGGCTCGAACGTGCATTGCGTGGCGTGTGCGACCGCCTGGTCGGCCGCAGCGACGAGATGCGGCGTCAGCTGCGTCAGCGTACCCAGGGCGTGATCGAGTTCACCATGTCCGAGATCGCCAACGTGCTCGCCGCCCAGGCCATCAACCGTGCCCTGCCGCAACTGCTGGCATGGCTCGATGCGCCGGTCCGGGCGCATCCCGCGATGGTGCATGCGGCTCTCGCCGCGCTGACCGCCGAGATGCTGACCCTGCGCGGCGAGGCGCGACCGGTGGACCTGCCACGTTACGACCACCAACGGCCACTGGTGGGTATCGATGGCGTGATCCACGCGCTCTCAGGTGTCTTCGAGGGCGGCGTCAGTACCACGCGCTATGTGCCGATGCCGCTCGAGCGCGTCAATGACCGCGTATCGTGCGCGTCGGTGCCCGAGATGGTGACCACATCGCATCGCATCTTCCTGGCGGTGCAGTCCACGATCCCTGCCGAGCGGGTGATGGCCGAGGTGCCGGTGAAGGCCAAGGTGGCCAGCGCCGAGCGGATCAAGATCCTGATCGCCCAGGCTCTGCGCGGCATCGGCCTGACCTATGTCGCCGTGCCGCCGGGGGAGATCCCGGCGCAGCCCGGTCACCAGTACTTCGAGCTGGACTGCAGCGGACTCGAGTGGGCAGCGGTGGTCGAATCCGGCAGCATCGCCGTCTACATGCCGCCGGATTTCACCGACCTCACCTTGGAGTTCCTTGCGATCAGGATCTGAATCATGGCAGATGAGCAACAATTCATGGGCGTGATGATCGAGTGCGCGGTACCGCTGTTCACCCTCTGCGCGCGTTTCGACCGCGAGGCCGACGGGAAGAGCGCGGATGAACTCAAGGCGCGCTGCGAGGCCTTGCTGATCGACTTCGAAAACGCATGTCGTCAGGCCGATGTCGCATTGTCGCACATCGACGCGGCCAAGTACGCGATCGTGGCTCTGATCGACGAGTGCGTGCTGATGTCCGAGTTGCCGCTCCAGGACGAGTGGCTCAACGAGCCCTTGCAGATGCGGCTCTACGGTGACTTCGCCGCCGGCGAGGAGTTCTACCGCCGACTTGACGAACTGCTGCGCGATTCCGAGGCCAGGCCGGCGCTTGAGATCTACCACGCCTGTCTCTCGCTCGGCTTCAAGGGCAAGCACGCCGATCGTCGCGGCGCCGAGCGCAGGCGGGTGCTGCTCGATCAGATCACCAAGGGGGTGCTGCGCGGTCGCGAGGACGACACCGCCCTCGCCGCTCGGACCCACGTCGATGCCGATCCCGCAGCGCACCCTGGACCGGGCCTGCTCGCCCGCATGCCCACCTGGAGCATCCCGGTGGGCGTAGGACTCGTGGTGATTCTCACGGCCATTGTCTGCAGTCTGGTGCTCGACGCCGCCATCGCCGACTTCGAGTCGACCCTGGCAGCGAACTGAACGGAAACGCGCATGTTCTCGCTCAAGATCCTCGTCTCCGCCCTCTCGGTCCTGCTCGCCAGTCTGTGGGCCATCGGTCTGCTGCTCGGCTGGCCGATCTTCAGCATGGTCACGGTGAGCCTCGTTTTGATTGCCTTGGGCGCGCTGGTCGTCATCGGCCAGCACCTGATCTCGATCAAGCGTTCCAGGGCCTTCGAGCGCGAGCTCAAGGGCCAGGCGATGGCGGGCACATCGAGTTCGATGGCGGAGATGGTCGAGCAGTTCGGCAAGAACCTGTCGGCGATGACCAATTCGCAGTTCGGGCATCGCGGGTTGACCGATCTGCCGTTCTACATGGTGCTCGGTGCGCCCGGCTCGGGCAAGTCGACAGCCTTGCAGGAGTCGGGCCTCACCTTCCCGTCGGTTGGCCAGAACCAGCGGTCGTTCAAGGGTATCGGCGGTACGCGCAACTGTGACTGGTGGGTGACCGAACAGGGCGTGTTCCTCGACACCGCGGGGCGCTACACCACCGAGAGCGAGGACCGCAGGGAATGGTTTGCGTTCCTCGATCTGCTCAAGAAGCACCGCGGTGACAAACCGATCAACGGGGTTGTGCTCACGGTGAGTGTGCCCGATCTCATCAAGAAGGACGCGGCTGGGGTCGAAGGGTACGCCCAGCTGTTACGCGAGCGCATCGATGAACTCTCGCGGCGGCTCGACGTGTGCTTCCCGATCTACGTGCTGTTCACGAAGTGCGACATGATCAGCGGATTCAAGGACGTGTTCGCCGACCTCGTGGGCAGCGACCGCACGCAGGTCTTCGGCAGCACCCTGGCCTGGCCGCCACCGTCAGATGTCGATTACGCCAGCGCCTTCGCCAACGAGACTGGCCGGGTGATGCCCGCGGTACAGGTCCGGCGTCTGTATGCGCTCAACACGGAGCGCGACGCAGAACGTCAGCTCAAGGCCATGCGCTTCCCGATGCAGTTCAGTACGGTCGGCAAGTGGATGTCGGATCTCATCATCGCCCTGTGCCGGCCGTCTGCGACGCAGGAACGGCCGGGCCTGCGCGGATTCTACTTCACCTCTGCCGTGCAACCGGGTCACCGGCAGGACGAGGCGGGCGAAGCTGCGGCAGGCGCGACGAGCGCCGATGTGAAGGACGGTGCGGACGGTGGGAGCGAGCAAGAGGCCCAGGCAGCCAAGGCCCGACAGGATTTCGAGGCGAGCATCTTCCTTGTCCCCGGTGCTCCCGGCGGTTCCGCGGCCAGAGCGGGTGACAAGCAGGAGCGCTGCAACGGCATCTTCCTGCGCTCGGTATTCGCGCACGTCATCCTGCCCGAGCGCGATCTGGTGCGGTACTCGGCCCGGCGCCAGCGCCAACAGGACATCGTGCGCCTGTTGGCACGCATCGGTAGCCCGGTGCTCGGCCTGCTGCTGGTGATCTGGGTGATCGCGGCCTACGTCTCCTCCATCGGATTGGTCGCTCAGGCCGAAGCGGCGGTCGTCGATCTGGGCCGGGCGCTCGAAGCGGAGAAGCCCGACCTCGGCCAACGTCTGGCGGCGATGGACCGGCTGCGTGCTTCGCTGATCGCCCTCGAGCGCGAGGACCATGTCGGTCTGGGTGGATTCCGCGCCAAGGTGGCCGCAGAATACTACCGGCAGGTGGATGAGATGTTCGCCATGCCCGCGGCGCATCGGCTCGCAGATCTGCTCGACGCGACCCTGGCGCAGCCGGACACCGACCTGGACACCAGCGAACTCCTCTATGACCTGCTGCGCGCCTATCAGATGCTCGGTGGCAAGGGCGAGGGCTTCGAGGCCGATCTGCTCCAACGCCTGCTCGAGGACGGGGCGTGGACGGCGGGGCTGACCGGCGATGGCACCGTGTTGCCCGATCGGCACAAGCGCTCCGCCGAGGAGCACCTCGCCTATCTGGTCGCCCATCCCGAGGACGTGGCGTTGTGGCAAGTCGAGGTGCGCGACCCCCTGATCGTGCGCGTGAGCAGGCAACTCGCCGATGCGATGTGGCTCCCCAACAGCTACGAGGACATCGTCGCCACTCAGGAGAAGAGTCTGCCCGCGATCAGCGGCACGAGCCTGTTCGGCGATGACAGCTTCCTGCGCAGCGCCTACTCTTTTCCCGGGATCTATAGCCAGCAGGGCTGGGACCCGCTGATCGGTCCGCGCGTGACCGGGGCCGCGGAGCGGCTGTCCGAGCGGTTGGGGCGTCTGGGGGTCGCGAAATCCGCCTCTGCGATCGCAACCTTCATGCACGACCGGTTCGTCACCACCACCCGCGAGCATTGGGAACGTCTGCTGCGCGAGCTGACGCTGGCGCCGGCGCACGATCTGCGCGACGCGCTGCGCAAACTGCGCGCCTTCACCGATACCAACAGCGCCTACAAGCAGGTGCTCGCCGAGATCTTCACCGGTCATGACGTTCACGTCGGCAGCGGCGAGGGGCCGGGTCACGACGACCTGGAGTGGTTCCAGGATGTCGCTGCCGCGTTCGTCGAGCTCGAACAGGCGTTGCAGGTATTCATCGGTTCAACCGAGTATGGCAAGCGCTCAGTTGAGGTCGCGCGCCTGCGTGCGCTCGCCCAGGCCTTCGAGAGCACGCGCCAACGTGCGGCCAGCGCAAGCAAGGCGGTCCGTTCGCACGGACTGCAGAAGGCGATGCAGACCAGCCTCGACAACGTGCTCAAGGCCGTGTTCCTGGGGTTGTCGCAGGAGATCCGCGACGAGCAGGACCGGCAATGGAAACTCGAGGTCAGCGACTACGTCACCGAGCATTTCCCGGAGCGCTATCCCTTTGCCGGCGACGAGGGCATCAAGGCCGAGGTACCGCTGGCTGACTTCTCCGCCTTCTTCAACCCGCGCAGCGGGGTGGTGTGGGCGCGTGTCGAACAGATCCGTGAGCTGCAGACGATCAAGGCCCTGGGCTTGGTGTTGCTGCCGGTGACCTCGGCCTATGACCGCATGGTCGGCCGGTCCGAGAAGATCCGTGACGCCTGTTTCGACAAGGGCGGCGAGAAGCTCTGGGTCCAGTTCACCGCAACCCTGATCCAGCGTCAGGGCATCAAGGACATAGCCCTGACCATCGGGCAGGAGAATTTCACCTACAACGAACGCCTGAGCCGCACGAACGAGTTCACATGGTTCCCGGGCGGCAGCAATATGGCGCAGCTGTCGGTGGCGATCGTCACCGATCGCTGGTTGCGCAAGACCTACGACACGCCCTGGGGGCTGGTGCGGCTGTTGCGGGCCGCGAGCAACGTCGGGGAGGCCGAACCCGCTGGTCGGCGTCTGACCTGGGATTTCGCCAGTCAGGATGTGGGCAAGACCTTCCACGGCGCTGTGGATCTGCAGTCGAAGGGCCTCGAAGCCATCATCGACGACCGGAAGTTCTTCTCCGACTTCCAGTGCCCGGAGGCAGTGAGTCGGTGATCGGCCTGGATTTCGGCTGCTATGGCAAGCTCGCGTATTGCGGTGATTTCGTGCGCCATGGCGTCGACATCCGGACCCGCCGTCTGCTCGATGCCTGCGTCAGCGCTTGCAGCGAGAGCGCAGGCGGGCTTTCGCTCGCTGCCACCGCGCCGGTCTGCGTCGCGCTGCGACTCGAGCCTGATGTGCGCAGCGTCGGCGTGCTGTTCGCGAGCGCCGATAGCGTCGGGCGGGATTTCCCGCTGGCCGTACTGGCCGAGGTCGACGAAACCGCCTTCGATGGCGAGGCCGCGTGCCTCGGCGCGACGATGCTGTGCGCCGTCAGCCCGGTGCTCGCCGCATGGTCCCGCGCTGCGCCGGCTGATGCTCCCGCGCTCAACCGCTTCCTCGACGATTGCGTCATGACGGTCGACACCGATGTCGCCGAGGCTGAGGCCGTGGCCTTGTTGGATGTGCAGCTGCAGGGGCGGTTCTGGACCGATGCCTTCGGTGCCGATGACGAGACCTGCCGCATGCGCGCGCTCGGCGGATTACTGGCGTTGTCACGCGATCACCGCGGTCTGGTCGGATTCCGGGCGGTCAACGGGCAGGCGCATCTGTTGTTCTGGCTGCTGTGTACATGGTTGCGTCGCGGGCGCGGCGAGTTGCCGAGCGTGGTCGTGCTCCATCCGGCGCTGGGGCGGCAGGAGCCCGTGCTGTATCTGGGCTGGGGAGCGGTCGATGTGCGCGAGCTCGCGGCGGCGCTCTGGCCCGGCGTATGGGCCGGGCGGTCGGTGCCGGTGCTGCCCGATGCGGCCGATGAGCCAGACCTGCCGCCAGCGCTGCAGGAGGTGCTCGCGTCACCCGAACTGAGCCTGCGCCAGGTGATCTACGAGGTCGCAAACGCCTGAGAGGGGCAGGGCAATGGTCGAAGACGGGTCGCAGGCTTTGGCGGATCGGGTCCACCTCTCGTACCGTACGCGTGTCGGCGGGGTCGTGGCCGACAAGGAGCTTCCGTTGCGGCTGCTGGTCATCGCGGATTTCCGCGGCCATGGCGTGGAGACTCCGGTCGCCGAGCGCGCGGTCATCGGCGTCCACGGCGAGGATCTCTCCGCGGCGATGGGTGCGCTCTCGCCCTGTTGCCGCTTCACGATCCCGGATCGCCTCGGCGAGGCCGGCACCCTGAGTGTTGAGCTCGCACCGCGCAGTCTCGACGACTTCCATCCGGACCGGATCGCGGAGGCCGTTCCCGCACTCGGCGCCATGGTGCGCCTGCGCGACGCGCTGATCGCGGCGCGCGAGTGCGGTGTGGCAGACGGTCCCACGGCGGCCATCCTCGCCGCGATGGGCGACGCCCAGGACGCCGGCGCGGTACGAGCACTGGTCGCCGCGGCTGGTGCCGACGTCGTCGAGCCCGATCGACGATGGTACGACATGCTCATCGGCGAGGTCGACCGCCGGCTCTCGGCCCAGGTGGATGCGCTGCTGCACGCCCCGGAGCTGCAGGCTCTCGAAGCGAGCTGGCGCTCGCTGGCCTATCTCGTCGCAGAGGCGGATTTCGACGAGAACATCCGCATCGACCTGCTCGCGGTCGGGCAGGATGAACTCCAGGCTGATTTCGAGGATGCGCCCGAAATCGTTCAGGCCGGGTTGCATGCCATCGCCTATGTGGCCGAGTACGGAACCTATGGCGGCGAGCCCTACGCCGCGATCATCGCCGACTATCAGTTCGCCCATTCTGCGCGCGATCTCGCCCTCTTGCGCAACTGCGCCGCGATCGCGGCCATGGCCCACGCCGTCTTCCTCGCAGGCGCACATCCGGCGATGTTCGGGTGTGCGAACCACGCCGAACTCGGCGCGCTCCATGACGTAGGCGGGATGTTCGCCGGTCCACAATATGCCCGTTGGCGGGCGTTCCGCGCCAGCGAGGATGCGCGCAGCGTTGCGCTGACGGCGCCGCGCTTCCTGCTGCGGGCGCCGTATCGTGAGCGTGCGGTACATCGGTTCCGCTACTGCGAGGACACCGCTGACGGTCTGGGCGCCCGGCTGTGGGGCAACGCCGCATTCGCGCTGGCCACACGGTTGGTCGCGGCCTTCGCACGGTATCGCTGGTGTCCGAACATCGTCGGTCCGGAGGGTGGGGGTGCGGTGCAGGTGGCGGCGGTCGAGCCCTGGGTCGGTCTCGGCGGTGGTGCGATGCGTATGGCTGTCGAGGTCGATATCGACGAGCGCGGCGAGGCGGCACTGGCCGCGGCCGGCTTCGTGCCGCTGTGTGAGCGACGTGCGAGCGACGGCCTGTGCTTCTACAGCGCCAATTCCTGTCAGCAGGCTCAGCAGTTCAACGCCGACGCGTCGGGGCGCGCGGCGATGGTGAACAGTGTCTTGGGCACACGTCTGCCATTCCTGCTGGTGGTCAACCGGATCGCGCACTATCTCAAGGTGATGCAACGCGAGCACATCGGCAGCTGGCGGCAGAGTGCGGATGTCGAACGCGCACTCAACGCGTGGTTGCGGGAGTACGTCGCCAGCGTCGACGATCCGGCGCCGAGCGTCCGCGCCCAGCGGCCGCTGCGCGAGGCCGAGGTGAACGTTCAGCCGGCGTCTGGCGAAAGCGGGTGGTATCGCGTCGCGTTGCGGGTGCGCCCGCACTTCCGCTATCTCGGTGTACCACTCGATCTGACCGTCCTCGGCAGGTTGGAGACGACATGAGCGATGGCCAGCTTCTGGCGGCCGGCCTGCTGGCGCGGATGGCCGCGACGGCCTCGCGACGAGTGCCCGCGCCCTGGGACCGGGCCAGTCTCTCGGAGTCGGTGGTGGTCAACGTGCGGCGTATGCTCGAAACCCGGCTGGGTAGCGCGCGGTGCCAGCCCGACTTCGGTACGCCGGCGCCTGCGGAGCTGGCCTACGGTTATCCCGCATCGGCCGACCGGTTCCGCTGTGCGTTGGCGCGGTGTCTGGCCCGCTACGAACCGCGCTTGCAGAACCCGCGTGTTGCCTTCGTCGAAACGCCCGGAGACGAGCTCGTCGCCCATCTGCGTATCAGCGGTGTGCTGCAGGTCGGCGAGATCAAGAGCATCATGAGTATCGAGGTCGCCATCGACGGCGCCGGGCACCTGGAGGTGCGGGGGTGAAGCCGTGACGTTGAACAGCTACTATGACGAGGAACTGCGCTATCTGCGCCAGTTGGGGCGCGACTTCGCACGCGAGCGACCCGAAGCAGCCTCGCTTCTCGAATCACCAGCGGTCGACCCAGATGTCGAACGTCTGTTGGAGGGCGTCGCCTTCCTCTGCGCCGATGTCCGTCGTCGACTCGACGCAGACCTGTCCGAATACACTCAGGCGCTGATCGCCAACCTGTGGCCGCATCTGCTCCACCCCGTACCGGCAGCGACGATCCTGCGCTTCCGGCCCGAGGACGGCGATGGCATCACCGAGAGCGTCGTGGTGCGCGCGGGCAGTCTGGTCGATTCCATCCCGGTCGCGGACACGCCATGTACTTTCCGCACGACCGAGGACTGCGCCGTGCGCCCCCTGCGCGTGGTGCGCACCCAGCTGCGGCGTACGCACCCGGCGGCGCTCACATTGTACCTGGAATGCCTCCCCGGTGCGACCCTGGCAAGTGTCGGCATCGCGCCGTTGCGCCTGTTCCTGGGCGCCGCCGCGGGGATCGGGCGCGAACTGCTGTTACTGTTGTGCGAGCGGTGCACGCTCGTCGAGCTGCGCGGCGACGATGCTGCGGGCTCTGTGTTGCGCCTTGATGCTGGCGTGGTGCGTTCGGTCGGTCTGGGGCGCGATTCCGCGCTTGTGTCATATCCCGATCGGTGTTTCGACGGCCTGCGGCTGGTGCACGAGTATTTCTGCTTCCCGGACAAGTTCTGCGCGGTCGAGCTAGCGGGTTGGAACGCCGACGGCGCGCTCGCGGCAGCGACGCGCTTGGAGCTGGCGTTCATGCTCGAGGATCTGCGCGACGACTTTCCGCAGGTTCCGGCCGACGCGGTGCAGGTGAATTGTGTGCCGGCGGTCAATCTGTTCGAGCGCGGCGCAGACCCGGTGCGGCCGACGGCGGAGCGAAACCGGTTCCCCATCCGGCCCAGCGGCCATCCCGGTGCGTACGAGGTACACAGCATCCGCGCGATCAGCGGCACGGTGCGCGGAGTGACCACGCCGACCGGATATCTGCCCGTGTTCTCGCCGTCGCGTTTCGGCAGCGAAGCGAAGAACTTCTATCAGGAATACCGTGCTCCGACGGGTGACGGCCAACGGAGCGAACTGGAGTTGGCCTTCGTGCGTGCCGACCCGGAGGCCGATGAGACGCTGTCGATCGATCTGTGGTGCACCAACCACGTCCTGCCCCAACGGCTGGCCCCCGGCGACATCGCCACCGCCAACCCGGCCAATCCGGGCCTGCCCCCGGTGACCAACCTGTTCGGACCATCGAGGCCATTGCCGCCGCCCGCGCTCGACGAGGCCGGGTGGTCGTTCATCGGCCATGTGACCCTCGACAGCAGCTCTTTCGCGTCGCTTTCTGCGCTGCGGGGAATGATCGATCTCAACGATATGCGCGCCCGTGCCGACCGGCAGGCAGCGCCGGCGCACAGGCGTCTGATCGAGGCCTTGATCGGAGTCGAGACGCAAACGGTCACGCGATTGATCGATGGCCTGGGTGTGCGTGGTACACAGTACGTGCTCACGGTTGAGGAGGCGGGCTTCGGTGGCCCAGGGGCCTTGTACCTCTTCGCGGTGGTGTTGCGGGAGTTTCTCGCCCAATCCGCGAGCGTGAACACCTTCACCCAGTTGTGCGTGGTCGGATCTGATGGCGCGGTGGTACACCAGTTCGCTCCGCGCTTCGGGCGCAAGGCGATGCTATGACGTCCACTGATCGACGCGGCTGGGGAGTCCTGCGCGAACCGCAGCGATACGAGCTGTTCGCGGCCATCGCGGCGATCGAACGCGCGCACCCTGCACGCGTGCGCCTGGGCGAGGGCGGGCCGGCAGACGACGAGGTGGTACGCCTGCTCGGCGATACCTCGTGTGGTTTCGCGGCGAGCGAAGTCACGGACGTGACCGCGGAGGAGACGGCGAGCGGTGCGGTGCGCTACCGCCTTCAGACTGCGGCCGCGGGTCTGTTCGGCGCTGGGTCGCCTTTGCCGCGCTACCTCGGCGTGGCACTGGAGGCGCTCGAGGAGTCCTACGGCACAGATGTGCCGCGACGGTTCCTGGAGTTGCTGGAGCACCGGCTGCTTGCGTTGCTCTATCGCGGCTGGCGTACCCGCCGGATCGAGGTCGATTACGCCACCGACGGTACCGATGCCCATTCGCAGCGCCTGCTGGGCATGCTCGGTCTGGCGCGGCCGGACGAAGCCGGTCATCGGCCCTGGCTGCTGCGTTACGCGGGGCTACTCATCCGCCAACCCCGCTCGGCCAGCGCGCTCGAGGGGGTGTTGCTCGATTGGTTCGCGCCGCTGCCGGTCGCGGTGGTCGAATGCGTGCGTTCGCGCGAGCCGATCGGCGCGAGCGAGCGCCTGGTGCTGGGTCGACGCAACCATGTGCTCGGGAAGCGGACGATCGTGGGTGCGAGCAGCCAGGCGATCACCACCACCTTCACCGTGCGCGTAGGGCCAGTCGGTCCGGATCAGATCGAGGCTTTTCTTCCGGGCGGCGTCGGACGTCGGGCCGTGGCCGAGCTCGTCGCTGTGGTTGTCGGCCGCGAGCTGAGTTGCCGGCTGACGCTCGTGGTGCGCGCCGATGCGACGGTGCCGGTGCGGTTGGACCGGCCAGGCCATCGTTTGGGCTACAGCAGTAGCCTCGGGCTGCGCAGCCGAAGCCACGAGTGCTCCTTCGCGTTGTCGCCGACGGGCTCGTGATGCCATCGATCCGCCCGGTCCCGGGGCTGCCACCTGGTGCAACGGTCCGGCGGGCGATTTGCCGTGGCGTGTTCGCCGGCGATCGGCTACTCTCTGGGGCATGGGAGAAGGGCATGGCGATCGATTTCAAGTACAAGCTGCTCGACGAGAACGGCAACCAGGTCGGTCTGCGCAGTAGCAAGGGCTCGGTCGACGAGACCCAACTGGTGCTCGATGGCGAGTCGATACCGCTCGTCGCGGTGCACGGGGTCTTGTGTCGCTTCGATCGCCTGGTGATCCAGTTGTTGCAGGAGGGCGGCGAAGCCGCGCCGTTGGCGATCGCAGTGACCGGCGGCAAGCCGCCCCGGATTGCGGAACAGATCAACCGCAACGCGTCGCGGCGGCTGGCCGACCTGCGGCGCGAACTGTTGGCCAGACAGGGGCGCAGTTTCACCGCCACCGCCTGCCCGCAGTGCGGCGCGACGGTCGAGACCACCGGTTTTGCGACCGGGCCGCAGCTCTATTGCAGCTACTGCGACAGCCTCAGCACCCTCGGCCCCGATGCGCCCGCGCATGAACAGCGGTACCGCATCTGTGATGAATGCGGCATGTACGCCTGTCCGCGGGCATTCACGCTGTTCTACTTCTATTTCCTGCTGGTCGTCTACGGCTACAGCTATCGTCGTACCCATTGCTGCCATACCTGCATGCGGCCGCAGGCGTGGAAGATGCTCGGCGCCAACCTGTTGTTCGTGCTCGGGGTACCGGTGGCGCTGGTGCAGCTGCTGCGCGCCTGTCGCGGCGGCGGTGGCGACTTCACCGGGCTCGACAGGGCCAATGCTGCGGCCAAGCGCGGCAATCTCGGAGTCGCGGTGCCGGCCTACGAGGCGGTGGTCCGCCGGTTTCCGGCCGCGGCGGGTGTGCGCTACAACCTCGGCCTGGCGCAGATGGGCAAGGGACAGTGGGAGGCGGCCATCGCCAGCCTCGAGGCCAGCCTGCGCGACTGTCCGACCTACGCTCCGGCGGCCAAGGCCCTGGCCCAGTGCTATCAGGTCGCCGGCCACGATGACGCGCTCGCCGAGCTGTTGACGCTGTGGGGCGAGGATGCGCAGGAGGAGGACGCCGACGCCGCCGACATGGCTGATGCTGCGGAGCCGATCGCCGACGGCGAGCAGCTGGCACCGGCCTGAGCCGCCTGGGACACGGCCTCAGGCGGCGTTGGCCTCCAGCAGGCCGAGCAGCAACGGGATGCGGTCTTCGGGGCGTTCGTAGTCGCGCGAGAGCAGCTCGTCGAGGTCGCCGCGCAGGACGCGCAGCGCGTAGTGCTCCTCGAGGATCTCGTCCTTGCTGCGCACGCCGAGCCGGCGGAGGACGACCAGCGGCGGGCACCAGCCCTGGACCGCATGCTGGAGCAGGAAGCCGGAGACGATCCCCGTGAGCACGTGACCGCGGCGATGGCCAAAGGCACTCATCAGGCTGCCGATGAGGATCAGGGTCGAGGCGTTGCTCTCGAGCAGGCGTTCGATGTCCCACTCGTGCGCGAGTTCGTCGAGCCGTTGATCGATCTGGTCCGGGTTCTCTGCGTAGTAGTGCAGCGAGGCTTCGAGGCGCCTGCGGATGCGGCGGGTGTCGCAGTCGCGGGTGTGACGACGGATCTTGCGGGACTGTCCGGTCAGGGCGGGCATGGTCGCTCCTTCGGTGCGGGTAAGATAAAGATCATTCTAGTGCTGCTGCGCCGAGGGTTCACAACCGGGCAGCGCTGCACGCCATGTAGTCCGCGTCGCGCGCGTGGTCGTGGGTCAGTCGGACGCGGACCAGTTGTAGACGTGGTACAGGTGCTGCGTGCGCCCGGCGGTCAGGTCGTCGTAGAGCGCCTGGCAGTCCTGGGGCGCGACAGTGGCGGCGAGGCCGGTGAGGTCGATTCGTCCGCTGGCGAGCCAGGCGAGTCCGGCGGCGATGTTGTCGCGATAGCAGGTCGGGAAGGAGGGATCCGGCAACCAGGGCAATTCCCACTCCCACCCGCCACGTAGCACCAGGTGGCGCCAGAACACCTTCCACATCACGTCGCGCAGCGTGCGCTCGCCACGGCTGCGCCAGGGCACGCCGCAGACCACCACCTCGCTGCCGCGCCGCACCAGGCGGCAGCAATCGTGCAGCGCGGCCTCGGAGCCGGAGCACTCCAGCGCGAGGGCCGGGCGGTCCTGCCAGGCGGGGTCGTCGACCGGTACCGCCGCGGCGCATTCGATGCCCGGGTGCCCGGCGAGCAGGCCGCGGCGCTGGGTATCGGGGTCGACCGCCAGCACCGGATGGGTCCAGAGCGCGGCCAGGCGGGCGGCGAGATGGCCGACCGGTCCCAGGCCGGTGATCAGGACCGGCGCCGGCGGACGCACCGCGCTCAGGCTCAGTCGGGCCCAGGCGATGCCCAGCAGGCGCACCAGCACCGCGGTGGTGGCATCCAGGCCCGGGGGTATCGGGACCACTGCATCGCGGCGGCAGCGCTGCTGGCTGGCGTGCGGCCCGATGCAGAACAGACGCGTGCCGGGCGTGATGTCGTCGACGGTCGCCCCCAGACGGGTGGCGGTGAACACCGCGCCGTAGCCGGGGTGGTGGGGGAAACCGTCGGCGGCATCGAACTGCATCCCGAGTTCGGTGCCCGGGCTGATCACCGAGGCGCAGGTGGGTCCGGCGAGTTCGTCCGGCGAGAGCGGGCTGGCGTCGGTCGGCCGCTCCACGCACACGGCCCGGCCGCGCTCGGGGAACACGATCTGGTGCATGCGCGTCATCCGTCCACCTCGGCCGCGAGGGTGCGGATGTGCGCGAGCGCGGCTGGCATCTGCGCGGGCTCGACGTGTTCGATTATCAGCGGGGTGTCGGGGTCGAGCCGGGCAAGGCCGGCGAGGAAGCTGCGATAGCACAGTGCGCCCTGGCCCGGCGGGACCTCGTCGAGGTGGACGGTGAGCCGCGTGTCCAGGCGCACGTCCTTGGCGTGGCAGCTGCGGATCCAGGGGCCGAGCAGCTCGAAGCACTCGCGCAGGAACGCGGCATTGGCGAAACAGCGCTGTGGACTGGTGATCATGTTGACCGGATCGAGGTGGACGGCGAAGCCGGGCCGGTCGACCGCGGCGATCAGGCGGCGGTAGGCCTGGGGCGAGTCCGGATGCATCCAGGGCATGGTCTCGAGGGTGTAGCGGGTCCGGGTGGGGCGGACCGCGTCCACGATGCAGCGGACGGTCTCGACGACGAGGTCGAAGCGGTCCTCGTCGAGGTCGCGTGGGTGCGGCCCCCACCAGCTCTCGCCGCAGGATCCGCCGACGTTGACGCAGCAGCGGGCACCGATGCGTTCGGCGAGCGCGAGACGGGTCTGGCAGCGCTCGATCTTGGCCGCGCGGGTGTGCGCGTCGGGATGCAGCGGATTGCACCAGGCCGGCACCTCGGCGATGAGCACGTCGTGGGCCGCCGCGATGGCGGTGTAGTCGCGGATCTGGTCCTCGCTTTCATCCCGATCGAGCGGCCAGACCACGCTGCGCAGTGCGAGTCGGCGCAGCTCGCGCTCCCAGGTCGTCGGATCGGGGTTCGTGAGGCGGATGTCGGCACCCAGGCGCATGTGCCGATCCTGTGCGGGGGGCGGTGACGATGCAAGGCGTTGGCCCCGGGATCGCGATGATCCGGGTGCTGCCGCCGACCGGCACGCGGACGGTGGTGTTGACCGATAGTGACTACTCAGGGGTGAAGCCCCTGAGTAGTTGCAAGTGCGCATGGTCATGCGCACTTTTCCCGCGTCGCCCGACGCGCGTTGTTCAGCGCGCGTCGGTCTCCGGGCGCTCGACCAGGTCCACCAGCTGAGAGCGCGGCGATCCCTGGCGCGCGATCGCCACGGTGATCAGGCCGTGGGCGGGCAGATGCAGGCGGGGCGCGGGTCCGCCGCTGCAGTGCAGTCGGACCTGCCGTGGTTGGCCCGAGGTCTCGAGCAGACGCACGATCAGCCGCTCGCCCGATTGCGCGCGCTTGACGGCGACGATCTGCACCGCCGGATCATCGACGCGTACGGTTCCGGCGGCGAGCTTGCGGATGCGGCGGGCGACCCGGCTCGGCTGCGGGTGGAACACCTGCCATGACAGCGGCTGGTTGAACAGGTCGGCCTCGCGGCGGATCCGCGCCTCATCGGGCGCGGCGTGCAGCGCGAGGGCGAAACGCAACTCGTGTTCGCCGAGATCCATGCGCTCGCGGTTGCAGGCGTGGTGCCAGTCGCTGGCGGGACCGATGGTGAACGAGGCGTAGGCCGGCGTGCGCAGGCAGGCCAGGTAGAGCGAGCTGTCGTGGCAGGCGTGTGCGTGGCTGCCGCTGTTGAGCACGGCCAGGCGGGTGGGGTCGTCGCGCAGGCCGTCGATGGCGAGCCAGCGGCCGTTGGGGCGTTCCTGATGCTCGCTGTCGGGCGTGCGCGTAACCGCGCTGTAGCAGGCGTCGGCGAGGAGCTCGCGCGGCCGTCGGGCCAGGGGCAGTTCGAGTTTGAGCATGTGGTCGCGGTGGTTCATCCAGACCCGGTCGCGGATCTCCACCAGACCATCGCGATGGCGCACCACGTAGCGCCGATGCACGGCGGTCGGCCCGGCGACGAACAGCACTTCGACCATCGTCTGGAGTTCGCCGTGCTCGGTGATGCGGATCGGCGGTCCGGCCTCCGGGCCATCGGCGTACTTGTGCTCGTGGGAGGGGTGGATCGCGTGGGCCTGCTGGGCATCGGCCAGCTGCAGCAGCAGCGGATCCTCGTGGAAGCCGTGGGGGCCGAGGTCGTCGCTGTCGCCGCCGGGGCCCGGCGTGCCGCAGCGCCAGCTGTGGTCGAGATCACGGAACAACGCTGGCGCACCCGCGCGTGGGCCGAGCAGCGAGCGTCGCACGCGCGGCGGGGCGAAGTGGTCGATCAGGCCGGTGTCGGGATCGATCTGCAGCGTGAAATGCTCATTGGTGAAGCGGAGGTTGGCCCTGGTCGGAGCGCGCGGGGTGACCGTTGCCGCGCGACCGGCGATGAAGGCGGTCTCGAGCCGGGCGATCTCGAAGGGTTCGAGCTCGACCTCCGCGGCCAGACGCACGCGCCAGTCCTTGGCGCTGACGGTCTCGGCGTGCAGGCGCTGCAGCGGCACCGCCCGGCCGTCGTGGCTGACGGTGATGTGCGGGTGGCGGCTGAGGCTGCTGCGATAGGCCAGGTTGCATTCGAATTCGACCTGGGTCCGGAGGGGGAAACCGTGGGGATTGGTCACGAATACCGGGATCTCGCCAGGTCGTGGCGCCGGGTCGTGGCGGATGCAGGCGTGGGTCAGGCGCAGCTGGGCGCGTTCGCAGCACTCGCGTGCATGGGCGAGCAATTGCAGGCTGTCGGCTTCGGCCCGGGGGCTGCCGGTGCCCGGAAGGATGTCGTGGAACTGGGCGAACAGCAGGTCCTTCCATGCCGATTCCAGCAGCGCGGCCGGATACTCGGCGAGTCCGTGCCACCAGGCGATCGCAGCGCAGCGCTCGGTGCTCAGCAAGGCCGCTTCGGTCTGGCGATGGGCGCGCTTGATCCGCGCCATCGAGGTGTAGCAGCCTGGGCAGATGTTCTGGATCTCGCCGGCGACGCGTGGGAGCCGGTCGCGCCCGACCGTGGCGAGGTGGTCGGCAAAGAAGGCGTCGGGCGTGGAATGCCGGAAGTCGAGGTCTGCGCGCGATCGGATGTGGGCGCGAACCGTGGCGTACTCCTCGCGCGAGGGGCCGCCGCCATGGTTGCCCAGGCCCCACAGGATCATGCTCACCGGCTCGTCGTGGTAGTGTGCGAGGAAGCGCGAGAACTTCTCCTCGACGTTGCCCCAGGTGGAGTAGTGCTCGTCGCTGCGGCGGGCGATCACCTCGGCGCCGGAGCGGTCGGTCCAGCGGAACGGCCCCACCGGCAGCTGCCAACCGGTCGCGTCGGGCCGGCAGAACACGTAGTGGTCCATGCCGCAGCCGGCGAGGATCTGGGCGTAGCCCTCGGGATGGCCGAAGGGGTCGTAGTTGTGGGCCGTACGCGGTGTGACGCCGAAACGGTCTGCGAAATATTCCTGCGCGAGCAGGAAGTGGCGGATGTGGCTCTCACCGTGCGGTGCGTTGACATCGGGCTGGAGGTAGGCGCCGCCGGAGATGTGCCAGCGCCCCGCGCGTACCAGTTGCACGATGCGGGCGAACAGCTCGGGCTCGTAGTCCTCGACCCAGCGGTAGAGCAGCATCTCGCCGTGGCAGAACACGAACTCGGGATTGCGTTCGCAGAAGTCGGCCGCGATGCGGAAGGTGGCCAGGGCCTCGGCCCAGCCGTCCTGCCAATGCCAGAGCCAGACGGGGTCGAGGTGGGCGTTGCAGACGAGATGGACGCGCTTCATGCGATCTCCGGGCCGGCGTCGGTCTCCTCGGTTGCCGCGTGGCGGCGGTACTGGGTCGGAGTGCAGCCGACCTCGCGATGGAACTGACGGTTGAAATGTGAGAGGTTGCCGAATCCGACCGTCTGGCTGATGGCCAGGACCTTGTCGCCGGTCTCGCGTAGCAGGCCGCAGGCGCGCTGGATGCGCCAACGGTTCATGTAGGCGATGAAGCTGTCGCCGGTCATGCGGCGGAAGAAACGGGTGAAGGTCGGTACGCTCATGTCCAGATGGCTGGCGGCCTCTTCGAGTGCGAGCTGGCGTCCGGGTTCCGCCTGCACCAGCGCGAGGATGTGGCACAGGGCGCGGTGGTCGGCATCGCTGCCACGCTGCCGATGCGGTTGGTCGAGCAGAGCGTGATGCTCGGTTTCGAGCGCGAGGTCGCACAACAACAACAGGAACTGCAAGCGGCGGCGCATGCCGTGTTGCGTACCGATCGCCTGCATCCTCCGCATGGCGGTGACGGCGGTGGCCCGATTGAAGACCACGCCGCGTTCGGCATCGTGCAACAGCTCGAGCACCGGGGCCGCGTCGCGGTGGGTGAGGATCGCGTTGCCCAGGCCTTCGTGGGTGAACAGGGCGGTGGCGGTGTGCACCGCATCCGGCTCGCAGGCGTCGATGCTCCAGCCGTGCGGCATGCCCGGGGCCAGCAACACCAGATCGCTCTGGGCATAGATCTCGGCGTGGGCGGCGACGCTGCGGGTTCCGTGCGATCCGGTGAGCGCGGTAAGCTCGTAGGCGTTGTGGAAATGGTAGTGGATGTGTGTCAGGCCGCTGGTGAGATCGATATGCAGGCCGTCGGCACAAGTGTCGGGCAGATCGAAGGGGCGCGCTGCGGTGCCGAGGTCGGTCACGGTGCTTTCCTGTCGCTCACGGGTTGTCGGTGGCGGGTTGCTGCCAGCGCTCGAGGCGCCATTCGGAGTCGAAGCGCAGGTGGCGTTCGCCGATGGTCACCACCGTTTGCGCGCCGTCGCGCGCGATGGTCGCCCGGGGTGCCGCGCCATCCTGGATGGTCAGCAGCGTGACGTAACGATGCTCCGGGTCCACCAAGCGGCCGGCACTGTTCGCCCACGCCGATGGATGCACGGCCCAGGCACTCAGATGCACCGCATCGCTCGGCCCGATCAGCAGCTGGCGATCCTCTTCGGCCTTGGTGCGCCCCATCTCCCCGGTCGCTTCGGCGAGTGGCAGCTGCCACTCGCTGGTCGGCTCGGGTTCGGCTCTGGAAACGCGCCCGGCGAAAGGGGGCGGTGCGGCGCCACCCGCGGCCGGAGGCGGTTCGTCCTGAACTGCATGGGGTGGCAGGTCCAGGATGCGATCGCAGCAGACCACCAGCACCGGCGCGCCGCAACGACCGCTGAAATCCAACAGCAGCTGCCGTTCGGCGCGCACGCCGTGATCGAAGAATACATCCGGCCAGTGTGGATGTGCAACCAGTCGGGCGCCGTTCTCACGCGCGGCACGGCGCTGGAATCCGGCCGTCGGTTGCAGGTACTGCCAGTACTGCGGCGAAAGGTCGAGGGTGAAGGCGACCGCCTGGTCATCGGCCACGGCGCTGTCGATGAGGCGGGGCCCCTGGTGGGGGTTGATCGCTGTGCTCAGGTGCGGCAGCTGCGGCAGGAAGCGCCCTGCGAGCCACCGTTGGCCGAAGGCCTCGACGCGCAGCTCGGGCCAATCGCCGAAGCGCTCGTAATGACAGGACTGGCGCAGATCGTTCTTGAGATGGACCACCGCCAGCGGGTCGGCCGGAGCGTTGGGCGTTGGACGCAACAGATGGCAGCCCTTGCGTGGGTCGGGCGCGTACCAGGGCAGAGGCAGGCGTTCGGCCTCGAGCGTGTTGTGCGGGAAGGTGGCCAGATGCAGGCCGGTGAAGAAGGGGCGCACGGCGACGACCTCCTCATGCGCGGGCCCGCCACCGAATCGATCGACCAGGGCTGGCAGGTGGCGCCGGGGTGCGGTCTGCCACAGTGTCGGCCACAGCGCCGCCTGTGTGGTGATGGTGCCCAACTCGCCGAGGTCGCGAACCAGGAACTGGCCCATGATCAGGAAGCGGTCGTGTTCGCGACTGGCCAGGCGCTCCCCCCGGGCGGTGGCCGCTGCGTGCAGGAAGTGGGACAGGCCACGGGCCAGGGTCATGTGTTTGTAGTACAGCCCCTCCATGCCGATGCCCGAGCCCCCGATGCCCACGCGCAGGTACTCGCGTGCCGCGTAGCAGGCGGTGCGGATCATCTCCTCGAGCAGCGGGGTGGCCGGATCGTCGGGCGCGAGGTCGCCGAGCAGCGCCAGGGCGCCGACGCCGACGCCGGACATCCGGATCGCGTTGCGGTTGCTCCACGGTGCGAGGTTCGTGCCCTTCATCGGCTTGCCGTCGATGGTCGCGGCGTACAGGCGGCGCAGCGAGGCCAGCAACGCAGTGCGGCACTCGGCGCGGAGGTCCTCATCCCAGGCGTCGTAGCAGCTGTCATAGGCCAGGGCCATGGCCACGATCACCGGAGCGAGGTGGATGTCCTCACGGAAGTGGTGGTGGGGGGCGGCGTTCTCGCCGCCCATCAGTCCTGCCGCGCGCAGGATCGCTCCGGCGCGGGTGGCGAATGCCGGGTCGCCGGTGATCAGATGAGCGCAACCGAGGTTGGCCGCGTCGACGTGGGCTCCATCTTCGGGTGCGCCCGGTTTCGCGGCCGTGTCACTGTCTGGCAGCGCGGCCATCAGGGCGCGGACGCTCGGCGCGGCCCACCAGGCCTCGGAGCGCTCGCCCCAGGATTCGTGAACCGGCGTGCGCACCAGCAACCGTGGGTGCTCGCCAGCTCGCAGCGGTACGTGCCCCTCCTGCCCCTCCACCGGCTCGGGCCAGGCGGATCGTCGGGAAGCGGTGCAGGCACCGGCGACCTCGCGCGGACCTTCGATCCCCGTGAAGGTCATGGCGCCGGCGTAGGACCCCGGCTCCGCTCCCGGGATCTGCACGGTGTAGGTTCCCGCCCCGCGCACGCGCCAGGGGTCGACCCCCAGGTGCACGCGCAGGCGCAGTCGGCCCGCGTCCGCGGCGAGTACGTCGACCAGGTGCAGCGCGGTCGAGTAGCCGCGATCGCTGGCCCAGCCGCGGCTGCGATCTGGTGCGAGCTCGACCACCAGATCGGCCGCGCTGTTCAGATCGGGATGGTCCAGGGCGCCAGCGAGCCGCAGGACCAGATTCCCCTCCGCCGCGCCGATGCTCGTGCTGGCGAGCAGCAGGGTCAACGGAGCTATGATGGATTCGATGATAGCATTGCGCATACCAGAGCGTAAAAGGTCCGCCCGGATAATCCACGCCGATCAGGTCGCGGGAGCCGCATGATCGGATCGTCGGTTGGCGCAGGCCCGGCCTGAAGTGGCGCGGGAGCGCGATTGGCCTGTCGTGACGGGCCCATCAAAAGTCCGCTGATGGACTCAGGTCGGAGCGATCGTCCGACCGAGCGGTGGTTTTCCGCGACAACGGGCCGTGGGCCCGCGAAAAACGCGGCGAAGCCGCGAGCCGCGACCAAGGTGGGCCTCCGCCCACAACCCAAGGGTTGCGAGCATAGGGCTCCGGCCCACCTTTCTGCTACTCAGGGGCGAAGCCCCTGAGTGGTTACGGAAGATGTTCCGTTACACCGCCCCCGCCCACAACGTGCTGGTGGTCGATGACGCGGAACCTGCTGGTCGGCCCCGCGGCGACCATCGTCAAATCGGTGCAGACGGGCGCCGCCGGCCACACCGTTCTCGACCTGACCCCGGTCTACGCCTTCGCGCTCGAGCACGCCACCCGGGGCGTGGTCCTGCGCCACGACGGCAGCGTGCTCATCCAGGACGAGATCACCGCCGACGGCGATCGGCATTCGGTCCGCTGGGGCATGGTCACGGCGGCGGCGATCGAGATCACCGCGCCAGACCGGGCCACCCTCACCCTCGACGGCAAGCAGATCACCGCCTACCTGTTGGCGCCGGCCGATGCTGCCTTCACGCTCGGCGACCTCACGCCGCCGCACGACTGGAATGCCCCCAATGCCGAGCCTCTGCTGCAGTGCCTGATCACGCTGCCGGCTGGAGCCAGCACCCGGATCGCGGCCCAGCTGGTGCCGCCGGATGCCGAGCCGGCGACGACGGCGGAGCCGATCGCGGATTGGTAAGCCGCCACGCCGGTGGTCTCGCCCCGCATTGCGGGCGCAGCCGTGATGACCGGTGCGCGATCATGCCTTCGGTGCAGCCGGGCTGTAGCGACAGATCGCCTGCGGTGACGCTCGCGCACGGCGGCTTGGGCTTCGGGGCAAAGGAGTGTAAGATCCACTCATGGACGGCAATGGGACAGGCATGGAGCGTGAAGCACGTCCACATCGCCGTTTGAGCGAGGTCGAACGCCTGCTGCTGATGCACAGCGAGCGGATCAAGGCCTTCCTCCACGCCCTGGTCCCCGACCAGGATCTGGCCGAGGACCTGTTCCAGGAGGTGTTCATCACCGCAGTCGACAAGTCGGCCGACTTCCGGTCGGGAACCGATTTCCTGGCCTGGATCCGGGCCATCGCGCGTAACAAGGTCCTCGACGCCCTGCGCCGCCAGCGCCGTCGCCGCCGCCGGCATCCCCTGCTCGAGCCGCATACCATCGATCTCCTGGTCAACGCCGCGCCCGCGGTCGACGACGTCTGGGACCGGCATCGGGTCGCGCTGCGTCGCTGCCTGCAGGACCTGCCGGAACGCTTGCGCACCCTGCTTCGCCAGCGGTATGCCGAGGATCAGGCTCCGGTCGCCATCGCCCGGGCCCACAGCAGCAGCGCTGGAGCTATCAGCGTGGCCCTTCATCGGGCCCGGCGGGCCCTGCGCGGGTGCATCCGTCAACGCCTGCTCGACGAGGTGGCTCCATGAGTGGCGCTGGCTCCGATGACGATCTGCTGACGGCCTACTTCGACGGGAGTCTCGCCCCAGAGCAGGTGGCCGAACTCGATCACCAGCTGCAGCGTGATCCGGAGCTGCGGGCGCGCTTCTGGCAGGAGGCGATGTTCGCGCGCCAGCTGCGCTCCGAGCTGGCCGAGCCGATCGCCTGTTCAAGGCGCGTACGGGCCCGACGTCGGCTGGCCGCTGCACTCGTGGCCGCAGCCGTTCTGCTCGGCCTCGGGGGGTGGTGGTTCACCCGTCTCGGGCGCGGGATGACCGGAACCGGTGCCGTGCAGGCGACGGAGCAGGCGGTGGAGACCCGTTGCCCCGATGGTAGCCGTCTGCTGCTCGCGCCCGGCAGCATCCTGGAACCGCGTCCGGCAGCAACCGGTCTGCGCTACCGGCTGGTGCGCGGAACGGCCACCGCCGAGGTGGTGGATCGCGCAGGGCGTGGTCCCTTCGTGATCGCTGGTGAGCACCTCGAAGCGCGGGTGGTGGGGACCCGGTTCCGCTTGATCACCGATGCCGATATGACCTCGCTCCGGGTCGACGAGGGCGTGGTGGACTGGGTCGAGCCGCTCAGCGGCGAGACCGGGCGGATCACCGCGGGGCAGGAGCACTTCGCCCTGCGGCCCGAGGCCGTCGCGAAACTCGTCCAGGCGGCTTCCGGCATCGATCTGCGTCGCTGCGCCGAAGGGCCGTGGCGGCGCCTCGACGATGGCGGGACCTGGCGCCTGCGGCAGGGGAAACAGTCCGGCGGCACGCGACCGGTCGAGCTGGTCATCCCCGAGGTCCCGGCCGCGGCGGGATGTTACGCGCTGGTCTTCACCGAGGCGCGCAGCTCACGGATCAAGGTCTGGCCGCATGGTCTGACCAGCATGTCAGCGCTCGCGCCCGTGCCATCGATGTCCGCAGCAGCAGATGCCTGTCAGGCCGCGGTCCGCGATGCGCTCGATCGCGTCGGCCTGGACGCCAGCGCTACGATCGTGCTGGTGGCCGTCGTGCCGCTCGGTGAGAAATTCCACAAGCAGTGGTACGAGGTGCAGTTCAGCGAGCCGCGCCAGCGCTTCCTGACGGTCGGCCACCTGAAAGGTGTGCGCGTGGTCGGCACCAGCGAGCAGGCGGTGCGTCCTGATGCGGTGCTGTGGAGCGCACTCGCACCGGAGCTTTGAGGCGCCTCCGTAACCACTCGGGCCCATCGGGCATGAGTGGTTGCCAACCATAGCGCAGGCGCCGCCCGCAGCCCAAGGGCTCATCATAGCGGTCGCAGCCTGCGCCGCTCTTTGTTCGCGGGGGCTCGCTCTGCGCTGCGCGCAGTCGCCCCCGCTACGCCCCCATTCCATTGCTCGGGAAAAGTGCGCGTAACCACTCAGGCCCAACGGGCATGAGTGGTTACCGCGCCCTTTTTCGGGGCCCCATCGTACGCGATGGGGTCTGGCGCCGAGTGGTGGGC
>CAZTGE010000016.1:0-43914 GCA_964612995.1 uncultured candidatus Brocadiaceae bacterium | reverse complement strand
TTCACCGGATCCCCACCGGCATAGGCATACCAATTATTCCCAGCCTGCGCCGGGTCCACCTTGGTAAACCGCTCGATAGACGGATCGTAGTACCGGTGTCGCATGTAGATGTGCTCGGTTGTGGCATCATGCCACAGTCCACGGTAGCCCGGTCCGCTGGCCCCGTCGGTGCGTTCCCAAGCGCCGTCGTTGTACGCATAGCTTTGTTGACGACCGTATGCATCATAGGTCATCCATCGCTTCACCTGGCCCTCGACGGCATATCCGTTGACGTCACCGCGCCCGTTGCTCATGTACACACGTAGCTCGTCCTCTGAGAGACCCTGACGGTGACGCGCCCACCGCCCACCTGGCACATTGGCATAGACAGTCGTCTCGCCATCCATGTTCGTTGAACGGATGTTGTGACCGTCATAGGCAAAGGAGCGACGCACACCGTTGATGGTCGACGCTCGGCGCATCCATCCTGTCCCGATGTACTCTTCTTCCTGGTTGCTGATCACAGCACCACTTCCGGCTTCGACCCGAATGCCTGATCGACGCATGAGGCTGTCATAGTCATACGTGGAGACTTCGGACCAGGCGCCCCACTCAGCAACCTCGCGACTCAGGCCGCCCCAGTAATTGTACGCGAAGTGACGTTGACTGCCGTCGCTGCGTTGCGACCGCACCAGGCGATTGGCATAGGGAGTATACTCCCGCTGAATGCTCACTTCATCACCCTGCTGCAGATCCATCCATGCCAACCGATCGAATTCAACCTCCGCTCCACCCCGGGCGATCATCGACCACGAATCAACAGGCAGAGACACCGGGGCGTCCAGCACGACCTTGCGCTCGACTATCGCCGCACCGGCCAAGCCCCCGCCAAGGCCATCAGTAACCAGTTCAACCCGAGTACCTGAGCCTCGGGCGGCCATGCGCAGCGTGGCAGTCGGGAACCAACCGTCTGACCCAGGGGGCAAGACTATCGGGTCACTATTGTACACTCGGGGCGCCCTGCCACCGGGCCCATCATCATCGAAGGCGATACTGACCCGGACCGAGTACTCGTTGTCAACTTCGTTGTACGCATACCGCGCATAGATCTCAACCTGCGACCCAAATCGCATGCCCGCACGCGCCGACTGATTCACTGTACGTCGCGCACGTAATTCCAAGGCATAGAGGCCTAGCGGAACGCGATTGTCGTCAGGAAGATTTAACGCCACCGGCAGCACCTCAACAGCATCCTCCAGGGGCAGCCATCGCAGGGCACCGACACTTTCAGCCTCAGCACTCAGATTCCAGCCGTGCGGAAGCGATGCCGGCAGCCTCAGGGCGGCAAAGGTCTGATCTCGCCGAAGCCGTAGATCGAACTCCGTCCCCGCCCGTCTCTCAACGGGCTCCCTGGTCTCGAAATCAATGGACGTGATGTTCCCACGCGCACCCGCCGCTCCCTCGTAAGCATACTCTCGCCGGTAGACGAGCCCATCGTCATCTTCGCAGACCTCAGCATCAAGGCGCCCGGACCCGTCATAGATGAAGCCGTAAGTTCGTTGCCAAAGCGGGGTGGTGGCGGACATATCCGTAAGACGACCGTCCGTGTCGTATTCATACCCGAACTGAGACACAAAGTCGTTATTGGCGTAGGTCTCCACCTGCCTCTGACGTCCGTCGGCAAAGTATTCAAACTTCCGCTTGATACCGCCCGGCAGTGAGGCCTCCTTGATCAGATTGCTGCTGTTCCAGTACGCATACGAGGCGCTCTCGTCCGTCGCAAGGTCCGTCACTTCAGATATACGGCCGTTCTCATAGTTGTAGACATAACCCCCGCGCTCCTGCACGAGATGCCCACGCCCCCCATTGCGATAGAGGACATCGATCGAATCCTGACCAGGAATGTTGATTGCTCGGACCCGACCGCGCGCATCGAACTCCTGTATCATCTCACCATCGATACCTTGAAGACGGCCATACTCATCGTACTGGTAGACCTTCTCGACCCCGTTGACCGTCATCTTGGCCATGGTTCCATCTGAGTTGTATTCGTACTCGTATGTGATCTGGCCATCGGGGTCCTTGACATCCGCCTTCGCAGCCTCTGAAGCGGTGACGGTCTTGATGTCGAGCCGACCCGCTTCGTCATACTCATAGCTCTCCACCAGACCATTGCCGGATCGCTCGCGCAACTTCCCGTCTAGATAGTACTTATAGGCTTCGGTCAACCCGCCGGGGCGCGTCATCCTATTCAAGCGCCCTGTATGGGGACCGTCCTGGTAGTACTCATATACGGTCGTCCCATTGGAATCGGTCTTTGTGGCCACACGGCGATTCTCATACGTGTAGGAAGTGGTCAGGCTCCCTTGGGTTACGGACCTCACCAACCCGGCAGGAGCGCCTGAGCTGTAGTATTCACGACGCGTCTCTACACCGGACACGGGGTTGGTGATGATGGCGGGTCGTCCCGCCGCGTCATGCTCGACCAGACGCACTGTAACCAGATCACCATCGGGCCCCGATGCTCTTCGCTCCGTATTCCGCCCGCCCGGGGTGTAATCCTGTTCGTTTACATGACCAGAAGGAGATTCCCGCCGCCGTTCACGATCGCCCAAGTCGACCATACGGGACCATTCAAATCCGTCACCGTCTCGCCAACGCAACGTGTTTCCGGCCAGGTCCCGTTCGAGCACCTCATTCACGCTGCCTAGGTCCGAGCCTCCGTTATCTTTCTGATCGATCACATCGCCGGTGGCCGCATCGATTACATTTCGGACCCGGTGTGCCAGGTTGGTGGCCTCCTCGACCATACCCTTGAAGAGCGAATGATAGGAGTACCTGCCAACCTCCTTCAAAACAGCGCCGATAGTGCGTTCGGTCTTGGCGACCAGGTACGGATTGTGGGCAGCAGGCTCCTGCCTGAAGCTCCGGCTCATGCCGGCCGCCGTCTCATTGCGCCCCCAAGGGCGCCCGGTGGCATCGACATCCAAGAACTCGGTCGATGAGGTCGCGCCAGCGTCACCGAAGCTCACACGCACAGTGTTGCTGGCGTATCCGCGCCCATCCAAAGTGGTCCGGTTGGTCGTCAGCGTGGCACCAGCAGGCCCCGCACTCGTACCCACGACCTGCCAACTGCCTTCAGAACGCTCCAGGTCCTCCTTCGTGACGAATCCGTCAGGATCTTCCATGCCGATGCGCTCGCCATCGTTGTTATACAGCACCTTGGCCGGTGAACGACCTGTCTGCGTCATGGTGGACACGCGTGTCTTGTTGTAACCGTAAACCAGTTCCCTGCCGTCAGCGTAGGTCACCGTGTCCGGTCGACCACGATCATAAGTGGTCGTAGTGACCACTCCATCCGGATCGATCACAGACACTGTGTTCCCGTGGTCGTCGTAGCTCATCTGTGTACTCGCGTATTCCCCCTCAGAGACTGTGCGTTCCACCTTGCTGCGGAGGCCTGCGTCGTAGTAGTGGAAGATTCGCTCCTCTCCTGACCTGGGGCCCTTGATCCGCTCCACCCATCCTTCGGGAGTATAGTCGTAGCTGACGACGCGCGGAGTTGGCGTGGGCGTGCTTATCCAGGTCTTGTTGGAAACCACCCGCCCGACGCCATCATAGGTCGTCACCCCGGTCTTGGTGCTGGACTCAGCGCCCTCCAGCTCTGCGCCTGTGGCCACATAGGTCGTCTCACTATACCCCCCGCCATCGACCAGAGCGTAGCGATAGTGCGCATACCCACTCGCAGTACCACCCGCACTGACAGGCATGCCGTAAACATTATAGACATACTCACTCTTGACGCCCAGGACGTCTTCGTTGTACACGGTCTCATCAAAAATGTTCTGCACGATCGTTTCGGCCGGTCCACCAGGTCCGTGTGGATAGACCTTGTGCAATCGCTGATGACCATCGTACTCGTAGACTGTGAACACTTCGACGAACCGCCCCCGTTGCTTATGCAGCTGAGCGTAGTCATCTTCATAGAAGGCGCGGTCGATGGTGCGCTGCATCGGCGTGGCCTGCTTGCGCCACCGCCCAAAGCGGTTCTCCAGGTCCGTGAATTCAAGGGTGACCCCAAATTCATTTGAACTCTGCGAGAGGAAGCCTCTTTCGGTGTACTGATAGTCGGCCCGCCCGCCATGGGTATCGGTCACCAATTTCGCGGCACCTGTACGGAAGTCGCCAAAGCCGTCATTGATGACCTCGATCGTGCTATCCCTGCCCCTTGTGCTGGTCTTCACGAGAACCCAGCTTCCCTTCACACCGGGGAGGGCCTCATAGGTCCAGCTTCGCGGTAAGGATGGACCACTACCCTCATATCGAGCCGCCGTGCGCATCCCGTGGTCGTCATAGGAGTACTGCACAACGCTACGGCCGCGCTGGTGCCGCGCGACCCGATGTTTCTGCTGATCCGGCACGAACGACGTGACGCTCCCTTCGGCGTCCGTGACTGCGGTCAGGAAATCCATGGAGCTGTCGATCTGGTATGCAGTCGTGCCGCCAAACAACTCCTCGATAGTCACCGCGCTCGCATAGCCCGGTCCCTCGTAACCACCATAGTCGATGGAATGCCTCAATGCCGGTGGCCATGTGGTGTCGGGATCTGCACTTGCATCAGGGAAGGCCACTGACGCCAAGCGTGCGTCAGCCTGCCTCGCACTCGGTGGATCTCCCTCTTCGTCGCCATTGCCACCGTCGTCGCCGTCTGGCCCTTCGCCTGCATAGCCCAACTCGTACAACCGCTCTTCCCCCGTTTCACCCAATACAGCGAAGTTCGGCAGTCCGCTTTCGGGGTCGAGTTCGATTCGCCATGGTCGCCAATCGGGGCCAACAGCGCCGTCAGATGGCTGCCCGGTCCGCAGGCACGGTGGGATGTCGACCGCCGGCGAGCGGCCATAGTGGTCGCTCACCTCGGTGATTTCCTCGTCACGCTCGCCGCCCCGGCGGATAGCGATGCCCTGCCCATCGATCGCGCGGATGTAATCTAGATGCCCATTGTCGCCGAAGTACCGAATCATGTTGTCATAGGCAACGACCTCACTATCGCCAGTCGTTGCGTTGTAGCATAGCTCTGCGCCGCACAGTCCAGAGTGGGTCGCGATTGAGACGTACTTGTCGTCGGCCACACTGAATACGTGGCGTTGCCCCGTGCCATCAATGTAGACGAAGGAAAGAGAACTATCCTTGAGCACGTCTTCGTCGAACTCCATGATTTCACCATGAAGAAACGGGCTGACCGTCCGTTGGTGATAGTTGGTCATCCAGCCGGTGGGTGACTCGGGAAGCTCGCGCAGGCCATCGAAGCCGTTGAACAGGAAACCGACATCCGGGTTCAGAACCGGCGTGGGGTAAATGAAGCTCGGAATCGAAAGGTGGACATTGCCTCGAGACAGATGAACGGACCCGATGCCGGGAATGACTTGCCGCATTGGCGTCCCAGGTGACCCTGAACCGAGGCCGCCGGTCAACCGGTAGAGCTCGAATCCAAACAACTCATCACGGACAAAGTCAAAACCGGGCAGCCCCGTCTCCTCTACTACGCCAGGGCCACTATTCCACGAATCGCTGGCATTGGCGTGCGCATAGGTCGGAAACTCGACGCTGAGCACGAGGTCTGTGTCCTTGCCGCAATGGATCCACAGCGTTTCCGGCAGTTCGTCCCAACGGTAGTTCTTGGTCGCGATCCATCCATCGGAACCGTGGCCCAGAACCGGCTCTTCAGCCTCGCCAGCTTCCCCGGTTCCCGCCTGCTCGAAGACCTGCACCCAGCGCTCGCCATCGAGCTTGAGCCGGACGGCGTTTGTTCGGTAACCGCGCCCGAGACGTGCGCGCAGATGAACTGGAATCCGTTCGCCGAGCGGGTGCTGATGACGTTCGTCACCCAGCCCCAGGCCATCGGTCTTCAGGATCCGGCCCATGCCTGCGGCGTGGCGACGCTCGCGAATGGTCTGCGTGGAATCATCGGCGTATCCACCCGGCCCATAATATGCGATCGGTGCATGCCATTGAATCGAATCGCGGTCATCAGCGGTTTTGAACTCGATGAAGGCGTCGGTGCCAGAGGGGACGTGGTCCAATTCAGGCAAGGTGATCGATTTGGTGGCCAGCTTGCCGCTGTCGGGGTCACAGAAGCAGAGGTCGCAAGCTCTCTCACCGGACTTACGCGGCACCATGTGGAAAACGAGCGGTCGCTGGGCATTGTCGGACGCACCGACCTCGCGGGAAACAAAGGAGGCCCAGTCGTCTTTGTCACCCCCGAATAGCGAGCGTTGCGCGCCAACGCCGATCTGCCAGTTGCCAATATCGAGGTTGCGTCCATCAACACGTTCGAAGAGCGCATCCTCGTAGTCGGGCTGACCCTGGCTCTGCTCCGATCCGCTATACTGGACCAGGAAAGGCTGGTCCAGGCCATGGTCACTGTCATCCAGGATCTGATAGGTAGCGGCACCCTGCTGGTCGATGCGGATGAACAAGCGTAACCAGCCGCAGTTGCCCGCGACATTGGCGCTGGTCCGCAGCAGGATCTCAGCCCCGAAGTGGCGCATCTCCACATCCTGAATCTCCAGCTCGAATTCACCTCGATACGGGTAAGGAGCCCAGAACGTCCAGTTGTCTTCTGTCTTGCCTTCGCAGTCGACGCTGGCCGCCTCACTGTCACTGCCATGAATGAAGGCGTCAATACTCTTGATGTCTGCCCCCCCGGCATCCACGGCCTCTCGTTCCTTGATCACGTCCGCGATACGATCGCGGACATACCCTTCAATCGTCACGGTTCGGGTGATCGCCGTATCCGGGTCGCCGACGCCTTGGCCATCAATCTGGACATCGCTGATCACAATCCCCGGACGCGGACTACTCAGGACCGCGTAGTCCTGTGCCCGGGCGCTGCCCGTGAGATCGTACCAGCGATCGCTCGGAAACTCCTCGAGCACGTCCGTGATCGGTCGCTCAGCATCCATCCGCCTGACCAGGATGCGCTTCGCATAGGTCAAGAACGGCTGACGATCGGTCTCGAACCACCGCCACCGGGCTGGGCTCTTCTTCAACCATGCAGGCGGGAAGTCGAACGGGTCCATTGGGTCGTAGAAGATCTCTTCGAAAGCCTGCGCTTGCACCACCAAGCACGGGCCGCCGTGATCGCTATCGCTCTCCGTTTCGGGATGAACGCCGTCGTATCCCTGCAGCCACACTTCGACCGCTTCGCCTTCTGCGACTGGCAGGTACTGGGCCAGGTCATGGTCGTCCTGGCGACCGCACCAATACTGATTCTGCGGATAACCGTCGAGACTCACACGTCCACGATCACGCCCAGACGGGTCTACGGACAGTCGGACATCGACATCCAGGCTGTCCTGGGTCGCACCGAGATTGCTCACGCTAAAACTTGCACCGCGAATCAATGCGTCTTCAACCCGACTGGGCGGATCGTCCAAGGCCTCTCCCGGCTCCGATTCGACCACCAACGAGTGGATCTCTGCAACACCAATCACCTCACCATCCCGGATCACCTCCAAGCGAGGCTCCCAGCGACCTGCGGCGAAATCGGCATCGATCAAGACCGGTTGTCCACCTTCGTTCTCGGGCGCATCCGCGACCGCCTCAAACCCACCTGGCAGCCCTCGACCGCTCTGGAGATCGCCGTCATGAAGGCCTGGATATCGTCCATTGCTCAGGGCCCAACGTAGTGTCACACCCGATGGGACATTGACGGCTGGATCTGCGGGATCTCGAGCGACGGCCATGAACCGCCATCGGGCCCGGTCCTCGCCATGCGTACCACGGGGATCCGGAGCATCGGGGGTCAGGCCGTAAAGGGCGACTTGATTGCTGGGGTACCCGAGCCCGCCCTTGATGACCGCGATCACCGGTTCGTAGATCGTACCCGGGCGACGCTTGAGGGCCGGAGCGTGCTTCGGGAACTTGCCGTCCTCGCCATCGGGCGGTGAACCGTGCGCGTCGATACGGCTCGCCCAGTAGGCACCATTCTGGAAGTCATGACCAAACACGTAGCTGTCATCCGGGATATGCCTGGTCGAATCATCGGCGATGACCCCATCTGTAGGCACCTTGCCAACACGCGTTCCAGTCGCAGCATGGGGCGTTACTTCAACCCCATTCCACTTCGATGATGGGTCAGAATCGCGTTGACCCGGATTGGCGTCGAAGGAGCTGAACTCAGGATTATCAACACCGCGCTTCCCTGTCGCGGTCGGATCCACCCTGACCAGCCATTCCAAGCCGGCAAAGCCATTGCCTGCCATGAGGCTCCAGAACGGGCCGTCGTTCTGGCCATAATCGGCCCGGAAACCGAACAGATCATTGACCCAGGGCTCACTTCCGCCGGCAAGGTTCTGTTCGTCTTCTTGTGGATCGTCGGCATAGGGGAATACGGAACTCTTGAACCGCCGGACGTCCACCAGAGTCAGCACAACCGCGTCTCTCGAAAGCCGCCGATCCTTCTCCGCCAGACCGGGGAAATCGGGCTCGGCATCATCTTCGGGATCATCCTCGGGATCATCCTCGTCCGGGTCCACCCAACGGCCCATGCTGTCGGTGTAGAGCAGTACATCGAGGCGCGTGTCGCCAACGCTTTCAGAGGCAGTGATGCCTTCGATGTACAGGGTGATTTCATGCCCACCGTCGGAAAGATCAGAGGCCTCGTAGGCGCGCTCGTGTTCGATGAAGTCGGCTATTGCTCGCTGCGCCATCGCTGGCCGCCGCCACAGGCGCAGCTTGCCAAGCGCAGGTTTATAAACGTATGGATCCGCATGCGTGCCCGCGCCGTCACGCGTCATGGCGTCTGGCACACTGGGCAGATTCTTGTCCAGGATCACCAGCCGCATGTTTTTCAGAGGGATGGCCTTCGGCAAAGAAATGTGAAGCGGCACGAACCATTCCTGCGTAAAATCAACATCACTCTGATCATCGGACAGGGCGCCATCTAGCGGCCATAGACCAACGATGCCTTCAGCATAGCCCGGCCTGCCATCGCAATCATCGTCACCCGTATTCACCTGGACGAGCTTTCCAGGCCACGCCTCTCCAGTGTCACTGCCGTGCCCGAAGTCGACCAGATCCTCAATCTGATCCTCAAGGAAACTGCGGTCAGCGTCGTTCACGCCGTTGTCGTTGTCGCTGTCGACATCCACATCAAGCACAACGGCAGATACGCGGACGCGATCGCTGCACATGAAGCCCGGATGCAGGTGCTCGCTGTTCGGATCAACCTCGAACACGATCTCAAGATCCGCGACGGAAGCGCTCGGGCGCACAGACTCGACATACACAGTGGCCTCATTGCCGTCGGCAAAGATTTCACGCGCGGCGAACTCCTCGTCGGCAGGTATGAAATCACCGCCGGCCCCAATCGACTCCGGGTCACGCTTGGCCGGATTATCATCATCGCGTTGGCGCAGCCAAAGCCGCAGATGACCTTCGTCCGGGACATATTCAATCAAGCCAGGCGCATCGCCATCAGGGTTACGTAACGGTGCGTGGTGCGTGGGAATGATTTCCTGCGGGTCGGAATCGTCGTAGCGGAACAGTACTCGCGCATGCTCAATATCGATGGGTTCGAGAAGACGCAGCTTCACCGGCTGGAAAGCGTCGCGATCCTCGACCCGATCGACGTCACCGCCCTCCTCCACCCCGTCTTGCTCGTTTTCATCGATCATGCCATCGGCGAAATTCGGCTTCCCATCCCGATCGGGATCGGTCTCGCCTTCAGCGCCCTCACTACCAACAAGAACGTAGACACCAGGCTTTTCATCGAAGCCTTCCATTTGCTCAATGTTGTCCTGGTAGGCCTCGGATGACACGAAGTCACCGCCCAACCATTGGTTGTCGCTGTCAACATCGATATCGCACTGGATGGCGGTAATGCGGAGGTCGTCACGAATCGGACCCAGCGTGGAGCCATGCACCGAGACAAATGATACCTCCAGATCACCTATTTCAGCGCTGGGCCCGATGGCCTCCACGAAGCAGCCACGCAATCCCCCGATCGGAGCGATTGGCAGATCAGGAAGCGGATATTCCTGCGGCAGGATCAAGTCACCCCCCTCCGTGACCGGGTCCTTCGTTCTCGCGTCCATCCCCTGTTTGGCCCACATACGCAATCCGCCTCCTGCCGGGGGATAGGCCAAGGGTCGCTGGGTCTGCGGCACATCACCTTCATCGACGGATCCCAAGGGATACTCTACCCGAACCTTTTCGGGTTCCTCCGCGATGTGGCGGAAATCATCCAATGCCAACATGCCCGGAGGGTACTCGCCGCCAGCCTCTGCCGCCTCGTTGCCATAGATGTCGTACCCATCGGCCCAATTGGGGACACCGTCGTTGTCAGCGTCCCCATCATTGACCTGGATGTACTTGCCCGGCAGACGCAACCAAGCTGGCAGGATGAGATCCTCGAACTCGATACCTTCCTCAATGGCGCTGCGATCGGGCGGCTGCACACCATCTTCGTTGTCGCTGTCCATGTCAACGTCGACCAGCACGGAAGTGAACCTCTCGGTGTCGGTGACCATCCATTCGGGCTCTTGGACCGGGTCCTCCGGGCCGAAGTGGTGGATATGACAACCTGTGCAATCCTCAATCATCGGCTGACCATCCATCATGAGCTTCAGCCCATCATTGGTCACTGCGGTATCGTACCCTTGGAGGAAGAACTTCTGGATGCCACCCTTCGAAATCTCAGGGATCTTCACCACCTGAGCCCGGGCCCCGCCGGCCGGGCCACGGTTCCAGTATTCGTTTTGCGGATAGCCTTCCAGGGCAACGCGCGCAGGGCCTCCCCCAATGGCCAAGCGGGCATCGACTGGCCATTGATCCGGCCCATTGTAGTTGCTGACATAGAAGGGCGTGCCCACAGGGTTGTCCACATCTTCATCAGCCCTTTTCGGCACAAAACTATCTTTCACTTCTTCGACCGCGAAGCTGTGGATTTCAGCCTTGCCGCGGAATACTGGCTGAGCGAGCGGTGCGAATACCTCGCGGCCGAGCTCGTCGTTGTACTGCCACGCATGGGTCTGATAGACCTCCATCTTCACATACCACCGGCCAGGATTCCATGCCAACTTCACCTTCTCTTTGTTCGTGCCACTTGCGCCGTCGAGCTTCCATGTCGCCCATTTGAGCACCTCGGTTTTGGCCGGCTTCCAGCCATCACTGAGGGAGTCACTCTCATACCATTCGACTGCAAAACCAGGGGCGATGGTGCCCTGCGCCGCTTGGCCATCCGCATTCTGCACTGTCGGTGCGCCGGCATCTAGTGGAAGCGCGATCGCGGAGAGATCGAGATAATTCGTAGGTCCACTGCAGATTGCGTCCAGTTTGTGTTCCCAATCGTACCGCTGGTCGTCTACCAGAGTGCTTTCTACCGTGCCGACTCCGTAGAGGGCGTTATCCTGCCCACCAAGATCAATCCGGATCACAGGATCCGCCCAGGTACCGGAGCGCTTCGGCAGAACCTCTGCGTAGTCTGGGAACTTGGCTCCGTCATCGTCGGGGCCGTGGGCATCGAGCTTGACGACCCAGAAGGAATCGGAGCCACCTTTCACCTCGTCCCCCTCCGGCACATCACACCCTTCGGTCAGAGTTTCGTACTTTCCAGGGAGAACACCTGTCATGATCGTTCCGGCAGCCTCGCATTTGTTGTCGCAAGGCTTGCATCCATCGCTCAGAAATCTGGCCTTCAACGGGTTCCGGCCCACGTTGGCGCCAGCGCCCGTGAACTCACCGAGCTTCACCTCGTACTTCAGTTCTTCACAGTCTTCGGATTCACAGACCTCCTCGCTGACCAACACGAAGGACCGCTCATTCCATACCTCAGCGGTGCCGTCCTTGACCTCATCTTCATCCGGATCCGCTTTGGTGAAGATGAGCGTCTTGAACAGGATCGTGCGACAGACCTTGCCGTTCACCTGCATGGTCTCGCCGGCCGGAACATCGACTTCGCCGCTGTCGGTCGCAGCATCGCTGGACTGTGCGCTTTTCATCACACCCAGAGACTCGGCCTGTGCTGTCACCGCGTCAGCACCGCTCGCCGGCAGCACCTCATCCCGATCATATGCCCGAACCTTGAAGCAGTAGGCGTTCTCCCCCGGAGGCAGGCCCAATGTCACCTTGGCAACAGCCCGTTCGGCACCGCCGACGTCCTTGACCGTGAAGTCGCCCGAGCCGTCCACGCTTCCCGTCTGCAGCTCAAGAGACTTCTTGCCGCCAGCAAAGGCGGCGGTACTGGCGTGCATTTCCAAGCGAATGCGCAGATCCGGTAAAGCCGGCTCTATTCCGACCGAGAAGCTCCCTAGTCCTGTTGCGTCGGCCACCAAGGACGACGCCCGGCCCGCGACATGGAGCGTAAATGCTTTGACGCTGCGAGTAGCAGCCAGCACCGACTCCGCTCCATCGCCGGATCCGGGAAGCCACGCCTGGAGCACGGCGTCCTCCTTACGCAGAGGCCTGGCGGTTAACAAGGCCACGTTGCCGGCGGTCTCGACGACTTCGACTGCGAGAGCCGAGGGGTCGGCCGCTTCAAAACGCACCTGATTCGCTGGGGTGCGTCCCGTGTTGGCGATGACCGGTCGGGCGAACCCAACCTGAGCGGCGATGCGCGTAGGCAAGAACACGCCGACCACACGCACCACGTGTTCCCCGATGGCTTCATCTGGCGTCAATGCACCATCGCCGTCCATGTCTTCGTAGACCCTGGCGACATAGGTCCCGGGGTCATCGTAACGGGTCGGCCAGAGCTCACCCGGCGTCACCGCTACAGGCCCTGCTCCTCGCCCCGCGTCAAAAAACAGATCGCCTTCAACATAGCCCTCAGCATACGTGAAGAGCAAACTGCTACCTGCCCTCAGCGTTGACTCGCCAATGTGATAGAGGTCGGTCGACTCCCAATAGACCGTGCCCGTCACCTCACTCGTCGGCACACCGGATTGCCTCAGGGTCACCTGTAGCGGCCCATCTGGCTGAAGCGGGACGTCGAGATAAAACGCACGATCGCCGATGTAATTGGCCTCGACGCCGGTGGACCCGAGCGTGACGCCATACGCGTGCACAGCACGCGTATCGTCCCAGCGCCGCCCATGGACGCTGAGCGGTGAAACCCGACTCCTCTGAGCGATGGTCGCCTCCAGCGGACGGCGGTCGCGAGGCGTCTCGGGCAGGGCCGCTCCAGTTGCTTCGCGGTACTTGATGGCGACGTCTGTGAGCCCCACATCGCCTGGATGCACCCCCCGTGCCGGAAGCGCAGTCAGATGTAGGCCAGAGGACTCGGTGACCATGAGTAGATCACTGGGCCGACAGGGGCCTCCAGCCATGGACAGCAGATCGACGTCGGTGGCATGATCACCATCAAGATCTACTGCGAGGGCCCAGTGACCGTCATCCAGGATATCCAACCGGAACAGAATGGGCGCCTCAGGGGTAAGCTCTTGAAGCACTTCCAGCTCTCCCAGCCTGTTGGCGTCGTCGGCCTGTGCCTGACTCATGCTGCTCCCGGCGGGAATCTGCCAGACACCCACCTGAACAGGGGATCCACCGTAGTCACCCAACTGCCATGCCGTCCCACCCCCAATACGGTTACGGAAAGCCAACTCGACAACGATCGCGTCCTCCTGGAAGACGCCTGACAGCGCCGGGGCATCCGCATGTACGACATTCAGTTTCGCACCATCGGCTGAAGTGAAGCCGAACCGAAGCTGTGCATCCTGACCGCGGCGATGGTAATAGGCCCATTCACCGTTCTCATAGTCGCTGCATTCACGGATCGCCCAATCACCCAATCCCACCCAGTAGTTCTTACCCGGATCACCGACCAGTGTGTTGCCCGCGCCCCAAGAGCCGGTTCCGGCCTGATTGTCCCGCACCCATTGCTTAGTCTCCAGCACCCCGGCCACGATCCCACCACTGAGCAATCGTGCGTCCTCGGTCGCAGCATTGCGTGCAATCATGTGTGGCTGTGGACTGGTGGGGTCAAGCAGATGCATGGCCCAACGGAAGGGGCCTACGTATTTCCCTGGGAGTTGGCATGTGATCGCGACAGACTCGGAACGCCCTGTGGCACCCCAGGTATCTGTAGCCACTGCATGCAATACGATGCCACCCGGCCGACTTGGCACATCGGCCCACGAGACCGAGAAGGGCGCCTCTGTCGCCTCACCGACTTTCACTCCGTCAGCGAAGAAATCGACCTTGGAAATCGAGTCATCGGTGTCCGGGTCGGTCACCTGGGCCTGAACGAGCAAATCTTTCCCCGGGGGGTGCGAGGCCCCAGCGATCGGGGCCACGAGCTCCACCGTTGGTGCACTGTTGCGGTGAAGGTCGACCTCGGAAAGTCTGAAATAGAAGCCGGCGTCTTCACGGGTGGAGCGAAGGCGGATGCGCAGAGCTGCAACCTGGCCGCTCGCAAAGTATCGCATCTGATCGACATCGGCGTCATAGCTGCCTTGATAGACGTCGACCCAATCACCACCGCGCAGCACATCGATATCGATGGCATCAACGTACTCATTCCCGACAGGCCGGAACCGCACCCCATTGGCTCGTGTCGGCACTGTGTCCAGGATCAGATAAGGGCTCCACTTCTGGTCGCCCAAGGCGTGATAGCAGCGTGCAGCAGTAGCGGGGTTGTCATCAAGCGCCGACGCCTCCTGCTTCCATGCCCCCTCTGGATCTTGATAGCCCGTCAATGGCCACCATGTCTGCGGTTCACCTGGATCAAGCGGAACAGCAGAGAAGGATCGGGCTTGCGATCGCACAACCAAATCCAAGCCATTACGCGCTTCCATGCAGAAATGATACGTGGAGTCCACCGCCAGGTTCTCCAGGAACAAGCTGAGTTGCTCACCGCTTGCCAGACCGTCCACCCAAGGCCCTGCGTTCTCGCAGCCCGCATCGAGCCCCCAGCGCAGACGGGCTTCACACGGTGCTCCGCCATCATCGTCTACCGTTCCGTGGATCACGGCGGTGCTTCCGGTCACTGAGGTCGGCGTACCGCTGATCACAGACGGAGCAGTAACCTCCTGTAGGCGCTCATACAGCTGCAGGTCGTAGAGCCAAAAGTAATAACCAGAACTGAGGTAATGGAACCGCAGGCGCAAACGATCGACCTCAACCGTCGCTGAAAGGAGGATGTCCGTCGCCACCGCGTTTTCGATAGCGCCCGAGTGCAGCTCGATCCATTCGGAATCCACACGGCCCTCAATATCGACCCGATCGACGATGTCGAAGCCGTAATCGGCGGCCACGCGCAACCTGTCAGTGCGAACAGGCTCGTCATACCCAATTTCGATCCAAGCTCCGTTCCCGGTGCGATTGGACCTATCGACAGCATAGGTTTCCATGGCACCGTCGCTAGCAGCGGACTCATTGCGCCATTTCCCTTCCGGGTCAGCGAAAGAGACAGCCGACAGCCAGCCTTCGGCCGCCTGGAGGCATACCGCACTGAAGCTGAGCAACACCATGGCAAGAAGTGACCGAGGCGAGAAAACGTGCGCAATTGGCATCGCGAGGCTCCTGTCGACTATCCCCAGGCGACCCCGATGGGCAACCAAGGCGAGGCGCAAAGGACGGTAGGGCTAGTGGCAGGCGGTCAATGGCCAAATCCGCTTGCGGCCCGCCTGCAGGCAGTTGGCCGACAACATACCATATCGAACAGGAATTACCCCTTGCGCATGGTGGCGTTCTCCGGATAAGACGTCGATTGATGAACCCCGGCAAGAGCATAGATGATCGCACTCCCGTCCAATCGCTTTGCGGGTCACTGCACCTGAGAACAGCTGATTGCGCCAGAACTGTGCCGCAACCCTTTGCCCGTGGCAGCGGCCTGGCCGACAGAAACGATAAAAGCCAATGAAGGTCTATTGGGGCTTCCCTCAGAGCCCCCGCCGGCCCGATGGTCCGGCTGCGAAGAGCCAGGAACTTGGCCGCCCCGGCCGTTTGTCGCAATGACGCGATCCGGCCCACAAACGTGTCGAGTGGGCGTGATAGCGCTGGAAGTTCCTGGGAAGGGCGCTGCACCTTTGGTGCACCCCATTTCCTCGCTGCCGCCCGACGGCCTCCGTCGGCCACAGGCCCCATCGGGGGCTGCTATCGCTTCATGATACCGGCTCTGCCCCCTACGGCCTCGCCTGTCGCTCGCCAGCTACGCTGGCGTTTTCCGCGGGCCTACGGCCCATTCTCGCAGATAACCACTGCTCGGTCGGACGGTCGCTCCGACCTGAGTCCTTCAGGAGATCTTTGAGGGTCCCGTCACTACCGGGTCTCTGGCGTTATCCATAGCCGTGAGATCCGGAAGTCCCTGGTTGCCTGGTCATAGGATGCGATCACCCGGTTCACGGAAGCCAATCGCCCGGCTGCATCAAGCTGCAGCTGGAATTCGGACAATTCACCTGATTGGCGGGGATAAACTGGCTCGTCCCCCACGGCGCCAACATGGCGCGACGCCACCAACAGCGCCTGCCCAGTACTCAACGCCGCCACCTCGAATGCCTCCCCAGCCAAACAGAGCACTTCTCCATCCTCTATCGGTCCGTGTGGCAGATGCCCCGCCATTAGCAGTAATTGCCGCGCAGCCTCCTGCAACACCGCGTCCACCTGAGGCGGAACTCCGGCCATCGCCCTGTTCACCTCAAGGCGACCGTTATCGAATTCTGCATCCAGGTAGCCGGGAAATGCGGCTTCGCCTTGGACCACTTGGTCGAGCCTTACGCGATGACCATTGTCACCGCCTCCGCTCAAACGAAAGCGACCGCCGACCCGCGAAGCATCGGCAGAGGTCCGCGTCTGCCACTGACGCCGCAAGACGAACCGGCCAGACTGGAAGAGCGAAGGAACGGCCCACGCAGCACCACTGCGATTTAATTCGAGGGTGCCATCAAAGGGGCGCCGAGTAAGCTCAACGTACGGATCCACTGCCAGAGCCGGGCTCACTGACTCGTCCTTTTCCGAAGCGCCAGCCGGAGCAGACCTGCCAGCGTCGACTGTCGTGGCCGAAGCAGGCCCTCTGTTGTGGACGCTGGCGTCCGAACTCCGCTGGCGCCATCCTGCCAGGGACCAACCGACCGCCGGCCCCACAGCAACAAGGAGCAAACCGATCAATTGCTTCATTCTTTGGCCCCGTCTTCCGTCCCCATGCCATCGATTCGCGACAACGCATCGACTCCCGCCGCCTTGAGACGCGCATGCTTGGAGCTCGCTGCCGCGACGAAAGCCCCTCGAGAAGTCTCATCACCCAGCGCGCCGAGTGCTGCAATCGCGGCAACCCTCACCTCGGGATCCTCGGCGTATGCCAAACGGCGCAGATGGACGTATTGATCATTCATTCGTTTTTCCTGCACAAGGCGCATCGCCAGGTCTGCCATCGGCCCCGGCTCCTCTCGGCTGAGAACATCAACGATCATCCGATCTGCTGCGGGGTCATCGATCCTGGCGAGCCCCAGAAGGGCCTGGCGCCGCACCTTCAGATGCCGATCTTCCAGCAGCCGTTGGAAATGAGCACGCAAGGTCTCACCCGCAACGCTGGCTTCTGAAGACATACGGAGTGCGTCCGTCAGATGTTGCACGGCAAAAGAACGGAAGCGCTCAGCCTCGGCCTCGTCCTTCAGAACCTCGACGAGAACCGCATCCAGCTCGGGGTCACCGCTCGCTCGAAGCAGGCTCGCCGCCTCATTGCGCACAGTATCATCATCATCGGTATCACGCAGCACGGTGCGCAGCGAGGGCCAATCCCGCTCGTCTGCGGTGTGTCGGCGACCATCGAAGCTGGGAAGCAACCGCTCTACTGATCGCAGGCGTTTGTCCACCAGATCCGCTACGCGTGGATCATGCGCAGGAGGCGGCACGTAGCCAGCCGGCACGTCAGGCTGACGCACGGAGCCTACACCGACGCCCCGTTGGGCATCGCCATCCTCGGACTCGACATCGGACGCCGGTCGCTCACCGCTGGGCACCGATCGCATCATCAACCGACCGTGATAGAACAAGAACCCTAGAGCTATCGATGACACGCCTGCCATGCCCAAGAAGACAACAGTTCGCATGCGCCCCCCTACTCCTGCGGATGGTCAACAAGGAGGACAAGCCTGTGAGCTTCAACCCAGCCTTCGTAATCCACTGCGACAACGCGCTCCAACTGGATGATGTCTCCGTCATCATCCAAACTGATCACAACCTCATCGATCCGCGCGGCGTGGTGCCTGCTGGAGACAGGCACCACGACGACTCGCCGCGAGCTTGCCGCTATGCATTTCCATGAGCGGCCGATCGACTCCCCCGACATCCGTTCACCAGGCACACTCTCCAACAGAGCCCCGATACCCTCATGAAGATCGCCTGGCCACGCCAACACCGCAGCGTCGGTCAGCGACCCGACGGAAGCATCTTTGGCCGAAGAGGAGGACAGCCGCAAAGCGCGAGCAAATACATCCCATGCGCCCACGCGACGCAGCAAGGGCGGACATGAGCGATAGATGAAGAAACCTCCCGCTCCCAACTTGCGTACCGTGACCCGCCGCTCGGCCATCTTGGCCTCAGTCGGCGTCCTGTAGCCCTCGCTACGGCCTGTCACCTGAGCAATCGGCGCAGCCCCATCGTCTGCTGGGGCTGTGGGCTCGGCATGCTTCGTCTTCTTGTCGCATCCTCCGCACGGCCCCGCCTTCCTTGGATCCTGCCGGGAGCGCGCGCTGCTGCGCGTAAAATAGGAAGCCAAAGGCCTGATCTCCGGACGCAATCCATCGCCAGGAAGCGTCAGCTCAACCATGTCAAGCTGACGCCCTGACGGGGGAGCAGCCTTGGGCTGTTGCTCACAGCTACTGACCCACACGAGCCACAGAAGGATGGAGCAGACCCGAATACGCATGTCAGCGGTTTTCTATGGGCCTTCGACATGAAGTCCATGGGCATTGTGTGGACCCCTACGCACCACCATGCTCGGGACCATCGCCAGATTTCGCCCCATATGGGGACTTTCGCGGCACGTGGCCATTACCACGCCGCATCTGGAGGATATAGACTGACGCACTCATGACGGGCCCTTCACAGGGCACAGGGCCGGCGGGGGCTCTGAAGGAGACCCCTGTGCTGACAGTGTCGCACAACGTATCGCCCTTGAGGTTCCGGTAAAATGCGCCCCACGCCCGGTCAGGGACCAAAGCCCTCAGCTCCGAATTCGCACCAAGAAAAAACCCCTGCAAGCCCAACGCCTACAGGGGTTTCTATTGGAGCGGGTGATCGGACTCGAACCGACGACCTACAGCATGGCAAGCTGTCGCTCTAGCCAACTGAGCTACACCCGCATCTGTGTTGTGCGGCGGAGTATGTGATCGGAGCTGGGCTTGTCCAGTCGAATTCTCGCGGCGCTGGGTGTGCCCGCTGGAGGGCCTGGTGATGGCTCAATCGGGCTCGGTCCTGGCCGCGGCCATCTGACGCAAGAGGTTGACGTACTTGTGGTTGAGTGCGCGCAGGCGGCGGGAGATGTCGCGGCCGCAGTTCATCATCAACAGGAAGTAGGCCTGGGGGTTGGCCTGCTGCAGCGCGCGCAGGTCGCGGTTGTCGAGGCTGAGGGTGCGGGTGGGTTCGCGCGCGATCACCGCGGCGCTGCGGGTCTGGATGTCGAAGAAGTGCATCTCGCCAAATTGCTGGCCGGCGTGCAGTTCGAGCAGCTCCGTGCCGTCGACCTCGATCGCCACGCGGCCCTCGACGAGGAAGTAGACCCGGTCGCCGTGGGCCCCCTGCTCGAGGATCGCGCTACCAGCGGGGTGGGCCGCGGGCTGCAGCCGGGGGCGGATCAGCTCGAGCGCGCCGTCGTCGAGCGCGGCGAAGAGCGAATAGCGACGAAGGTCAGCGAGCGGGATCACGCCGGCTGCTCCTTGCCGATCTCGTGGTGGAGCGCAGCGAGGTAGCGCCGGTCCATCCGCCGCAGGCGGCGGCTGACATCGCGGGCGAGATTCATGATGATGATGGTGAAGGTCTCCAGCCGCCAGTGCTTGATGGCGTAGAGATCGTGACTGCTCAGGGTCAGGCAGGTGACCTCGCTCAGAGAGCGCACCGTCGCGGTGCGCGGCTGGGTGTCGAGGATCTCCATCTCGCCGAAGGTCTGCCCGGCATGCAGCGTGGCCACGGCTTCGAGCTCGCCGTCCGGCCCGGCGCAGCGCACCAGCACCGCGGCCGAGCCTTCGAGCAGGAAGTAGATCCGGTGACCCGCCTCGCCCTCGCGGATGATGTCGTATGCGCTCGGGTAGTGCTCGCGCTGCATCAGTGCCTCGACGAACTCCAACTCTGCAGCGGCCAGACCGCCGAACAGCGAGTAGTCGCACAGCTGGTCGTGGCCGATCATCGCCGCTCCCCCGTCACCGACGTCACTGATGATAGGCGCCGATGCGCGCCGGCTAAGAACAAATCGTGCTCTCGGGTCTCTTCGCTGGAGCCGATCGGTACATCCGAGCGCGCAGGCCTTCGACGCCCCGCTGGCAAGCAGAGGATGCCGGCTGCGAGAACCCCCGGTTCGTCTAGCCTGTCCTCATGCACGACCAGGACGCGGTGCGCACCTACGGACGCCAGCTGCTTGTCACCCTGCGCTGTGCCGAGCTGGCCGCCGAACACGCGCGCGTCGCCCTGTTCGACGCCGACGAGCGCGCGGCGACCCGGGCGCTGTGCGCCTGCGAACCGGCGGTCGCGGACGCCATCGCCCGTCTGCTCGAACGCCGCGACTGCGCCGCGCTGCAACGCGACCTCGCCCTGCCGGCGCACTGCATCGCTGCGGCCACCGCCAGCGGCTGGCTGCAGGCGGTGCCGCTCGACCCCACGGATCCGGCGAGCGTGGCACGGCTGACGCTGGCTGATCTCTCGCTGCCGGGGCCCAAGCCGCGTGCGCTCGCCCAGGCCCGGGCCACCGGCGAGCTGACCGCGGTCGTCCAACTTGCCGGGCCCCTGCTCAGCATACCGCGGCCGCGTCGTTGCCAGGTCCGACGCGCGCGCGCGCTCGCCTTCGCCGACCCCACGGCCGGCGCCCAGACCTGGGTCGCCCATTTTCAGGGCCGGCTCGACCCGCCACCGGGCAGCGAGCAGGGGCGCCGGCTGGCCCGCGCCATCGCCGGCGCGAACGGGCCCGCCAACGCACTGCCGGCGGGCGATGGCAGCGCGGCGCTGCTGTTCCCGGACCGCACCGCGGCCTGCGCCTGGTCTGAGGCGCGCGCCGCGCGCGAAGCCGGCACGGCCGCCCCCGGCGCCCTGGTGCGGGCCTTCGCCATGGTCGCCCGCCTGCGCCACGCACCGGTCGACCCCCTGCGCTACCGCTGGAGCGCCGCCTATCAGTGGCAACGCCTGTTGTGGGACTGCCATGCCGGCCTGCCGGCCGCCGATCCCCGCCGCGCGCGCATCCGCGTTCTGCTCCAGCGTGTCGCGCTGCCGCCGCGCCTGGCCGCAGCCCTGTGGCGCGAGTGCTGGTCCACGACCACCGCCCGCGGAACCCGTCGCCGGCTGGCCGCACGCCTGGCCACCTGGCCGATCTGGACCCCGGCCGAAGCCCGCCGCTGGGCCCGGCGCGCCAGCGCCCGACGCACGCCGCAGCGCAGCACCCCCTGGCCGGTGCGCGAACTGCGCGCGGCCCTGGATCACCACCCCGACGGCAGCGTACGCGCCGGTGGGCTGCGGGTGGAGGCCTACGCCCTGGCCCGGCTGCGCGCGCGTGGCTGGGACGGCCTGCATGCCGAGGGCGGATTCTGGCGTCGGCTCTGCGATCTGCTGCTCGCTCCGACGCTCGCGTTGCCGGTTCCGGGTATGTGGCCGGGACCGCTCCAGGCCGCGCCGCTCGACCACCACCGCCCCGCCTTCGCGGCCCACCGCCGCTCAGCGGTGACGACCATTCTCGCCACACTGCACGCCGATCCGTCCGCCGCCTGCGAACAGGCGCTCTCACACAGCGCGATCGCCGGCCCCAGCGCCCGGGCGATGCGCGCCGCCTGCAGCCATCTGCCCGGCCGGATCCTCGCCCACATCCTCGAGACCCTGCTCGCCTGCCCTGCGGCCGCCGCCGGCTTGCCGGACCTGCTGACGTGGCGCGATGAGGCGGTCGAGCTGTGGGAGGTCAAGAGCCCGGGCGATGCGATCAGCGACGCCCAGGCCGACTGGCTCGAGCGTCTGCTGGCCCTGGGGCTGAGCTGCGGCGAGCTGCGCGTGCTGCCGGCGGCCGCCGAGCAGACAGCGCTGCCGCTGTTCGACCAGGAGACGGCGAATGCCAGGCGTCGCCGCGCACAGCGCTCCCAGCAGGCCCGACCGACGGTGCGGACCGGCCGGACACGTGAGCGTGCTCGGCCACGCGATCCGGGCGCCGGCCTGCTGGCCCTGGTCTGTGAACCGGCCGAGGTGCTCTCAATGCAACCGGGGCGTCTGTGCGCCGGGCTGCCGTTGGAGGATCCACCGTGCATCGCCGCCGAGGAGCTGGCCGATCCGGATCGCGGCCGCCGGGTGACCCGTTTCGCCCCCCTGCCGGTACGCGCGGTCTTGTTGCGCACGGCCACGGCCCATCGCCGCTGGGTGGCGGTGGATCCGCCGCTGCTGCTGCCGCTGTGCGTGGTCACCCGTGCCCAGGCCAGCGGCGGGGTCGCCCAGAGCGCGCTGATCCCCACCCGTCCGAGCGGTTGGCTGCTCGCGGCCCACCACGCCGCACGCGAACCGGTACTCCTCGACCGCCCCAGCTGCGAAGGCCTGCAGGCCGGGCAGCGCAGCGTCCTCGGCGAGCCGCCGGCCGCGGTGGGGCCACGCCCGGAAGACGCGGCCGAGCGGCTCGGTTGCGCCGAAGCCCTGGCCGGTCAACTCGCGTTGCTCGGCGATGAGCCCTACGCGTTGCGGGCCAGCCCCCACGCACTCGAGCTGCAGCTCCACCCCCACGCCAGCGTGCTCTGGGCCGGCGGGCACCCACGGCTACGACGCGGCACCCTGCCCTGGCGCTTGTGACCCGCATACGGGGCTCATGCTGCTCACGCTGGTGGTCGGGGCGCGATGCTCGCCCGGCCCGGGAGAGCGATCCATGCCGCGCCCCCTGTTCGTGGACTTCGCCCGCGTCGGCGATCTGGTGATGGCGGTGCCGCTGATGCGCGCGCTCGCCAGCCAGGGCGAGCTGCACCTGCTCGCCCGGCCCTATGCTGCTGCGCTCCTCGCCGGCTCGCGCCAAAGCTTCGTCAGTGGGGTGCATGTGCATCCACACCCGAATCATACCGGCCTCAAGCGCCTGCTGCACCGCCGCAGCTGGGCGCGGCTCGAGCGCGAACTACGCGCCGCCGACATCGACGTGGTCTACCGCTTCGCCAAGGAGCGCCGTCCGCTGGTGCGCTTTCTCGAGCGCACGCTCGGCGAAGCCGCGGTCTGCGAGCTGCAGCGCGACCCGCAGCTACGTACCACCGCGCACTACAGTCAGAGCAACGACGCATGGCTGCGTTCGGCCGGGATCGACCCGGACGCCCACGAGCGCGCCCCGCGGCTCGAGATCCACCCCGAACCCCTGGCTCGCGCCGACGCGCTGCTCGCTCCCTTCCCCGCGCGGCTGGTGGCGGTGCAGATGGGCAGCCACACCACCTGGCGCACGCATCCGTTCAAGGCCACCCGGCCGAACATCAAGAGCCCGGCGCCAGAGCAGTGGGCCGCGCTCATCGCGCATCTGCTGGCCTGCAAGGCCTGTGACGCCGTCACCGCCCACGGGGTGCGCGGTGAAGCGCATCTGGTCAAGCGCGTACGCGCCCTGCTGCCGGCAGCGCTGCGTCCACGCCTGCTCGACTGCTGCGGCACCGTTCCGCTGCCGATCCTGCCGGCCGTGCTCCACCGCCATCAGGCCTTGATCAGCTGTGACACGGGGCCCGCCCACGTGGCCGCCGCGGTCGGCTGCCCGGTACTGGTGTTCTTCGGCCCATCCGACCCGGTCCACTACACCATGATGGGCACCGGCCCGGTCGAGGTGCTGCACGCCCCGGTCGACTGCGCTCCCTGCCTGGGCACGCAGCGCGCCAAGCATTGCCATGACAATCGCTGCCTCACCGACATCACGCTCGAGCAGATGATCGCAGGCTGGGACCGTCTGCTGGCGCGGGCCGACTCAAAACGCTCAGACGCCAGACCGCAGGGCGCCTGAGCGTGCCGCCTCAGGCGCGCAGCTCCGGCAGCTGACGGCCGACCACCTCGGCGAGGTGGCGTCGCCGCCGCTTGGAGATGCGCGGCAGCGGCTTGTCGGTGCGTGAACTGAGCACCTTGCGCAGATGCGGCCGTACCTGACTCCAGCGATGCATCAGGTCGTTGGCCCGGTCGCGCTGGATCAGGTCGCGGCGATAGGCCTCCTGGAAATAATCATCGAGACGCTCGACGCCCACGGTCCGACGCCAGCGCGCGACCCGCCGCGGCAGCCACCAGCACAGCAGCAGCAGAACCAGGGTGATGGTCGCGCCGATGATCGGCCCCTGGGCGTACCAGGTGGCATCGGGGCCGTAGGTCGCCAACCACCAGGTCAACGCGGCGCCGGCCAGGGTCAGCAGCAGGACCACCGCGAAGGTGCGCTTGGCGAAGCCGCGCACCCGGTGGCGCATCACGTCGAGCACGCGTACGTGCATCTGCACATTCTCGCCCTCTTCGAGCACCCGGCTGAGCACGCTGTCGGCGCGGCGCGCCGGCAGGTCGGCGATGTAGCTCTCGAGTTCGAGCAGCGCCGCGGCGAAGCCCTCGAGCGGCAGCGCGCACTCGTCGCGCACCAGATCGGGGATCACCGTGGTGTAGATGTGCGGCATGTCCTTGACCTGCAGCGAGCGCGAGAGGTTCCAACACAGCGCGCCGTAGGTCCGGGCGAAGTCGCGGATGCCCTCGAACAGGTCCATCTTGTTCATCACGATCCGCAGCTTGTGGTCGATGCCCACCAGGGCCTCGGTCAGCGTGCTGAGGGTCTCGCCGGTGGTGCCGGGCTTCTCCGGATCGAAGAACAACAAGATCAGATCGGCCTGCTCGGCGAACCACCGCACCACCTGCTGGAAATCGTAGGGCCGTTCGGTCTCGGCGCCGGCGGCGTCGATCATGCCCGGACTGTCGATCAGCAGGATGTGTTTGAGCAGATCGGCCGGCAGGCCCCGCCCCTCGAGGTGCTGCACCAGACCCGGTCCGAAGGTGGCCAGGTCGCCGAAGGGCAGATGCGAATTGGTCACCAGCGCCTGGCCGTCGACATTGCGTTCGTGCTCGGCGTGCATGAGCACGGTGAAACCGTCGTCGGTCGGGGCGATGCCGGTGCGCTGGACCTTGCGGTCGAGCAGGTGATTGATCAGGCTCGATTTGCCAGAACTGTGGTTGCCCAACAGCAGCACCAGGGGCGGGGTGCGGATCGCTGAATCGGGCAGCAGTTTCATCCCGACCGTCTCGGCGACCGGCGCGATGCGTTCCTGCCGCAGCTGGAGGGTGGCACTGGTGATCTGCTCGGGTTTCATGCCGGCATTCTGAGGTTCTGGGGGGCGACTTCCACAGCTATGTCGACGCTCGCTCCGCTGCCCGCCGGCCCCGGCGCGGTGACGCTGCAGTCGCCGGTGACTTGCCCCTTGCCGCCCACGCGGCCGCACCATCCTGCGCCGATCATGCGCAGCGAGGACATCGATCGCGCCGCCGCCGTCATCCGCTCCGGAGGTCTGGTGGGCATGCCCACGGAGACGGTCTACGGACTGGCTGCTGACGCCCTGTGCGCCGAAGCGGTGGTGGCGATCTTCGCAGCCAAGGGTCGCCCACGCTTCGACCCGCTGATCGTCCACGTGGCCGAACCCGAACAGGCCTGGGAGGTCGCGGCCTGCGACCCCGCCGCCGAGCGCCTCGCCGCCGCCTGCTGGCCCGGCCCGCTGACCCTGGTGCTGCCTCGCCGGCCGGTGGTGCCGGACATCGTCACCGCCGGGCTCGACACCGTCGCCGTGCGCTGCCCGGATCATCCGGTCGCACGCGCGCTGATCCGCGCCGCCGGCCGACCCCTGGCCGCACCGAGTGCCAACCGTTTCGGCCGCATCTCGCCAACCTGCGCGGCCGACGTGCACGAGCAGCTCGGCGACGCGGTCGCGCTGGTGCTCGATGGCGGCCCCTGTCGCGTCGGGGTCGAGAGCACCATCGTGCGCACCGGAGCGGCGCCGGTGATCCTGCGACCCGGCGGCATCGCGCGCGAGCGCATCGCCGCAGTGCTCGGCGTGAGCGTCCCCCTCGCCGACCGCAGCGGCCGGGCCGCCGCGCTACCGCCGGCGGCGCCCGGCATGCTCAAGAGCCATTATGCGCCACACACCCCGGTGGTGGTGCGCTCGGGGCCCTGGCCGGTGGCCGGCCGCCTCGCCGTGCTCAGCTTCCGTGGCCGCGATCTGCCGCCGGACACGGTGGCCAGCGAGGTGCTCAGCCCCGGCGGCGATCCGGCCGAAGCCGCCCGCAATCTGTTCGCCGCCCTGCGTCGACTCGACGCCGCCGGGGCGGACCTGATCGCGGTCGAGCTGCTGAGCGAAGCCGGCCTCGGCGCGGCGATCAACGACCGGCTGCGGCGCGCTGCCGGCCGCGGCTGAGCCACTGCGCCCCGGCCCGCAACCAGGGCGACTCAAAGCTCGCACATGAGGGCCATGCCGACCTGGTGATCGGCGCTCCCGGGGCGAGCTTTGCGTCGCCCCGGGCCGCAACGGCTTTTCCTGTTCACGCCTGTGAAGAGCTGCTAGGTTGATGCGCTCGCGCCCGGGACCATGCCCGGCGTGTCGATATGCCGCCGTGTTCCCCGGAGTCATCCATGCCGAACCAGTCTTGCACGTTGCTCGCACATCTGGCCGCCCTCTGCCTCGCCAGTGGCAACCTCGCCGCCGCGACACCGGAGGCGACCGCACCGCCGTTCCCCGGCTGGCAGGCGATGCACGTGCTCAAGCTCAAGGACCAGGCCCCACGTTTCACCGTCGGCGATGCCGACGGTGACGGCGACGATGAGATCATCATCGCCAACTACCGCCAGTCGCGCGTCGACGTCTATCGCTGGGTCGCACCCGATCAGCGCGAGGATGCGGCGCAGTCCGACGACGATACGGCCGCGATCAACCGCCTGCCCGCCCCGCGTGCGATCGCCATCGACGAGATCGCCATCGAGCGCCTGCCGCAACACGCGCTCGCCGCCACTGTGCCCGGTCACGGGCCGGGCCTGCTGGTCGTCGCCGAACAGGGCCACCTGTTCGGCTTCGTGCGCGACGCGGAGGGCGTCTGGCAACAGCGCTACCATCGCCGCCTGTTGTGGTCTCCTCCGCTCTCGAGCGTGGCCCCCCTCCTGTTGGAGACCGCCGCGGGCACCGAGATCCTCATCACCTGCGCCCACGGCGTGCAACGCCTGCTGCTCGAACCCGGGGCCGAGCCACGCTGGCTCGAACCGCGCAATCCCGAGGGGCGGCAATGGTGGTGGGTCGCCGATCTCGATGGCGACGGCGCCGAGGATCTGATCGAGCTCATCGGCGGTCAGGGCAACGCGCTGCGCTGGCGGCGCAACCACGACGGCGACTTCGACGCCGGCACCGTGATCACCGATCAGCCGCTGCGGACCGCCGGGGTCGTCCGGCAAGCGAGCGGGCCGGCCGCGGTCATGGCGCTGCCCGGTCACAACCAGAGCGAGATGCGCCGCTACACCCTGGCCCGCGGCGAGGAATCACGCTTCGGGCGTCGCGAACAGCTGTCGCTCTCCAGGGCCAACGCCCGCGCCGCCCGCACCGGCGTGCGACTGGGCGAGCAGCGCGCGCTGCTGCTCTTCGACCGCGAGCAACCGCGGATGCTCAGCTACACCCTGACCGACGACGGCTGGCAGGACGCCGCCTCCTACCCCTGTATCGACGACGTGGTCGCGGCGATCACCGTCGCCCGTCGCCCGGGCACCGTGCTTCTGCGCAGCGCCGCCTCGGGCGAGATCCACCGCAGCCGGTGGACCGGCGAACGGATGTCCTTCCCCGAGGTCTGGGCCTTCAGCGACACGGCCGAGGAGCGCACCCTGCTCACGCTCGACCACGTCGGCGAGACCAGCTGGTGGATCCAGCGCTCCGGCGAGGACCTGCTGCTGCACCGCTGGACCGGAGAGGACGAGCAACCGGTCATCACCGCGTTCACCGCCGCCGGCAGCAAGGTCGAACAGGCCTTGTGGATCGGCGGCGACCGCCTGCTGGTGCGCGACAAGTTCGCTGCCGGCGCGCGGATCCTCGAACGCGGCGACGACGGCATCGATGAACGCCCCTTCCCGCGCCAGAGCGTGTCCTTCGACAGCCTGCGCCTCCATCCCGGCCCAGATGGCGGCGTGCGTGTCGCGCGCCTCGCCGGCGGGGTGCTGCAATGGCTCGACGACGATCTGCGTGTCGCCGACCAGGTGATGCTCGACGATCGCCAGCTCACCGATTACGTGGTACTCGATTCCGGCGAGGGCTGGGCGCTGCAACTCGGCGGCGGTTGGATCCATCGTATGGCCGCCGATCCCGGAGGCGTGCAGCGACCGGTCGAGAGCGTCGAGCTGCCCGGCGGCGAGCGCCTCGCGGCCGATCCCGTGCTCGGCTTGTTGTTGCAGGCCGAGCAGGCCACCACCCGGCTCTCGCCGGGTCGCCCCTGGGAGCTCGAACTGGTCGACCGGGTCGATATCGAGGATCGCAGCGGCGCGTCGGTCGGCGAGGACGCCGAGTGGAGCCGTCTGTTCGTGGCCGACTTCACCGCCGATCCGGGCGAGGAGGTCCTGGTCACCGACGATGCCAACCATCGTCTGGATCTCTACCGCCTCGATGACACAGAACTGGTCCCGCTGCTTGACTGGCAGGTCTACGACGACCGCCGCTATCCCTACGGCGGCAATGCGCGCAGCTCCCGCAACGACCCCCAGCCGCGCTGGGTCGCCCCCGCCGACTTCGACGGCGACGCCCACCGTGACCTGGTGCTGCTGTGCCACGACCGGATGCTGGTCTACCTCGGCCGGCGCCACCCGGACGAGGCCGTACAGCAGGCCAGCAACGCGACCGAGGAGGACAACCGATGATCCCGATCCGCCCCATCTGCGCCGGCCTGTTCGCCTGCGCCATGGCGCTGAGCCCGCTCGCTGGCGCGGTCAAGACCGTGGTCCTGCACGACGGCGCCCGGCTCACCGCGCCGGTGCTGCGCGAGAGCGGCGACTCGCTCGTGCTCGACCTCGGTTACGATGCGCTCACCATCCCCATGCGTTCTGTGCTCAGCGTGGAGGTGGCAGCCGACGTCGCCGCCCCGCAGAGCTCCCGGCGTCACGACATCTTCACCACCGGCAACGGCCGGCCCGCGTCGGTCCGCGATCACGTCAAGCGCTTCGGCGATGCGGTGGTCAAGGTCTCCACTCCCGGTGGGTTGGGCACCGGCTTCATCCTCAGCCGCGATGGCTACATGGTGACCAACTACCACGTGATCCAGGGCGAGACCCGCATCTCGGTCACCCTGTTCCAGGGTGGCGAGTCCGGCTATCGCCGGCACGAACTCGAGCGGGTGCGCATCGTGGCCCTGCAGCCGCTGCGCGACATCGCGCTGCTGCGCCTCGACCCGGAGGAACTCGAAAACGGTGAGCTGCCGACGGTCATGCTGGCCCAGCCGCGTCGCCAGGATGAACTCGCGGTCGGCGATCTGGTGTTCACGATCGGGAATCCCTTGGGCCTGGAACGCTCGGTGACCCAAGGTATCGTTTCATCGACCACTCGCACCATGGGCGGGCTGCGCTTCATCCAGACCGACGCCTCGATCAATCCCGGCAATAGCGGCGGTCCGCTGTTCAATGCCCGCGGCGAGGTGGTCGGCATCGCCTGCGCCAAGCAGGCGTTCTTCGATGGCCTCGCTTTCGGCATTCCGGGGCGCGACCTGATCGATTTCCTGGAGAACCGTGAGGCTTTCCTGTACGACGAGTCCCAGCCGCAGAACGGCTTCATCTATCTCGATCCGCCCTTCGGGCAACCAGAGCCCAACAAGGAGACCACCCAGTGAGAACCTCGACCTTCGCGGCCCTGCTGATCCTGTGTCTGAGCAGCGCCGCATCCGGCGCCGAGACCAAACCGATCTGGCACGCGCTGCCCGAGCAGACCGTACTCGCGATGCGCGCCCCCCGCACCGGCGAGTTCTGCGACTTCATCATGCAGACCAAGGCCGGGCAGGTGTTCTTCGATCCCGACCGCTGCAAGCGCGTCGTGTCGATGATCAAGATGGCGGCCGGCACGGAACTGGCCGAAGCCGAAGCCGCGATGGAGGAATGGGGCTTCACGCTCGACGATGTCGGCACCCTGTTCAGCGGCAGCTGCGGCGCCGCCTTGGCGGTGTACCCGCCGCCGGCGTCTGACGCCGACCCGGTGGTCGTCGGCTACGGCTGGATCGAGCCGGGCGAGGACCTGCTCGACCGCGGCATGCAGGCCCTTGAACGCCTGGCTACGATGCTCGAACAGCAGGCAGCCGAGGCCGATCCCGAGCTCGCCAGGGAACCCGATTTCGCCATGCTCGAAACGACCATCGACGCGATCCCGGTGACCCAGCTACGCATCGACAATGAAGCCAGCTGTTTCCTGTTCACCGACGGCGGACGCGCACTGGCAGTCATCGGCGAGCTTCGCCATGAGGACCGCGTCAAGCAGGCGATGGCCGACCTGCTCATCGCCCGCGGCGCACCCGGCACCGGCGTCTTCGCCGCGGCGATCGAAGCCAGCCCCTCGATCCAGTCGCTGCGCGAGTACGAGCTGCCGCTGGTCGAGTGTTTCGGGCGCGCCAAGGCACTCTACGAGGCGCTGCCGATGCTCGAGCCCCTGGGGCCGGACGGCACCACCCTGCAGCAGGTCATCGAGGGCCTCGGGCTGCACGACTGCGACCGCTTCGCCCTGACCATGGGCGCCGACTCCGCCGGCGTGTTCACCTCCGGCATGTTCGCCGAGATGCCCGCTCCGCGCACCGGCATCCCGGCGCTGATGGACCAGATGCCGATCGCCGTCGCACCGCCGGCATGGCTCAGCAAGGAAGCCATCGGCTACGGGCTGATCAGCTGCGACCTCGCCAGCCTCTATAACGGTATCAAAGACATGGTGCTCTCCATCACCGGGGACCAGGAGGCCCGCAACGGCTTTCTCAACGTCGAGATGCAGGCCAAGGGAATGCTCGGGGCCGACATGGACACCGTCCTCGCCGCCTTCGGCCAGGAAGTGGTGATGGTCAACCTCCCGATCACCGAAGCGCCCGACGCCGGCATGGCCGTCGGGCCCGAGATGCCGACCCAGAGCTTCGCCCTCGCCTGGCCGATGAACGACCAGCAGATCGCCAAGAAGCTGCTCGGCCTCGCCGGCAACTTCCTCGGCATGATGGGCGCCGAGCCGGTCGACGAGCAGGGCTTCACCGGTCATCGCATCCCCCACCCCCAGGGCAGCGGCACCATGGCCACCCTGATGGAAGGTGCCGGGCATCTGGTGATCTGTGTCGGCAATCAGGTCGACACCCGGATGATGTCGATGTTGACCAATCCGCCTGCGCCGGAGGACTGCTTCCTCCAATCCGAGACCTACACCGCCGCCAAGCGGTTCCTGCCGCGCGAAGAGGGCGTGATGGTCGGCGTGACCGACGCCGAGGCGGCCACCGTGCAGACGCTCAAACTGCTCAAGACCCAGGTCCGCGCCTTCGCCCAGATGATGATGATGCGTGGCAACCAGGGGATGCCGCCCGGGATGGGCCCCGAAACGCTCGTCTCGCTGCTGCCGAGTGAGAACGAGCTCGCCGGCACCCTCGGCGCGAGCGCCGGTGTGGCCTGGATGGACTCGGCCGGTTTCACCTACCTCGGCCACATGGAGATGCCGCTAAGCACAGACAACGCCGGGACCGAGGCGGAGGTCGAGGACCAGGCCGACACCATACCCTGACCGGCTGCCGCCGGTCCAGTGCTTGGCACGCCAGATGCGCGAGCCCCGCGATGTACCGGTTCATCGCGGGGCTCGTGTTGTATATCGCCACCGCCACGTGGTCGTGGGCCACGGAGCCGCTGCACCTGCGTGCCGGGCCGTGGATGACGCTCCAGCGTGACGGCGCCGTGCGTGTCGCCTTCGAACTGCGCCCGGCGGCCACCCCGGCCCAGCTCGATGCGCTGCGCCTCGCGCTCCCGGCCACCCCCAAGGCCCCGGCACACCCCCTGCCCCTGACCTGGACCCAGCACGCCCTCCAACGGCCCCATGCACTCCCTTCGAGCGTACTCGCTACCCGGATCGAACCGGACCTGGCAACCAGCTACGCCGGCCGCGAGCTGGTGCTCACTCTCGCCGACCGCGTCCTGGCCCGCATCCGATGCCCCGACCCGCCCCCCCCAAAGGCGCCGGTGCGGATCCTGGTCTGCTCGCCACGCCGCTATCCCGACGCCCCCCTGTTGCGTCAGCTGCGCGATCGCCTCGGCGGGCCGATCCAGGCGGTGGTTCTGCTCGGATCGCACCATCTGCGCACGCTCGGAACCGGTGACTGGGAACACCGCATCCCCCTGCTGGTGGTCGCCACCGAAGCGGCCGGACCCGACAGCACCGCGCTGGTGGGTGCGGCGGGTCTGCGCCGCGATTCCTTCGCCTGGGGCGCGCTCGGCCTGCCGGTGATCCACGACCCGGAACACAGCGCGCTCGCGGTCGCGCGCGACATCAGCACGACCCAGGTTGTCCTCGACCCGCACGGTAGCTGGCGCATCGGAGTCGACGACGCGCGCCGCGCGCCCGGCTTCACCAAACTGATCGCCACCTGCCGTCGCCAGAACGTACCGCTGATCCTCGGTGGTGAATCCGGCGTCGGCTTCATCTCCGATCCGCTCAGCCTCGACATGGACAACCACCTCGTCGCCGTTCCCGGTGGCACCCGCTACTGCCAGCTGGGCACCGGCCACGATGCCGCCTACGCGATACACAATGACATCGCCCGCTGTGCCGACGAATTGACCCTCGCCTTGCGACTGGTCGATGGCCGGCTCGACACCTTCGCCCACACCGGTCCGGGCACGGCCGACTGGCAGCTGGCCTGGGAACCCTGGCCCCGCTTCACCCGCTCGCTGCATCCGGACAACGCCGGTCACGCGCGCATCGCGCTCCAGGGCTGGCTCGACCTCGCCCATCGCAGTGTCGAGGCCGGACGGCACCTGGCCTGGCGCGACCTCGAGCAACTGGCCGATCTGCTCGAAGAGGGCCGGAACGTGCGGGAGCTGGTCCAGGCGATCCCCGGACTCGGGCTCACGCCGGTCGAACGCGACCGCTTCATCCAGGGGCCCCATCCCTGGCCGCAGCGCACGGGCGGCGACCCGCCGGCGCACTTCGGCTACTCCTGGCCCCCGGCCGGTCTCGAACGCGCCAGCGGCTGGGGAGTAGGTGACGCCGCAAGCCTGCGCGACCGTTGGACCGGTGCAGAAGATGGCGCCGAGGCGGCCGCCGGCCTGCTCGGCTGGCTTCCGCTGCCGGAGCTCGATGCCCTGGCCACGAGCGCGGTGGAGATCCGCCAGCTGTTCGTGACCGCGACGGAGGGCGAGCAACGCCACCTGCTCATCCGGCTCTGCGCCGCCGAACCGTTGATCGCGGTCCACTGGCTGGCCACGCAGGAGGACCCCGACCCGGGGGTGGTACGCGAAGCCGTGCTGCGCTTCATCGCCGGGCGCAGCGCCGCGGTCGACAGCGCGGTGCGCCGGCTCATCGCGCGCTCGACCGATCACGCCCTGGTGCGCGCGGTCGTGCACCGTGCCCGCAGCGAGAACTCCCTCCCATTGCTGCACATCCTCACCCGCCGACTGCAGGCCCAGGCTGAGAACGAGCTGCCGCTCGACGCCGATCCGCTGCTGCAGCACCGGATCACCGCCACCGTGTTCGCCTCGCCCTACCTCAGCCCGACCCCCCTGCGCCCGCTCGCCACCGCGCTCGAGCAACGCGTGCATCCGCTCGCCCGCGCGCCGATCGACCGGTTCTTCACGCGTCACGGACGCGAGCGGCCCGTGGATCGCTGAGCCGGGGCGACTCAAAGCTCGCCCCGGGAGCGCCGCTCATCAGGTCGGCATGCCCTGCCTCGCCTCCACCTGCGTCAAACCGCCCGACCCTCTTTGGTACTTGGGCCGTAGTGACGCAGATGAAGGCGCGGCGTGGCCCTCATGCGCGAGCTTTGAGTCGCCCTGGATCGCTGAGCGTGGGCCGCGCTTGTCAACGCGGTGCTCTGCGCGAGGGTGCGCGCGGAGACCGACACCCATGAGCGTTCCCCCTGTGCGCATCGCCCTGATCGGCATCGGCGGTTTCGGCCGTGGACTCGCCCTGGCCCTGCTCGATCCACCGCCCGCCGCCTGCGTGGAACTGGTGGCGGCGATCGATCCCGCGCCGCGATCCGAAGACGTGGTCGCCGCACTCGCACGGCGCAGGATCCCGTTGTTCCCCGACCTCACCGCCGCCGACGCCGCCCTCACCGGGGTCGATCTCGCGGTGATCGCCTCGCCGATCCCCTGCCACGCCGAGCAGACCTGTTTCTTGCGCTCGCGCGCGATCAGCGTGCTGTGCGAGAAGCCGGTCGCCGGCAGCCTCGATGAACTCAAGCAGATGCAGGCCATCAGCGCCGAGGCGCCCGGTTTCACCGCCATCGGCTTCCAGTGGTCCTTCGCCGCGAGCACCGCGCGGCTCAAGCAGGCGATCGCCGCCGGGCGTTTCGGCGCTCCTGTATCGCTGCACACCCTGGTGCTGTGGCCGCGCAACCGCGAATACTACCAACGCAGCGACTGGGTCGGCCGCCGCGCTGACGACGCCGGCCGCCCGGTCAACGACAACCCGGTAGCCAATGCCACCGCCCACTTCATCCACCATTGCCTGTTCCTGCTCGGCCCCGCGCCGAACGCCGCGGCCACGCCGAGCCGGGTCGCCGGCGAGCTCTACCGCGCCAACCCGATCGAGACCTACGACGCCGCCGCGTTGCGGCTGGACACGACCGCCGGCGTCCCGATCCATTTCGCCACCGCGCATACCTGCAGCGCCGAGATCGGTCCGCTGATCCGCTACCGCTTCGAACAGGCCGACATCCATTACCTGCGCGGCGGCGCCGGCTTCGTCGCCCGTTACCACGACGGGCGCTGCGAAGCGTTCGGCGACCCCGAAGACGAAGCGCATCAGAAGCTCTGGGCCGCCGCGGCGAGCGTGCGCGAGGGCAGCCTGCCGGCCTGCCCGCTCGCCGCGGCCACGCCGCACATGCGTCTGGTCGACACCCTCGCCCGGCAGACGGTGCATCAGATCGATCCCCCCGCCACGCGCACCGGCCGCTGGCGCGGTGTCGAGCAGGTCCAGGTCCACGAACTCGACGCCGCCTGGATCCAGAGCTACGCCAGCGCCCGCCTGCCGCACGAGCTCGGCGTCGTCGGCTGGGCCGCCCCCGGCTTCAGCGCACCGGTCACGCCGCTGTGAACGACGCCCGTTCCCCTACTGGCCGAAGCGCGCCACGCTGCTAGATTGCCGGGCCCGGAGGCACCATGAGTTTCAACTGCGGCATCGTCGGCCTGCCCAATGTCGGCAAGAGCACCATCTTCAACGCCCTGACCCAGAGCGAGGTCGCCGACGCCGCCAACTACCCGTTCTGCACCATCGACCCCAACAACGGGATGGTGGTGGTACCCGACGAACGCCTGTGGGTGCTCAAGGACATTGTCAAGACCGACAAGGTGATCCCGGTCCAGCTCGAACTGGTCGACATCGCCGGTCTGGTCAAGGGGGCGAGTCAGGGCGCGGGCAAGGGCAACGCCTTCCTCGCCAACATCAAAGGCGTCGATGCGATCCTCCACGTCATCCGCTGCTTCGATGACGACGACATCATCCACGTCGACGGCTCGGTCGACCCGCTGCGCGACATCGAGACCATCGACATGGAGCTGATCCTCAAGGACCTCGAGACGGTCCAGGCCAAGCTCACCCGCTGTCGCAAGCAGGCGCAACGCGACCCCGCCGCGCGCGAGGCGGTCCCGGTGCTCGAGAAGGTGCTCGAACGCTTCGATGCCGGCGTGCCGGTTCGCGCCATGGACCTCGACCCCGACAAGGAGGCGGTCCACCTCGCCGAGTGCCAGCTGCTCACGGCCAAGCCGCTGCTGTTGGTCTGCAACGTCGGCGACGACGACCTGCCCGCAGGCAACGCCTGGTCCAAGGCGGTCATTGACCACGCGGCCGCAGCCGGCGCACGAGCGATCGTCATCTCCGGGCGTATCGAGCAGGAACTGGTCGCGCTCGACCCCGCGGAACGCGAGGAATTCATGGCCGACCTCGGATTGCCCGAGCCTGGCCTGCACACACTCATCCGTGCCGGCTACGAACTGCTCGGATTGCAGACCTACTTCACCGCCAGCGAGAAGGAGGTCCGCGCCTGGCAGATCGAGCAGGGCTGGAAGGCCCCCGCCGCCGCCGGGGTGATCCACACCGATTTCGCCAAAGGCTTCATCCGTGCCGAGGTCGCCAGCTACGAGGACTTCGTCCGCTACCGCGGCGAGCGCGGCTGCCGCGAAGCCGGCCGACTGCGTGCCGAAGGCAAGGACTACGTCGTCGCCGACGGCGACGTCATCCACTTCCTGTTCAACACCTGATCGCCATGCGTACGATCGCGGCTCCGGCGCCGGGCGCCGCTATCGCGATCGACGCGCCGGACCGAGTCCGGCCCCAGCCGCGCGGAGGACATGTCCATGGACCCCCTGAAGATGCTCGCCAAGGCCGGCACTGGCGATGACGCCAACTTCGCCCAGCAGCTGCAACAGGCCTTCGGCGAGGGCGGCTTCGACCCCTTCTCGCTCTTCGCCGGTCAGACCCGCTTCCATTCGCTGTTCGTCGCGCCGTTGACCCCCGCCCTGCGCGACGCGATCGCCGAACTGCACGAGCACGACACCGGGCCGCTGCTGGCGGTGATCGAGCAGTTCACCCGTGAGGGCCTCAGCGCCGCCGAGGCGCGGGTGCGCGTCAAGGAGATGTTCGCGGCGACCCAGGGCTCCGTCGTGCTGGTGCTCGAAGACGATCAGGGCCTGTCCTCGACCCAACAGCTCTACTTCGGCTCGCTCGACGAGGCCTATTGCGAGCACATCGTCAGCATGTTCCGCCAGGACTTCCCTGACCGTGACCGCATCCGCGCCGCGCTGATCTCGCTGCGCCACGATCTCGAACGCGACACGCGCTGGCCGGCATTGTTCGCCAGCGCCGCGGGCATCGACGACGCGCACGCATACTGGTCCAGCCTCGCTGCGGCGATCGCGCGTAGCCACGAAGAAGGCATCGTGCCCACCGCCGGGCGCCTCGGCGAACTGCCGCATCATACCGGCGCCGCGCTGAGCGAGCTCGAACGCACGCGCGGAATCGAACTCGACGGCGAAGAGCTCGACGCGCTCGCCCGCTGTCACGCGATCGGGGGCGAGGTCGCCGCCGCCTGCGCCCGCGCCGGGCAGCTGGTCGGCGAGTACGAAATGGAGGACGAGGAGCTGGCCCGCCTGGTCGACCTGTTGACCACCGTCGCCGTGGCCAACGGCGATCCGGGCGCGGCGGTGCGCTTCTTCCGCGACCACGCCGAGGATCTCGACGAGGTTCTCGGCGGCTGCTACGAGCTCGCGCTGCCGCGCTTCCGCGCCCTCGCCGCAGCGATGGCCCCGCGCGACGAACTGCTCGCCGGCGCCGGACAGCTGCGCAACGCCGATCGCAAATCCTTCCGCCATGCGCTCAACCGCGAACCGCTGTGGCGCGTCACCGTCGCCGAACCGGGCGAACTGCTCGATACCCACGACGCAGCCGAACTGATCGACCGCTCTGCGACCTTCGTGGCCAAACGCCTCGAACAGGGCACCATCCCCTGCTACCGCAGCGAGGACGACGAATTGCGCATTCCCCGCCAGGCTCTCGAGAACTGGCAGGTGGTGATGGAACGTTACGAGCTGCTCGACTGACGTCGCGCCGCTGTCCGCTGGACACCATCCTCTAGTCGCATAGCATGAACGCATGTCGGACTCGCGACCCGCCGTCAAGCCCGCAGACCCATCGCACGAGCAACTGGACCACATGACTCCGGAACGCCGCGACCGCATCGTCGCACAGCTGCAGCGCAAGGCTGCGCTTGCGATCGGGCTGGCCAGCGCATTGGGTCTGGCCCTGCTCGCCCTCGCGGTCTACTTCGTGTTCCAGCGCGCGATGAGCAGCGGATCGGTCGGCTTCCTGCCCCTCGCCGCCTTCGGCATCACCGCCATCCTGTTCGTGCTCAGCCTGCGCCTGGCCCGGATCGAGACCCGCGCCTTCCTGCTCAAGAACCGCGTCACCTTCGGCCGCGAAGCCGAGCGCTGAGCACGTTGGACCGGGTCGCTCGGCCTGTGGTCGGACCGCTCAGGGCGCGAGCGGCAGGTAACGGTAGGCCACCTGCAGATCGAGCACCGCGAGGGCGGTGGCGTAGACATCGGCGGCCGGACCGAGGGCGGCCGCGTAGGGCACCCGTTCGCCGGGCAGCCAGGCCTGGCCGTCAGCCGAGTAGCGGTAGCAAACCAGCAGGCTGCGTTGCAGCGACTCGCTCCACGCGGCCCATTCCTCGCCTCCGAGCTCGCGCATGGCCAGGCTGGCGAAGAACCAGGCCAGCGGATCGCAGCGCTGCAGTTCGTCCGCGCTGGGCAGGCTGGTGGCGATACGCGCCAGCTGGGTCTCGGTGCTGCGCGAGCGGCTCACGCCGTTGATCTGTCGCGCGAACGCGGCCAGGCCTTGCTGGCCGACATCGCCGGAAGCGCGCGGCAGGTTCCGCGCCAGACGGTGCTCGACCGCCGAACGCAGGCGTGGCGGCACCGGGATGCCGTTGAGCCGGGCGGTCTCGACCGCCAGCAGCAGGAAGCCCTCCTTGCCGGCACTGCGCGCGTTGCGCACCAGATCGGGTTGCAGGGAAGCGAGGAAGGCCGTGGCGCCGCGGTGGAGATCGGCCTCGTCGAGCAGGATCGCGCCCTCGACCAGGACCAGGGCCACCAGACCGTCGACGGTGAGGTCGTCGCCCGGACGCAACTGACGGCAATGCGCACCGATCCAATCGAGCGAGCGTCGCGCGCTCGCCGCGCGGCCCTGGTCCTCGACCCCCTCGCCGAGCAGGGCCAGGGCGGCGAGGCTCTGGATGGTGCAGTCGTGCGCAGGCTCACCGGTCAGCGGACCGATCGCGCCGGTGGCAACATCCTGCTGGTTGCGCAACCAGGCGAGCGAAGCCTGAACGGTGCCCGAGCTGCCCTTCATCAGGAAAAAGCGTCGGGCGTAGGCGCGCATCGCCGGGCTACGGCGCAGCGCGAACAGGTCTGCGGGCCGCTGCCGCAACCCGCTCCAGCGCGCGCTCAGATCCGGCACCGAGATCGCGCCGTGGGCACTGGCCTGGTCCTGCATCCGTCGCACGTCGATGCGGAACAGCAGCGGCCGCTGGTGGACATAGTGTGAACGGTTCTCGGGCGAGCGCGTCGGCGGGGTGTGGATGCCGGTCACCGCCAGCGCGAGCATCGCGGCGACGTGGCCACCGATGACCGCGGTCCAGATCCGCCAACGCGTGGTCGGAGCCAGACGGCCCTGCGAATGCCGCCCGGATTCGCGCGCCAATGACCGTTGGACCCGCGGCAGCAGGTCGGGTTCGCGCTCGGGCGTGGCTGCGCGGCGAACCATCCCACCCAGGCGTTCGAGCTCCGGCAGCGCCGCGGCGGCAGCGCCGCGCTCATCGGCATCGTAGTAGGCATCGACCAACAGATCCTCGTCCGCGGCGAGCTCGTCGTCGTCCGACTCCTGGTCGGCCCCGGCCAGGGCCTCGCGCACCCGCGCGACCAGATCAACCGCCTGCGGCGGCTGGGCCTGCGTGCGCACCAGCTTGCCCAGGCGCGCCAGCGCGTCGCCGTCGGGGCAGGCGGCAGCGCCGTCGACCACCGCGCGGAACAGCGGGTCGTCGTCAGCGCTCATGCTTCCACCAGATCCGCCAACAAGCGGCGCAGGGTGCGCACCGCGGCGTGCATACGGCTCTTGATCGTCCCCACGGGGATGTCGAGGACGTCCGAGATCTCCTGGTACTTCATCTCCTGGTTGTTGGCGAGCACGAACACCGCGCGCTGGCCTTCGGGCAGCTTCTCCACCGCTTCGCGCACGCGGTCACGGATGGTCTGGCTCTCCTCTGCATCCGGCCGGTCGGGCGCCGCATCGCCGGCGATCGCGTCGACCAGCCGCAACCCGCTACCACCCATCTCGGCATCGAGGCTGACGTGGTTCTTGCTGCGCCGCAGATGATCGATCCAGGCGTTGTGGGCGATGCGATAGAGATAGGTCCGGACCTTGGCCGTGGCCTTCCAGCGTCGGCGGGCGCGGTAGATCTTGATGAACACGGTCTGGGCCAGCTCCTCGGCGAGCGTCTGGTTCCAGCACTGATGATAGAAGTACCCGACCAGCTCGCGCTGGTAGCGTTCGACCAGCGCCGCGGCCGCTTCCTCCTCATCTTCCCCGTCCCGCAGACGCGCCATGATCAAGGCATCGGTATCGACCATGCGTGGGCTGGTCCTCGCTCTGGACTGGGAACGGGCAAGCGGCATGCACAACCAACGCACGCATCGCGCCAGGGTTCGATGCTATCACCCCGATCCACCTCCCGCCACCGCCTTTAGCGGGCTGCGAGACCCGTTCCGCGGTGCTCAGCCCCCTCCACCGCACAACGCAAGCGACTGATCCAGGCCGACTTGCATGATCGACCCAACGCCGGGACTCGACCCGCGAGCGCCAGCCGGCAAGGTCGTCCACAGCGAGGTACCACCATGCCCGATCCCGATCCCAGCGCCCTCGCGGCGATCCGCGCCCATCAGGCCTTCGTCTGCGATATGGACGGGGTGATCTATCACGGCAACCGCCTGTTGCCGGGCGTGGGCGAGTTCGTCGCCTGGCTGCAGGCGCAGGAGCGCCCCTTCCTGTTCCTGACCAACTCGAGCCAGCGCAGCCCGCGCGAGTTGCGCGGCAAGCTGCGCCGCCTGGGCATGGATGTCAGCGAGGACCACTTCCACACCAGTGCCCTGGCGACCGCCAGCTTCCTCGCCGACCAGAAGCCAGGCGGCAGCTGCTACGTCATCGGCGACGCCGGGCTGATCAACGCACTCTATGAGGCCGGCTTGAGCACCGACGACGTCGATCCCGATTGGGTGGTGGTCGGCGAGACCCGGAGCTACAGTTTCGAGAAGATCGAGCACGCCATCCGTCTGGTGTTGCGCGGTGCGCGCCTGATCGGCACCAACCCGGATGCCACCGGCCCGAGCGAGGAGGGCATCTCGCCCGCCTGCGGCTCGCTCTGCGCCCCGATCGAGATGGCCACCGGGCGCACGGCCTACTACGTCGGCAAGCCCAACCCCCTGATGATGCGTCATGCGCTCAAGCGCCTCGGCATGCGCCGCGAGGACACGGTGATCATCGGCGATCGCATGGACACCGACATCGTCGCCGGAGTCGAGAGCGAGATCTCGACCGTGCTCGTGCTCACCGGGGTCACCAGCGAAGCCGAGGTGATCCGCTTCCCCTACCGCCCCGACCACATCCTCGACGGGATCGCCGACCTGCTGATCGGTCTGTGAGTTCACGGGCCGGGAAGCACCCGCACGGCGCGCAACAGTTTCGCACCCACCACGCGTACCTGCAGCCGCCAGATCCGTATCGACCGCCCGGCGCAGAGCACCTGGCGACCGCTCGCTCCGGCGCAGGCCTACCGCAGAGCTCGCCAGCGCAAGAGCTGATCCACACCGACCCGACCGTCAACACGCTGCTCGCACCGCTCGGCGATCCGAGCACCAGCGGCTGAGCGGATCAGCCGCCGAAGCCCAGGCCGCGACCGAGCAGATAGAGCAGGAACAGCAGCGGAAAGCTCGCCAGCGAGCTCAGCGCCACCATGCCGGTCAGGGTGCCGATGGCGAAACGGTAACGCTGCGCGAAAATCGCCACCGCCACCGCCGCGGGCACGCCGGTCTGGAGCACCAGGAATTCTGCCGCATCGCCATAGGCCCCACGCCATGGCAGGATCACGGCCAGACCCGCGAGCGGCAGCGCGACGATCCGCAGGGCCGCGAGTACGGCCGCGGCCAGCAGACGCTCGCGCTCGAGGTGGTCGTGGATGAACACCCCGAGCACGAACACCGCGAGCGTGGGCGCCGTCTGCCCGAGCATGCCCAGCCCCGAGAACACGAAGCCCGGGCGCCACGGCAGCAGACCCGCGAGCAGCCCGGCCGCGGCTGCGAGCAGAATCGGGCTCAGAGCCACGCGCAGCACCGATCGCGCCGGCCGCTCGGCCGCGGTGGCGTAAGCGAACAGCAGCTCGCTACCCACCACCCCGACCAGACCCAGCAGGGTCGCGGCGAGGATCGGATCGGCCAGCGCGTCCTCACCGTAGAAGGCGCGGAAGAACGCGAGTCCGAAGAAGGCATTGCTGCCGAAGACCACCGCGAGCCCGGCGAGGGCGAAGCGTTCGCGATCGAGCAGGCCGGACAGCCGGGCCAGACCGAGCAGCGAGAGCACCAGGGCGATCGGCGCGAGCGAACCGATGGCGATCCACAGGTCGTGCGCCCCGAGTGACATGCGCGCGGTCTCGACGAAGAACAGGGCCGGCAGCGCGATGTGATAGATGAAGCCCGAAAGTCCGCGCCCACCGTCTTCACCGATCGCCCCGGTGCGCCGGGCGCAGTATCCCGCGAAGCCGATCAACAGCAGCGTGCCGAGACTGGCGAGAACCGACTCCATGCATCCTCCACTTCCGCTGGCGAGAACGCCCGCGTTCACACGCTGTACGGTCTCGGCCAGCCGTGACCCTAGCACTCGCAGCCGACCACGGAAGACCGCCAGCGACCACGCACTCGCGCTGCTGCGCACCGCATGGCTCGAACAGGATCACACCTGAAATACTCCCCGCGCTCCACATACCGGGCCGGTAAACGGCGCAGCCGCGTCAGCCGACGCGATCCCCGACCCGCGCCAACAAGGGCGCGACCTCGGCATGTGACAGCCGGAAATCACCGATACGTAGTGGCGCTCTGCGCCCAGGGGGGCCGCCGTGATGGTCGCTGCCCGCACTGATGATCAGGCCCTCGGCCGCGACCAGCGCCCGCAGCTGCTCCTGCAGCCCGGCATCGCAACGCGGATGCTTGAGCTCCAGGCCATCGAGCCCTTCGGCCAGCACCGCACGGATGGCGGCGCAGTCGCCGAGATGGCCGGGATGAGCCAGCAGGGCGACGCCGCCAGCGGCGCGGATCACCTCCGCGACCTCGGGCACCGGCGGCAGTTCCGGTAACGCGAGCCCGGCGATGATCGCGTCGCCCAGCAGCTCATCGAAGACCTGGGCGAAATTACGCGCCACGCCCGCGCGCACCAGCGCCCGGGCGATGTGGCTACGGGTGATCACCCGCGCCGGCGGACAGCGGCACGCCGCGAGCGGGATCGGACAGCGGCGCGCGGAGGCGACATGGGTCAGCATCTGCGCCGCACGACGCTCGCGCAGGTCCACGATCCTGGCGAGCAGCCGCGCGAGGACCGGATGGTCCGGATCGATGCCCAGGCCGAGGATGTGCACCTCGCGCGCGCCGCTCTCAGCGCTGATCTCGACCCCCGGCAGCAGGCCGGCCTCGCCGTGCAGCCGGGCGTAGGCATCGACGCTGTCGTGGTCGGTCACCGACCACAGCCGCAACCCACGCTGCCGCACGGCCACAAGCACGGTCTGCGGCGCGTCCCAGCCGTCGCTGCGGTCGGTATGCAGGTGCAGATCCAAGCGCACCGCTCCAGCATGGCGGGCGCGGCAGGACGGCAAACCGCGCATACGCCGGCCCTGCACCAATCGCACACAAACGATTCCCGATCCGCGACCTGGCTCCGGGTGCGGTTGATCGCCAGCACGGGTGGACCAGCCCGGATCCCTCATGAGCAACGTCGCGAAAAGTCGTAGCGTGCTGTCAATGCA
>CAZTGE010000015.1:0-45381 GCA_964612995.1 uncultured candidatus Brocadiaceae bacterium | reverse complement strand
GTGGCATTGGCGCCGATGGTCGCACCGCGCCGAACAAGAGTTGATTTGAACTCATCACGGCGGGGCACGGCGCTGCGCGGGTTGATGACGTTGGTGAACACCATGCTCGGGCCGCAGAAGACCTCGTCTTCGAGCACCACGCCGTCGTAGAGCGAAACGTTGTTCTGTACTTTGCACCCATCGCCGATGACCACACTGGGCGCAACGTAGACATTCTGCCCCAGCGAGCACCCGGCGCCTATTCGCGCCCCGGCACACACATGGGTGAAATGCCAGATCCGCGTGCCGGGGCCGACATGGGCACCGGCATCCACGATGGCAGATGCATGGATGATCGGGGTACCGTCGTCCGCCATCACAACTCCAACGGCAGACTCACCCGCGTGCCGTTGCGGGCCGAGGTGTAGGCGGCGATCAGGACCTCGAGCGACTTGAGGCCCTCGCGGCCATCGGTCTGCGGCTCCTGCTCACCTCGCAGCACCCCGATGACGTTGTCGTAGTAGAGGGGGTGGCCGAACCCATAGACCGAGGTGGTCTGGTAGCTGGCCGCGGCGACCTGCTCGTCCTCGGGAAGGGGATCGGCGAACTCCCAGTGCTCGATCTCATTGACGGCCAGTCCGCCGATGCGCACCGTGCCCTTTTCGCCGAGCACGGTGATACTGCCTTCGAGATTGCGCGGATGGGTGAGCATGGTCACGTTGACCGAGCCGAGGGTTCCGCGTCGCCACTTCACGCTCATCACCCCGGTGTCCTCGACCTCGATGTCGCGCGCCAGGGTGCCGGTGTATGCATGCACGCTCTCGATCGGACCGATCAGCCAATCCAACAGATCGATGTAATGACTGGCCTGATTCATGAACGCGCCACCGTCGAACTCCCAGGTGCCGCGCCACGATGCGGAATCGTAATACGATTGCGGACGGGTCCAGAACACGTTGACACTGACCATGTAGATCCGCCCGAAGCGTCTGGCTGCGATCGCGCGCTTGAGCAGCTGCAAAGTGGCATTACGCCGGTTCTGCTTGACCACGAACAGATGGACACCCGCTGCATCACAGGCGTGGACCATCGCCTGTCCATCGGCCCACCGCGTGGCCATCGGCTTCTCGGTCATCACATGCTGCCCCGAGCGGGCAACGGTCATCGCCTGCTGCGCATGCAACCCACTCGGCGTGGCCAGGACCACCACATCGGCATCGCTGCCAGCGAGCAAACCCGAGAGCGAATCGAAGCCCGGCACACCGGTCGCGACGGTGGCGGCCGCCAACGCCGCCGGATCGACATCGCACACGCCCACCAGCTCGGTGCGCTCGTCGTGCTCACGCAAGGCAGCGAAATGGTTGGCGCTGATGCGACCGCAGCCGACGAGGGCGAAGCGAATCCTGCGATCGACAATCTTCTGTTTCATGTTCGCCCCATGGTGCCGGCGTTCCCGAAGCCGATCAACCGCGGACCACCAGGGGATGGTCCGGCAGGGCATTGCGGGTGTCCACCACCGGCACGCCATGTGCCAGCACCCATTCGGGGGTGTAGGGCACGTGGGCGGTGGCCAACAGGAAACAGTCGTAGCCTGCCGCAGGCTCCTGGCTCCGCCGGCCGGCGTACTCCGGGAAGTGACGCGTCGAGGGCAATTCCGGGATGTAGGGGTCGTGGTAGTCGACGACAGCGCCGCGTGATTCGAGCAGGCGCATGAGCTCGAGGCTGGGGCTCTCGCGCATGTCGTCGACATCCGGCTTGTAGGCCATGCCGAGGATCAGGACCCGGCTGCCCTTGACCGCCTTGCCGCGCTGATTGAGGCACTCGGCGACGCGGCCGACGACCCATCGGGGCATGGCGCGGTTGATCTGGCCGGCGAGCTCGATGAAGCGGCAGTCGGCGCCGAATTCCTTGGCCTTCCAGCTGAGGTAGAACGGGTCGACCGGGATGCAGTGCCCGCCCAGCCCGGGCCCGGGCCAGAACGGCATGAAGCCGAAGGGCTTGGTCGCCGAGGCCGCGATCACCTCCCACACGTCGATGCCCATGCGATCGAGGATCACCTTGAGCTCGTTGACCAGGGCGATGTTGACGCTGCGGAAGATGTTCTCGAACAGCTTGGCGCTCTCGGCCACGGCCGCACTGGAGACGTGGACCACCTGATCGACAGCCAGCTCGTAGAGGGCCACGGCCAGCTCACCGGAGCGTGCATCGAGCCCGCCGACGAGCTTGGGGATGGTGCGGGTCACGAACTGGGGGTTGCCAGGATCCTCGCGCTCCGGGCTGAAGGCGACCAGCAGACCGTCGCCCAGCGCCAGTCCGCTACCGCGCTCGAGCTCCGGCAGGACCACCTCTTGCGTCGTGCCGGGCCAGGTCGTGCTCTCCAGCACAACCAGGGTGTCGCGACGCAGGTGCGGCGCGATCGCGGCAGCGGTATCGCAAACGTAGCTCAGATCCGGCTGCAGGTGTTCATCGATCGGGGTCGGCACGCAGATCAACAGCGCATCGCAGTCGGCGACGGCGGTGAAATCGCTGGTGGCCCGCAGACGCTGCGCCGCCACCGGGTCGGCGATGCGCTCGGCGGCGATATGCTTGAGGTAACTGCGCCCCGCCATGATCGCGTCGGCCTTGGTGGCGTCGACATCGAACCCGAGCACAGCGATGCCGGACTCGGCAAAAGCGAGACACAAGGGCAGACCGACGTAGCCGAGGCCGACCACGCCGACAGTGATCTCACGTTCGCGGATGCGATCGCGCGTCAATGGCATGCGTCAGACCTCCTGCTCGTGCATCAATGCGCGGGGCTGCCCCAGCACGCTCGATCCTGTCGCCGTCTGCGACTCCTGCCCAGACGCCACGCGCTCATCATCGCCAGCGGGATCCGAACCTCAAGCCCAGCCCCGACCGGACCCACTGGCCCGCCGAAAGGTGGGCCGGAGTCTGTAACCACTCACGCCCGATGGACCTGAGTGGCTACGGCCCACCTGGGTTCACAACCAGGTGGACGTCAGGCTCCTGCTCATGGGATACCTGCTCGGCATGAGCATACCGGTTCATCGCCGGATGAACGCGATCCTAACACATCGGCCCGGATTCCGCCTGGGCCGGCGCCCCATCGCTTGACGACGAGACCGACTTCGACCTCTGCGTGCCGCATTGGTTCGAGACCGACCCGGTGACCGGCCTCAGCACCCGCAGCGGCTGGCTACCGGGATCCCCCGGCCGCTGCTACCGTTCCCCGGACGACCAGGGCACGAACACGACGGTGATCATGACGCTCGACACCGCCCATCTGCAGGCCGAGCCGAATGCCGCGCTGGTCGCGGGATGGCACCACGAGACCTACGTCAGCTCCACCACCATCTACCTCGCCAGCGAGATCTACAAGCCCGCACCCACCGCGGAGGACGGCTACGACCTGCGCCAACGCACCCTGGTCAAGGCCCTGACCCTCGATGACCTCTCCCCGCTCGGCTGCGGCTCGGTATGGGGCCGCCCCCTGAGCCGCTGGGCCTTCGGCGAACACGAACGCACGCTGCGGATCGCCACCACCACCGGCTGGGGCGACGCGATGCGCAACCACCTCTTCAGCCTCAGGCCCGACGGCGAGGGCAGTCTGGCCACGGTCGGCAGCATCGAGGACCTCGCGCCCGGCCAACGGATCTACGCCGTGCGCTACCGCGGCACCTGGGCCTACGTGGTCACCTACCGCCAGGTCGATCCGCTGCACGTGATCGACGTCAGCGATCCGACCGCGCCGATCGAACGCGGCGAGCTCTGGCTGCCCGGCTTCTCGGACTACCTCCACCCGATCGGTGACGGCCTGCTCATCGGGTTGGGGGAGAACGAATCAGGCCAGACCAAGCTCAGCCTGTTCGATGTCAGCGATCCCACCACACCGGTCGAACGCCACAGCCATGTCCTCGGCTCTGGATACCTGTGGAGCGAAGCCCGACGCGACCACCGTGCCTTCGCCTACCGCAGCAGCGATGGGCTGCTCGCACTCCCTTACGTGGAGGGGACATACACGATCACCGACCTCGGCCACTACCACTGCTATTACCAATACGGCGCGATGATCATCGCCATCGACCCGGAACAGGGCTTCACCACCCGTGGCCGCATCGACTTCTCCGAAGATGACTACCCCTACCGCAGCCGCGCCATCCTGATCGACGACCACGGCTTCGCCGTCTGCCCCCTACAACTCGCCACCAGCCCGCTCACCGGACTCGAGACAGAACCGGAGCGCCTCGACCTGCCCGCTGTGGGGGATTGATTCGATCCGATCGGCGACGGGCCGAGAAGCACAGCGATCCCAGACGCTCAGTCCGGGATCGCCGGTGGCTAAGCAGCCACCGACGTTCCCGTGCCCTCGCGCTGACCGGTCGCCGCCAGGGCCACCGCCAGCCCCAGCGCCGCGTGCAGCGCGTAGGCCGCTTCGCTGTCGCCAGCGTAGTTCTCGAACATCCCCGCGGCGAAGGCGAAGCCCACCGCGGCCAGCCCCAGTGACCAGGCTTCCGGGCTGGCATCGCGTCGGCGCCACAGCCAGAGCAGAATGGCGCCGATCCAGGCGAGGTAGAGCGCGAGGGCCGGCAGGCCGTGCTCGGCGGCGATGGAGATGAAGGAATTGTGGGCATGGGCCGCACCGTGGGCGAATTCGGGAGGCTCGCCCGGGTAGGCAACGGCGTGACGCTCTTTGTACAGCTGCTTGAAGGCCTCTGGGCCACCGACCCCGAAGACCGGGTGATCGACAGCGATATCCAGCGACACCGGCCAGATGCGCATCCGGCCGTCTTCGAGATTACGCAATTGCTCGAGTTTCCCCGGATTGGTCAGGTGCATCGCGAGCAACGCGACCGCTCCGAGGACCACCAATGCCGCGGAGCCGACCAACAGACGCCGCCATCCCCGGGAAGCCTGGGCTGCGACTACCGCAGCGCCCAGGCCCACGTAAGCCGAACGGCACTGCGCCACCACCGCAGCACCCGCAGTCGCCACCACCCCGCACAGCTGCCAGACCCGCCCGAGCCGGATCGCGGCGGCGGCGTACCACAGGATCAGACCCGCGAGCACCACCTGGAAGCCGAGCGTCAGGTGCGTATGATGCAAGCCCACGGCGTGATCGAAGCTCTCGCCGGCAGCCGCCACCCGCCAGGGCTTGGCCGCACGATCCAGGCCCACGGTGAACTGGATCACGGCGAGCGCCAACACCAGCACACACGTCACCACCAACAGCCGCATCCCCCAGCGGGCGAAGCGGGTTTCGGTGAAGGCAGTGGCACAAAGGTAGAAGGCGACCCAGTTGTAGGCCATCCCCCAACGATGGATCGGATCCGGATACGGGCTGACCACCGCGCTGAGCACCTGCCAGGCAGCGAAGGCACAGGCGAGCCCGAAACCCGGATGGCGCCAGAGCCGCGCCCGGACCAGCACCGCCCCCACCACCATCGCGATGAAGCCGACGTTCTGAAAGGTCAGCTTGACCGGAATCGCGGCGAGGAACACGACCGCGCCGAGCCCGAGAAACCATCGGCCGACACAGGCCCAACGATCGGGTCTCTCGACGGCGAGTGCGGGAAGGATGCGGGGATCGACCATGGCCGCGCAGGCTAGGCTTCCGGCGCTGCCGGGGAACCCGGGATCGCCGCCCCGGGTGCCCCAGCGATGAACGGGGCATCACGCTCAGGTCGAGCGTCGGCAGGATCGAACGCTGCGTACAGATCCCGGATGCAGCACCTCAGTAAGCACCCTTGCCGACGAGCACCACCTTGACCGTGCGCGCCAGGATGTAGAGGTCGAGCCAGGGGCTCCAGTTGCGCACGTAGTAGGTATCAAGCGCCACGCGCTGGTCGTAATCGAGGTCGTTACGCCCCGAGATCTGCCACAGCCCGGTCACGCCCGGCCGCACGCGGGTGAACAGCCGGAAGGCCTCGCCATAGCGAGCGACCTCGTCGGTTACGATCGGCCGCGGGCCGACCAGACTCATCTCACCGCGGAATACGTTCCACAGCTGTGGCAGCTCGTCGAGGCTGGTCCGACGCAGCCACCGCCCGATCCAGGTCACCCGCGGGTCATCACGCAGCTTCTGATCGCGCTCCCACTCGGACCGCAATTCGGGGTGTTCGCTCAGGTACCGCTCGAGCACGGCGTCGGCATCGCGGACCATGCTGCGGAACTTCCACGCACGGAACCGCTGACCATTGCGGCCGATCCGCTCCTGGCGGTACAGCACCGGACCGCGCGAGCTGAGCTTGATCAACGTGGCGATGATCAGCATCAGCGGAACCGAGAACGCCGTCACCAATATGGTCATCGCCAGATCGGTCACACGCTTGACCGCCCGTGGCCAGGGCAGCAGCAATCGCCGTTTGACCTCGAGCCCGATGGTGCCGCCGATCTCCTTGGCCTCGACCCACAGACTGGTGAAGCCGACCAGCGGAGGGATGATGATCAGGTGGGGGAAGATATCGGCTTCGCGCTCGTCGAGTTCACGCAGTCGGGTGTAATCGGAACCGGGCATGGCGACGATGGCATGACGGATGCCGCACTCCCGCGCCAGTCGTGGCGCCAGGTCCAAGCCCCCGACCACGGGGACGCCAGCCAACACGCCATGCTTGGTCGGATCGTCGTCGAGTACCGCCACCGGTCTGAGCCCCATCGCCGGGTGATCCTGCAGCTGGCGGATGATCAGCTCGCCGGTCTTGCCCGCGCCGAGCACCGCCGCCGGGTGCCCCCACCAAGCACGTCGCGCGAAAACCCGCCGCACCGCAGCCCGACCCAACGGAACCAGCAAGCAGGTGAAGGCCCAGGCCATCAGGAACAGCAGCCGTGACCACGACACTGCGTCGTGGCGCATGAAGGCGATCGCGCCCAGGAACAGATAGCCAACGGTACTCGCCTGTACGATCAGCCGCAACTGCTCCGGTCCGTTCTGGCTCACCCCTTGATAGAGGCGATCGAGGGCGAAGAGAAACGGGAACAGAGCCAGGGCCGGCCACAACTGGAGGTACTGCTCGGGAGCAAAGTCGCCGCCGGCCCAGTAACGCAAATAGACCGCGGCGAGGTTGGCCAGGACCAGGGCCGTGATGTCCATGCCCAACAGCACCCCGGTGGCCGCCCAGGGCCGCGGGCGCAGGCGACCCACCGCGCTGATCGTCGCCGAGCGTTCACCGGCATTGGCGCCATCGCGCTCCGTCGCAGCCTCGCCGACCGCTTCTGCCTGGTCCATATCGGCACTCACCACGTCGGCGGCCCCTCGCGCTCGAAGCGGTCCCATTCTTCTGCTACCAGATCACGCATGGCCGTGGCGAAGCGCTCAGGCGTGAAATCCTCGGCCCGTCGACGACAGGCAGCGGGATCGAAGTGCGCACGATCGAAGGCGGCCAACGCACTGGCGAGCGCATCGACCGACTGCTCCGGGAAAAACGTGCCGGTCCGGCCATCGAGGACCGTCTCGGTCGCGCCCCCGCGGCCGAAGGCCAACACCGGGGCACCGGCAGCCATGGCCTCGACCGGGACAATGCCGAAGTCCTCCTCCGCGGCGAAGACCAGTCCACGGCAACGCTCCAGATGGTCTTGTACCACCGCATCGCTCTGGAAACCGAGGATCCTCACCGCCGGTCCCGCCACGCGCCGCACCCGCGCCATGTCCGGCCCGTCACCGATGAGCACCAACGGCACCCCAGCCCGGGTCGCGGCCGCGGCGATCAGATCGACTCGCTTGTAGGGCGCCATGCGCCCCACGTGGAGGTAGAAATCCGCGCGCTCGCGATCGGGGCGGAAGCGGTCGACCGCCACCGGCGGATGGATCACCGCCGCCCGTCGTCGCCACTGTTTGGCGATGCGCCGGGCCACGGTGTGCGAGTTGGCCACGAATACATCGACCCGATCCGCTGCCAGCCGGGTCCATTGCCGCAGCCGGGCGAGGGTCCACCGCGCGATCCAGGCCTTGGGGCCGCGGGTCAGTCCGCTCTCCCGCAGATACTGGTGATGCAGATCCCAGGCATAGCGCATCGGCGAGTGGACGTAGCTGACGTGCATCTGGTCGGCGCGGGTCACCACCCCGTGGGCCACGGCATGACTCGAGGAGACGATCACATCGGCACCAGCGCAGTCATACTGCTCCACCGCCAACGGCATCAGACCGAGGAAGGTGCGAAAGCGCGACCGCAGCAGGCGTGAACGCTGGAAGAACGAGGTGCGTACATCGGCGCGGGCGATCGGGCTGTCGCGGTAGAGCTCCGGCCGGTAGACCAAGGCGTGCAGCGGCGCCTCGGGCCACAGCCCGAGCATGGCCTCGACCACCATCTCGCTGCCCGCACGTTCGGCGAGCCATTCGTGGACCAGATGCACGTGCATGGACGGCCATGGTCACCATGGCGGCAGCCATGACAAGGGCAGCGACCGACACTCAGTGGCTGTCATGCAGGCGTGCCCGCACCTTGCGCCAGAAGCGGATCGGGCGGAACCGCCGCACTACCTTCAGGCGAACCACGACAAAGCCAGGCGCAGGTCCTCACCAGGTGCAGGGCGACTCAAAGCTCGCCCCGGGAGCGCCGATCCCCAGGTCGGCATGCCTTGCCGCGCCTCCACCTGCGTCAAACCGCCCGACTCTTTTTGATGCCTGGGTCATAGTGACGCAGGTGGAGGCGATGCATGGCCCTCATTTGCGAGCTTTGAGTCGCCCTGTCACCAGATGAGGGCCGTAGAGGCGAAGCCCCTGAGCGATCACGGCGCGCCTTCCCTTTTCGCCGTGGCGCCGCGCGGCGGCAGCTTCTCGATCAAAGCAAGCATGCGCCCGGTGCGCGCGCGATAGGTGTATTGCCGAGCCACGGCCAGACGTTCGTCGCGGGTTGGCCCTCGACCCGCGAGGGCGGCTTCGATGCCACGCACGAAGTCCGCCGCGTCGGCGGCACAGGTGGCCACCTGGCTGAAGTCCTGCAGCGCCGGCAGCGGCACGCTCACGACCGGCTTGCCGGCCGCAAGATACTCGAAGAACTTCATCGGGAACATATGGGCGGTGTACTCGTTGAGGCGGTTGGGAAGGATCGCCACGTCCATGCCCTTGAGGCAGGCCGGCAGGTCGGCATAGGCACGCGGCCCGACCAGATGGACGTTCTCCAAGGCCCGGAGAACGCTGACATCGGTCCATGGATCGCCCTCGCCCACCTTGCCGATGAGTACGAACGACCATTCCGGCCGAACACGCGCCACCTCGGCGATCAGTTCGAAGTCCAACTTGTAGCCGCTGATGGCGCCGATGAATCCGATGCGCGGTTTCGGCAACCGAGCCAGGTCCTCGGGGACTTCCACCGCGTCGCTGCGAGCTCGTGCGAAATGATCGAAGTCGGCCACATTGGGCATGAAGCACGCTCGTCGCGACCACCGGGCCCGTGACTCGAGCAGCTTGGGCGCCGTCACGAACACCACGTCCGCCCGACTGCACAACTCGCGCTCATGCCGCGTGATCAGTTCGGCGGGCATGCCGGGTTGGGCCGCGATCTCATCGACGCAATGATACACCACCCGGCCGAAGCGACCGGAACGCAGGAACCGTGTGGTCAGCGGATTGTAGGTCCAGAACCAGTCGCGCCGGAACCCGAATCGTCGTAGCCAGAGGGCGAGCATCCGCTCAAGCCACAGCCGGTTGAGTCGCCCCACCACCGGATTGCCATGCAAGGGCAACACCAGCGGTGACCAGACCAGGATGCCATCGCGCACCTTACGCGGTGCTTTCATACCACGGGCCAATCGACGGAAAATACGCAACAGATCCGAGCGCGAAGCGCTCGGCCGCCGCAAGCCGAGGGAATCGATGTAGAAAACGCGGTGGCCGCGTCGTGCCAGTTCACAGGCAACGTGTTGCTTGTTGGTCCAGAAGGGGTTGCCCCACTCAGCGGTCGATAGCAGTACCACATCTGGTCGGGTCATCACGGAGCCTTCTTGTGACACAATGCCCACAACCCGACCAAGGCCGACCGCAGGGCGGGTACCGCAGCGAAGATGGTGCCCCACAAAGCGCCGCCCACAAGCACGCCGATGGCGAGCCGGGAGACCGCTCCCCAAGCGGGAAGGGCCTGCACCACGGCGGCCACCGTCACGCCGCTGGCCAGCAGCGATGCGGCAAGCCCATGCACGCGGTTCCCGAGCCGCAGGCGCCAGGCGAGCAGCACGAAGAGCGCCACGAGATAGGTCGACTGCGCCAGCCCCAGCACCGCCGGCCCCAGTATCGGCCACAGCGTCACGTTCACGCAAGCGCCCAGCAACAGGGCCACCGTCGTGCAATAGAACAGTTCGCGGTTGCGCAACAACGCGCTCAGCGAACGCGCCAGGGGGTAGACCCCGACGTGGGCCCAGATACCGACTGCGAAGGCGCGGAGGATGGTGGCGGTCACCCCCACGTCGGACGCCGTAAACGACCCACGCTGCAGCAACACCGCGACCAGATCATCGGCCAATGCGAACAGCAGCGAACAGAGCGGCACCATGGCGACCAGAACCGCCGGGACGATCCGTTCCAGCCGTGCCCGCACCGCCGCTGCGCCGAGTCCGCCGAATGTGACCAACACGGCCAGCCCCAACGGCATGCCCACGATGACGGTTCCCACCTCAACGAGGTAGCGGGCGTAGCCGTTCGCGGCCACCACACTCGGACCGAGCAAGGAGGCCACGAGGTTCTCCACCCAGAGCCCCCCCTGGATCACGACGCCGGTCAACAGCACGGGCTGGAGCGTGCGCCAGAAACGACGCGCCAACAGTCCATTACGGGGCCTGAGCTGGGGATCCCGGGGGTGGAGAAGCGTGCGGACCTGCAGCCAACCCACGCACATGTGGATCGCATAGGCCACACCGAACCCGGCCGGCAACAGCCAGGGGCGTCCGGTGTACCATGCTGCTACCGCCCCCGCGATCATCCCCAGGCTTTGCGCGGGCGCCCGCCACGCGGACAGGGCGAATCGTCCGTGGGCCATCGCCGTGAGCGAGAAGAAGATCGCCCCGATGCACGACGGCAGGGCCAGCCCCATGATCCGGACGAACAGGATGGTCTGCTCGCGGGCCGCATCGGTGAAACCGGGAGCGAAGACCGTGGTCAACCACGGCGCGGCCAGGATCGTCCCCATCGCCGCACCCAGACCGACGCCGAGCGCCAGCGGGGCCAGCAGATCGTGGAGCTGGCGGGCGCGCCCCGGACTGCGTTCCAGGTGCCGCCGGTAGAGCGGCAGATAGGCCGCATTCAGCGCGTCGTTGGTCAGCACATGCAGGATGATGACGACGACCGATTGCGCTGCCCGCAGAGCGCCCACCACCAGCGAGACGCCGTAGAGCCAGGCGAAGAGGATCTCCCGGGCCAGCCCCATCGCCTTGCCCAGGACCCCGCCGCCGAACAGGACGAGAAACCCGCGTCTCACCAGCGTCCCCGGTGATGCCGATGGCATGGTCGCAGGCCTGCGATCCCGATCACGGCAGGTAGAGCACGTCGAACACCTGACGGACGTGCCGTTCCGCCAGCGGTTCGGAACCACGCGAGGTCACGACCCGGGGGGCATAGCCATGGGTGGCGAGAAGATCGCCGACGGCCTTGTACGAGTCGGGATTGCGACCCGATTGAGGGCCGCGCACCTCGCACCAGATGGGAAAGCGATTGCGTTCCAACACCCCAGACATGCCAGCGACGACCGCGGCCTCGGCACCCTCGACGTCGATCTTGGCCATACCGATGGCGCCGATGCGCCCCGGATCCGTCAAGAGCGAATCGAGGCGTCGTGCCTGGACATCGATGGCGCGATCATAGACGGTCGCATCGGGCCCGCTGTCGCCCGACACCAGCGAGCTGGCACCGGGGTTCCCGGTGTTGGCCACGTGGAATCGCACGGTCCCGTCATCGTCGCTCAAAGCCAGGTTGTGCAGTCCACCGTAATGCCGGCGATTGCGCTCCAGGAATGCGAAGTGGGCCGGCTCCGGCTCGAAGGTCTCGGTGCCGCAGCCGAGATCCCGTTTCGCCAGGTAGCTGTAGAAACCCAGATTGGCGCCGATGTCGAGGAAGGTCTGACCAGGGGCGAGATGCTCGCGCATCACGCGGAACAGAGGACTGGCGCGGTAGTAACGCCGCACGTTGTAGAAGAAATAGCTGAGCAGACGTTCGTTGGGACGGGCGTTGTCGACGGCGAAGCCGTCCGCGATCGTCTCCTGCGAGCGACCGAGCGGGCAGATGCGCTGCATGACCCCCATCGGCAGGTCGCGCCGCTTGCCACAGATGCCGACCTTGATCGGAAGAAAACGGGTCGCCTTGTAGACTGGCAGCATAAGCCCTTTCCTCGCGGACGGCGGGACGGCAGGCGGGCGGCCACTTGACGACCATCACGTCACCAGAGCCGCACAGATGCGGTGCTTTCACGTACAGCCCAGGCGATCGGGTGCAAGCGGAGGCCGGCGGCCAGCGGCGAACAGAGGACCGCTCATAGCTCGGCCCCTGAGGAGCGCCGAGCACCGGCTCGGCGTCGAAAAGCGGGTCCCAACACGGGCTCATCAGTCGACGGGCCGGTGTTCCACCCCATCATTCCGAGCTCTGGGCGGCCCATCGGCCGGCGACAGCCCCCGCATACAGCGCCTCGAGCGCCGCGGCCTGTCTGTCGATGGCGAACCGGTCGGCCACCATCGCCCGCCCCGCCTGCCCCATCGCGGCATTGCGCTGCGCATCACAGAGGAGGTCGTTCAAGGCCACCGCCAGGGCAGCCACATCGCCCTCGGGCACCAGCAAGCCGGTCTCGCCGTCGTCGATAGCCTCCGGGATGCCACCATGCCGCGTGCCGATACAGGGCACCCCGCTGGCCGCCGCCTCGAGCAAGACCATGCCCAATCCCTCGCGGGCGCCATCGCCCGTATCGCGGCTCGGCAGGCAGAGCAGACTGCTGGCGCGGATGCGCTCCAGCACCGCGGTGTGGGGGAGCATGCCGGCGAATTCCACCGCCCCGCCGAGCGGCGCGGCGCGGTGCTCAAGCTCGGAGCGCAACGGTCCGTCGCCAACGATCACCAGGCGGCAGTCCATACCGGCGGCACGCACCCGTGCCACGGCGTCGATCAGATCCCGCGTCCCCTTGACCGGCTGCAGTCGCGCCACGTGGACCACCGTCGGCGTCTCGGGCAGGGATGCCCGTACCGGCACGGCGTCCACATCGATGCCGATGTAGTGGCGTACGACCTTCCGCGGCGGCGCGCCGAGGGCGATGAGCCGCTCTCGCACCGATTCCGAGACCGCGATCAGCGCCGCGGCGCGCCGGAAGAGCCACCAGCGCCACAGGGCGTAACGGATCCAGGCGATGCTGCGCGATCGCACCAGCCGGCGCCGGGTGAGAGCGGCATCGAAGCCGTGAAAGGTCACCACCAGAGGCACCCGCAGGAAGCTGGCCAGCGGCAGTGCGTAAACACCCTCGGGACCGAAATGCGCGTGGATGAGCGCCGGCCGTTGCAGTCCGCGCATTGCGCGCAGTACCGGTAACGGCGAGCGGACCACCGCGTGCCACAGCCGCCCGCAGCGGCCCCACGCGGCCACGACCACCCGATGGCCGGCAGGGCTGTCCGCCGCCTTGCGCCGACCCACGAAGAGCGGGCGCCAGCGACGCAGCGCATTCGCCTGATCAGCGATGAAGGGCTCAGACGCCTTGAACAGCCGGTGGCGGTAGACAGCGACAGTGGGTGCCTCGTCATCGGCGGTGGCTCCAGATGCAGCGATAGCAGCGGAATCGCCCCCCGGCATCCGGCGCTGTGGCTGTCGCAGGGCGAGAACCCACGCCAGCGCCAACGCCGCCGCCAGCGGCGACTGCATGTGGCGGTCACCCACCAGTCCATAGTTGGTGAACAGCCCGTGCACGAAGAGCCAGAGGAAGGCCAGGGCGACAAAGGCCACGAACCATCGCACCCGCGCATCGGCCAGCGCGTAGGCCCGGACCAGCAGGGTGAAGGTGCTTCCGATGAAGGCCAACGCACACAGCAAGGCCGGGATGCCCGCCCACGACCAGATGTGGATGAGGGAATTGTGGGGCGGCCGCGAACGTACCACCTTCGCCACCATCCCCGCATCCAGGCCGGCGTCGAGCACCGGAGCCCAGTTGCCGAAGCCGAGCCCCCGAATCGGGGCCTGCCAGAAGGCGTGATCGCGGGCGAAGCGCCAGAGCCGCAGGCGCTCCTCGACCTGCCGGGGGGCATGGGCCCGCCGTTCCATGATGTCGAACCAGCCGAAATCACACCAGACGAGCACACCGTAGGCGAGCGCACTCGCGAAAATGAGCAGCGGGACAGCCCAGCGAGCCCGCACGCCGACCACGGCCCGGATCGCGAACCACAGGACAAACAGTCCGCTCAGCGCCGTCGCCATGGCCAGCAACCCGTGGGCGGCCGTCACCGTCGGCACCTGGGCGGCACGGAAGCAGCCCCACGCCACGGCCGCCGCAGCGCAACCGAGCCAGCACCAACGCCACCGTAGGCTCAGCCCGAACAGCGCCACCGCAAGCAGGCCTGCCTGCCCCATCGCCGAGGCGCCGCGGTTCTCGTTGATGAACAGCACGCCGCCGCCCATGCGCTCGTGCCAGTTGGGACCGAAGTATTCCAACAGGTAGTTGCTGCTGCTGAACAGGGCGCGACGCTCCGGGCTGAGCCATTCCAGCACCGCCCCCCGGTCCTCACGGTACCACAGCATCAACCAGGCCGGGAACAACGATACCAGCAGACAGCCACCCAATCCGATCAACGCGGTGCGCGGATGGCGCGCCGCGGCCAGGAACACGCCGACGAAGACCAGCATCTGCGCGATCCATCGCAGCCCCATCACGCGATCGCTCGACCAGACCAGGGCCAGGGCGCACAGCAGCGACAGGGCGACCAGCCAGCGACAGGGCGAATTCCAGACCGTGCGCAGAGTGTCGCACGGGCGCAGGATCTGCAGGAGCGTGAGCACCACCGCGGCGAGGAACCACAACGAGAGCTGGCTGCCCGCGGCCTCGACCAGGAACAGCTGCACCGGTGCCAGCAGCATGACCGCCACCAGCAGCACCCGTTCCCCCACGGTCAGACTGGCGCGCCACCACCCCCGGCGGAGGTGCCCAGGAGGGTCGATGTCGCCACTGACCGCCGCAGCAGCATCGTCTGTTCCGGTCAACGTATCCATGGGCGCGCGAGTGTGCCACGCTTCACACACAGGACCAGCCCCGGGATGAGCATGCCGGGGGCAGCTCAAAGCAGGCGGATGAGGCCACACCGTAACTGACCGTCTTTTTCAGAGCCCCCGCCAGCCCGGTGGACTGGCGGCAAAGCACCAGGAGCCCACTCGGCACCGTCCTTGGCCACAATGACGCGATCCGGACCATCCGGTGTCCACGGCACCCGGGATCGACGCGCCGAGCGCGGCATCGTATGCACCTTCGCCGTGAAACGACATGGGCCGGCGCCTTTCCAGACGCCGGCCCATAGCACAGCCAACCGCAAATGGCTGCACGGATGGCTACCGCTCGCGAAGCGACGGGCGCCACCGGATCCTGCGCCCGCGCCCTACCGCTCCCTCGCCGCCCTGATGGCGGAGCTACTGGCCATCCGCCTGGCACCGCGCAGGGGCACCGGGGGCACCGCGCACGGAGTTGCCCGCCGGCCGATCGACCAGCCGGGGCCGAGCCGGCAGCCGACCACCAGACTCCCGCCGCCGACCGGCGCCTGGGCATCGAGATCGGATTCCAGGATCACTGCCTCGCGGGCCACATCCGCACCGCACCGGGCGTGTAACCGCCGGCCGAGCCGCCCCTGCCAGGCGCTGGCGAGATGCTCGGTGACCTCGGCCTGGGTCCCGAAGTGGAGGAAGGACAGCTCGGGCGCTGCGTGGTGGCGTAGATGGATCGCCCCCAGGTGATCGAGCAGTTCGGGCCCGAGCGGCCGCTCGGCCAGGCGCTGGTGACAGCCGGGGACCATGGCCCCGGCGAGATCCCCGTAGAGGCTGACCGCCCCGGCGCCGAGGCAGCCGCAGGCGGCGGCGCTGCAGGCTGCAGCCGCCGCCAGCAAGCCCTTCCAGCCCGCGCCGGCGAAACAGAAAATACCGGTATCCAGGAGCGCCGACCCGCCCTCCACCAGCCCGTCGGCCGCCAGGATCGCCGATGGTGACGGCTTCTGCAACAACTGCCCCACCGGCGGGGCAGGACGGCGCGCAGATCACCCCGTGGCGCCCCGCCACGTCCAGCGAGACCGGCCGGGTCACCACCACCGCGCCGTCGGCCGGGTCCAGCGCCCGGCAATCGAACAGCGGCAACACGTCGCCGGTGAACACCGCCAGTCCGCCCGCCCCGAGCCGGCCGGGCAGCCCGGCGGTGATGGCCAGCAGATGATCGAACAGGGTGGGAACCGGGTGGTCGGGATCGGCCAGCAAAGGCAGCGGCAGGAAGGCCTTGCCAAACAGATTGGCCCATGGCACCCGTCGCGAATCCCCACCGCTGTGCACCAGCAACACCCGGCGTGACCCCAGCGGACCACAGCGCGTCACCGCGCTGTGCAGCGCATGCAGCGTGGCGCCGCCCGAACCGATCCGCCGTCCAGGATCGGGGACCACCAGGGTCTGGGTCTGCGCCGGCAGGGCACCGTGCGCACGCAGGCGTTCGAGGCTCTGCCGGTACAACCGGGCCTGGACCTCATGGGCGCCGGTCAGGATCACCAGATCCCAGCTCGCCACCCGGTCCCCGGCGCTCGCGGAGAGCTCTCGCAACCGCCAACCCCGCGCCAACAGGTTCAACCCCCGGTCGAGCGCTGCGTCATCCATCCACGCAACCTCCATAGTCGTGATGCACGGGCCCGCCCCACGCAGACGCGCACCATAGGCGACCAGAGCGCGGTCACAGCACCTTTCCCGGCGCGCAAACCGGCGCCAGTACGCCCGGGACGACCGGGAGGGGATGCGGTGCCCACCCTGCGACCGGAGCTGCCCATGTGCCACATGCTCGCCAGCCGCCCGGCCTGCCGGCGGAACGGGGTCGGCCGAGGGTGGCAGATCATCGCGTGCCCACCCAGGAGATTCGCCCCTCCGGGCCACCTCCATCACATGGCAGGGGCACATGGCAGGGACACAGATCTTCCCAGGTAAGACGCGCGACCTCCAGCTCCACTACCCGTCGCAGATACACGACCCGGCTTCGGATGACCGATATGGTCCGCACGATCCGTGCCGCCTCGCCGCTTGCCGGGCCTGGTCCCTCGTATGCGGTCCGCATTCCTCGGGGCCGGAGCCGCGCATTCCACTTCCTTCAGGCCCCCTCGCGGCGGGATCCCCGGTGGCTCCGGTTCACGCTCCCGGTCATCGGGGCCATGGAGCGGTCTTCCACCGCTCGGGCCCCCTCCTGCGTCGGCTTCCCTCTGCGGTCCGGAACGCCAGGCATGGCCCTGCGCCAACGCAGACGGCGGGGCCAATGGCCCCGCCATGGATCTTGCCGGTTGCAGTCAGCGTCCGGCAAGGATGCTTACGCCCGTGCGATAGCGCACCCTCGCTCCCGACCGGCGCGAAAGACACGATGCTCGATCTGACCTATCTGCTCCTGCCCTTCATCGGTTGCTGCCTGACGCTGCTGCTCGTCCCGCTCGCGGTCCGCCTCGCCCCGTGGATGGGCACGGTCGACGAACCTGGAGCCGACACCCGTCGCGTACACAGCGACAGTACGCCGCGCAACGGCGGCCTGGTCATCGTCGCCGGACTGATCGCGGCCCTGCTTGTCACCGGCGCCGCCGCGGCCATGCCCAGCGGCCTTTGGCTCGGCCTCGGAATCCTGCTGTTCGCCGGAGTCTGGGACGACATCCGGGGCCTGCGCCCGGTGCTCAAACTCATCGCCCAGACCGGCGCCGCCGCATGCGGCCTCCTGCTCAGCGGCATCGCCCTGAGCGACGTCACGATCCCACTGATCGACGTCACGCTCACCAGCACACCCCTGTGCCTCTGCCTGACCTTGCTCATCGGCACCGGCATCATCAACGCCATCAACCTGATCGACGGGCTCGACGGCCTCGCCGGGGGCATCGGCCTGGCCGCCTGTCTCGCCCTGGCGGCCCTGGCGCATCTGACCGGCAATCAACCAGTGCTCCTCCTGAGCCTCGCCACTGCCGGCTCCCTCGCCGGATTCCTGGCACACAACAGTCACCCGGCCAGCATCTTCATGGGCGACACCGGCAGCATGATACTCGGCTACCTCATCGCCTGGCTGTCCTTTGCCAGCATCGCCCCCCTGCCGGGCACCGGAGCGGAGCCCGTCAGCCTGATGGTGCCGCTCCTGCTTCTGGTGGTGCCGTGGGCCGACACGATCTGGGTGATGATCAACCGCCTGATCAAGGGCCACCACCCCTTTCGCGCCGACAAGACCCACATCCACCACTACATCCTGCTCGCCGGACTGCCGCATCATCTCGCGGTCCTGTTACTTCTGAGCATTTCCTGCGGCATCAGCCTGCTCGCGCTCGCCCTGCGCAACCGGCCCGACGACGTCCTGTTCCTGATGATCCTGGTGCTGATCCAAGCGGTCATCGGCGGGTTGCGCGTGTTCCACCGCACCAGCGCCTTCCAGATGCTGCGCTACCGTACCCGGCGCATGCGCCGCAGCCGCCGCCACCGGCTCGAAGCCTGGGCCAACGACCCCCACCACGCCCGGCTGTGCATGATCGCACGAGCGGTCACGGTCATCGGTGCGCTCGTGCTCATGTCCGGAGCGACCTACGCCACCTTCCACCTGCCCAATCAGGCCTCGCTGGTCACCGGCCTCACCATCCTCGCGCTGATCGGTGCCGCCTATCTGGTCGCCTGCATCGCCACCCGGCGGTTCCTCCACCGTTTCGCCTGGGCCCTGGGATTTCTCGCGCTCGCCACCCTGACCTACTTCACCGAACGCTGGCTCCACCGCCGCGCCCCCGAATGGATGATCCCGGCTTTCCGCTCCGCGCAGGCCTTCGCGCTCATCGGCGCCTTGCTCCTCTGCCACCGCCGGCGCCTGCTGACCGAGTTGCACCCGACGGCCGGCGAGGTGATCCTGCTCTGGTCGACCATCAGCCTGGCGATCATCCTCCCCACCTGGTCGGACTATGCCCGCACCCCGCGCCCATCCTTCCTGGTAGCAGAGATCATCGCGCACTATTTCGTGATCCGCACGGCCCTCGCCGGCCTCGGCCTCGCGCCACTGCGCCAACGGGTCTCCACCCACTGGGGACGCATGACCACCGGCAACGGGGCCAACCCATCCCGACACCGCACCGGGAGCGGCAGCAGCGGACCCTTGGCCGCCCGTGTGCTCGAGAACGCCGGCTGAGCCATACCGCGAACTCGCGGCCGCTCTCATTCAGTTAGCCCGGTCGGCCGGTCGCCCAGCCAGGCCTGGCAGGGCTCCAAACGCTGCAGATGGGCGCTTCTGGCTTTTTGAGGGCCTTGTCCCTCATACAAGGCCCTCAAAGGTCCACAGATGGACTCAGACCGGAGCGCAGCGCAGTGGAGCGACCGTCCGACCGAGCGGTGGTTTTCCGCGACAATGGGCCGTAGGCCCGCGGAAAACGCGGCAAAGCCGCGAACCGCGACGGAGGAGCGCGAGGCCCGCAATGCGGGCCGACTCGGGGATCCAAAGGGGCAGAGCCCCCTTTGATGGGAAGGTCCCTCATGAGGATCGTCGCGAAAAGTCGTAGTGCTGACGTTCCCATCACGGGCATTCATCTGTCGGTCGCGGAGCACACTGCGCAGTAGAGCCTGCAGAGCACTTGTGCCATGAGCTCACGATCGTAGTGCTTCATGCAGCGCTGGGCGGCAGCTTCGGCCAGGTGGTTGGCGAACGTGTCGTCGCTCAGGATACGGGCGAGGGCCTTGGCCGCGTTCGCGGGGTCGCCGTCGTAGAGCAGGCCGGTCTGGATGTCTTCGATGAGATCGACGTTGCCCGGGCAGGCCGTCGCGACCACGGGCACACGTTGGCGCCAGGCTTCGAGTACGGCCATGGGCAAGCCCTCCCACCGCGAGGTCGAGAGGTAGACATCGGCTTGGGCCAGGGCCGCGATCGGGTTGTCTGTCGCATTGTAGATGGGTCTTCGATCTGCCGCAGATGCCGCTTCAGGTCACCGAGCACCAATGCGAACAGAAGGCCTGCCCGCACTGCCAGAGAACCGGGCGTGCCATGCCGCCGCCGGGCGCAGAGCAGCCGACGCAGTACGGCCCGCGGCTCTCAGCACTGGCCGTGTATCTGCACATCGGCCACTTTGTTCCTCTGGCGCGCACCGCGCACATCATCAAGACCCTGACCGGTCATCACGTCAGCGAGGGCTGGATCAGCACCTGTCGTCGACGTACCGCAGCATGTTTGACGCCCTTCATCACCGCGGTCACCGATGCCCTGTACGCCGCGCCGAGCGTCTGCTGTGACGAAACCGGGTTTCGCTTCGCGGGCGCCCGCTATTGGATGCACGTCTGCTGCACCCTCACGCTGACCCTGTTGCTGTGTCATCGCCGACGCGGAACGGATGCCACCGAGGCGATGGGCGTTCTGCCTGGTTACACCGGCGTCGCGGTCCACGATCACTGGTCACCCTACTTCACGTTCACCGATTGCGATCACGCCGTCTGCAACGAACACCTCGTGCGCGAACTCGACGGTGTCGTCGCCCGCGATGGCGCGCGCTGGGCTCAGAACCTCAAGAACGTCCTCTACGACGGGTTGCGGCTCAAAGAACAATTCCATGACAACGGCCAACCCATACCTGCCGACAAGACCGCCGCCCTCATCCGACGTTATCGTAGATGGATCCGAGCCGGATACACCGCCGCACCTGAACCACCGTCAACCCCGCGCGCCCGCGGCCGACCGAAGCGCGGCAAAACACTCGCACTGCTCGATCGCCTGCATCATCACCATGATAGAGAAGTTGGTGTTAGACAGCAATGTGCTAAATAGAATTCCACCTGCTGAAAGAACCGCGTTTCGTCCTTGGGAGGCACCGCAGTACACGGTGTTTCATCACACCCTGGTGGAGAAGCTGCAGGCGATGAACCCAGTTGGATGTCGTTTCGATCCCCTGGAGTGTACTGGGGAGTAATTGTGTAATTGGGTTGTGTGAATGACCACGGAGGGCCACCGTACACAACCCAAGGGTTGGTGCGCACAGTGCGTTGCGACCGAGGCCCTGCGCCGATTTGGTTCTGGATCATGGGCGAGGGGGTGGAAATGAACGCGCCCCGCCAGGGTATGGCGGGGCGCGGTGAGGGCTGGGGGGATCGAGCTGACGCGGGGTTTGGCGATAGCGTCAGGGTCGGAATCAGGGGCAAGCAATCGGGCGGCTATAATTGATGGTTAGTCATCAAGGAATGGTTTGAGCCTGGCGGGTGGTTCTGGCAGGTCGTGAAACCTGGATAATATTTTGAAGCTAGGCTTGATGATGGCAATGGCCGTAAAAATCACGATTTTCATGTCGAGAATAAGACTCTTGTGATTTGCGTACCACACCTCGAGGTCGCCCTTATAGGGTGCAATGGCTTCGGCATAAAAAGTCTTTGGGTTTTCGCTATGGGCTGATGTCATGGCTTCCTCATCCCTGAAAATGAGGCTGCCGATGCCCGTGATTCCTGGCCGCACCTGAACGATCTGTGATCTCTGGTCCTCGTTGTAGAAGTCAAATTGCCCAGGGGTCAAAGGGCGGGGGCCAACTATTGCCATGTGGCCGACCAATACGTTGAATATCTGGGGAAGTTCATTGATTTTTGACATACGCAGGAATCGACCGATGGGGAGTACGCGGGGATCGCCGCGCGTGGTGATACAGCCGCCGTCCATGTTGGGGCTTTCCTTGAGCATGGTGGCAAACTTCATCATGCCAAACAGTTGGCCGTGCCGGCCGACCCGGGGCTGGATATAGAAAATGTAATGTTCGCCGGTAAGTTTCAGGACAACCATAACCGGCAGAAGAAGCGGCGAAAGAACCAGAAGCGCGAATGCGGCCAGGAGAATGTCTAGCAGGCGAGAAATCATCACATCTTTCCGTCCAGATTCTTGTTTGTTTCTGCGTGCGCAAAGTCCGGAATAATGGCGGTGAAGGCATCAAGCAGGTCGGTTTTGCGCCACTTCCCAGATTTTCGGATATCGTCAACGCGGTGTAGAAACTCGCTAAGGTTCTTTTCGTCCTGGGTGTGCGGAAGCCGTACAACGCCGAGATCGTGGAACCGATCCCATTCAACCTGTTCAGTATCTGTGTAGAACTCTTCGAACATCTTCTCGCCACTGGTGTCGCTTTTAAAAAAGTACACCGGCCATTGGCCGTTGGATGAGGCTTCGGCCATACGGCCACGTGCCTCATCTTCGCTTGTGCAGTGTAGCGCCGCGAACCCGAGTGAGTGGAGGTAGCGCTCGGCAATAACGTGAAAATGTTCAAGGTGGATGTTGTCCCCTTGCTTGGGGAACAATATCTCCTGGTTGTCGGCTAGCAGAGCAGAAAACAAGCAGAGCAGGCCGGCTTCTTCACTGGTTACAAAATATCTTCTGACATCACACGGTGCAGAAATGGGCTGCCTTTTCATAATGCGGTATCGAAAGCCATCAAGCAGGCTGCCGTTACTGAAAGCGACATTGGCGAATCGAGCGGTGGAAATGGAAATGTCTGTGCTTCGCTGGCTGAGGAACAGCTCCATGATCCGCTTTGATGCGCCCATCATATTCACGGGATTGGCCGCTTTGTCAGTCGATACGCAAAAATACTTCTTTGCGTGGGTGCGTTTGGCGATGTCGATCGTGTGAAGGGTGTTGAGGATGTTGACCTCAATCAGGCGCATCAGGGTGTATGGGTCACGTTCAGCGCGCACATGTTTAAGGGCTGAAAGGTTCAATACGTAGTCGTAGGGCCCGTTGGCATTGGTGAAGGAGCGAAAGATGTCACTCCCGCAGTCCAGCGCGAAGGTCTTGAAGTCCCCGTCAATGTAGCCCAGAGAGCTGCGTAGATCACGAACCAGTTCGACCAGCCCGTTTTCGCTGATGTCAACGGCATGAAGAACGCGCGGGTTTCGCTTGAAGATCTCTTTGGTGACCGCCTGTCCGATTGAGCCCCCGGCTCCGATAACGAGAAATCGATGGTTCGACACGCCGGCTTTCAGCTCGTCGCCAAAGCGGTCGCAGTCTCTGGTCAGTAGCGGTTGATGGCGGCCAACCATGCCAAGCATGTCTAGATCCGCATGTCCTGAATGATCAATCATAGTGGCTCCTTCAAAAACCGGCGCCTCAGATGGCCGCGCCTGCTGGAACGGCGCAGGCACCGCCTCGTCTCATCCTGGCCATCCACCGCGGTTGCGCCAGGCCACGGCCATGTCTTGTAGGCCTGCTTCCAGGCTGATTTGCGGTTTCCATCCCCAGTCTTGGCGGAAGGCACTGTCGTCGACTATCAGATTGCCGTACAATCGGCGAACGGCGCCGGATTTGCCCAGCGGAGTGGCGGCGGCCATGGCCGCCCAGCGCGGGACCGATAACAGGCGTGGGCGCACCCCCATGCCCTCGGCCAACAACTCGACCAGGCGACGGGTGCTGATCGTTCCATCATCGGCGAGGTGGTCGATGCGCCAGAGGCCGTCCGCGCCGGCCGCGCGGGTGCCGGCATGCAAACCGGCGCCGGGCCAGGGGGCGGTGGCGGCATGGACGATGGCCGAGGCTGCGTTGAGGAGGCCGAGGAGGCTGCGGCGGTTGTGGCGGACAGCGCCGAGGGGGAGGGGCTTGCCGGCAGCGATGGCGGTGAGGAGGCGGTGAAGGTTGCCCTTCGCCCCGGGGCCGTGGATGAGGGTGGGACGGATGATGGCCAACTCAATGCCGGCGCCAGCGGCCAGCTCAATCAATGCCTGTTCAGCTTCGCCTTTGGAGATGCCGTAGGGATCACTAGGGGCTGGCTGGTGGCCTGGATCACAGGACTTGCCCATAACACTTGATTCGCCACTGGCCTTGATGGATGAGATGTAGACAAATCGTTTTAATCCAGCAGCAATGGCTGCGGTCATCAGTGCCCGCGACCCTTGCACATTCACTTGCCGATAGGCGGCAAGTGCTTTGGGGCCAGATTCGCCCATACGGTGAGCCCGGGCCGCGGTGTGGATCACCGCCTGACAACCGGCCAAGGCCGCCGGATCGATGACACTGCCATCTAAGTCCCCCAGCTCCACGCCATCGGGCAGAGCAGTGCTTGTCCGGCGCAACAAGGGGCGAAGGGCGCAGTTAGGGCACTGCGTGTGATAATAGGCCACTAAGGCTTGGCCCATAAATCCGGTCGGACCAGTGAGAGCTAATATATGTCGATCGTTTTGACTCAACGGGTGACTCAACGGGTGAACCCCGCAGGTAGAGGCCATAGGAATTGGCGTCCCTTATCCAGCCCCTTTATGACGGGAAAAAGTGGGTGCGGACATATGCCGTTTATGCGCAAGGCGCGCTGAATGAAGACATTTTGCCGCCAGACGGTGCGCCAACAGGCAATGCGTGAAGCCCGCCATTGGCCCACCATATCCTAAATCCTGCCCAGCCACTGCGCCTGACCCGCATCGTGCCATCCACGCAAAGTCTGCTCTGAGATAGCCCGAGGGCTCGCGGGATCACAGCCACCGGCTAACTGTAAATCGAGAGGTATGCCAAGACGGCGCAGGTGATCCGCAGCCGACACAGTATCGGCAACGCCCTTATCATACAGCATACGACAGGCCACCGTCACCCGTGACTGCCGCTCCAAGGCGACAGCCGGGGCCCAGCGCTGCGGATCAACCCCGCTGCCGGGAATCATACGACAGCGCTGCAAGGGCACACAGCCCCGATCAACCAAGGCCCGTCGATCGTCGGGATTTTGGAAAATCACCATCGTGGCAGCTCCTCGATGAGCGAGACTACAAGCTGCCATGGTAAGCCGTTGTTTAAGGGAACTGTCATTACTAAGGGCGCTAAACACCATGCCCAGACCACTGGTGGCATTCACACGCCTTGGCACCCTGGCCAAACGAGCGGCTATACCGCCATAAATTACCGGCTTTGGCGTCACATGGTTGCACCAGCGCCGGGCGATAGCGCCGATAAATACGCCACAACTGGGTAACAGAACGCAACTCTCCACGCAGCGATAAACTACTGCGATCAATTTCCCAAGAAATAAAGGCAATGCCCGCCTCTCGCAACTGCGCCTCAGATTGCCCATGCGCTGGCGCCACCACTGCAACCTGCAATCCCATATCACGCAAAGCGAGTAATACCGGGAGACGGTGACTGAGGAGGAAGGGGAGGTCGTTGATAACGAAAAAAAGCATCATTAATACTTCTGCGGCGACAAAAGTTGTTTTGTGGGGGCATCATACCGGAAAAGGAACAAAATCGACATCTTAAACCGATCTTTATTTTGAAGCCGCATGTCCTGGCCTTAATTCTCTGTGTCGCTGCGTTTTTCCCTTCAACAGCAGCATTTGTAATGTTGTGTTCGATTGCGTTGAGCATGCCCCAAAGATGGTTTATGGCTGTTCTTCAAGCCTCGACAAACGGTTTGAGCCGGCATCGTGGCGTCCAATCGAAAAGCCGCTTCCATGCCTTCTCAGGTGAACCCCTGTACGCGGCAAAACACTCGCACTGCTCGATCGCCTGCATCATCACCAAACGGCCACGCTCCGCTATCTCCATGACCCCGAGGTGCCCTGGTCCAACAACCAGGCTGAGCGGGATATCCGCCCGGCGAAAACCCTCCTCAAGATCATCGGCGGTTTCCGCACAGAGACCGGGGCCCAGGAGTTCTGCGCCGTCAGGTCCTACCTCTCGACCACGGCAAAAAAACGGTATCCACCCGTTCCATGCCATCAGCGACGCCCTTGCCGGACGGCCATGGCTGCCAGAGGCGGCAACCGGCCAGCGCCGCACGAATGCTCCGGTCGCCGCATAGGGGTGGCGAGGCCTGAGTAGTTACTCGACCAATTCCCTTTGTTGCCAAGAAACTGCGTGAGTAACCGGTTTACGAAGGCCATTCGCCAACCCACCGTCGTCGCATAGTGCCAACGACAAGCCTGACCATTCTTTTGCTTCCGCGGCTTCGTGTTTGGAGATGCCATAGGCATCCACCGCAGCACAGGTCCCATCAGGACGCAACACCACACCCGGCGCAGTCCCTTCGCCACAGACCTTGATCGACGACACAAACACCACCCGCCGCAGCCCGGCCCTGATGGCGGCCTGCACCAAAGCCACGCTGCCGAGAACATTCACCTGTCGATACGGCGCCACATCGAGGGGATCATCCTCCATGCGATGAGCACGAGCGGCGGCGTGGATAAGCACCTCACAGCCTTCCAACAGGCTGGGATCAACGGAAGACCCATCCAGTTCTCCGATCACCCTACCATCGGGGAAACGGGCATCCGAACGCCGCAGCAATGGCAACTGGCGTTGCGCCGGATGGGAGCAACGCCAGTGAGCCAGCAGGGCTTGGCCGAGGAAGCCGGTGGGGCCGGTGAGGGCGATCAACGGGCCGCCTCAGGCCACAAGGGGCCCAAAAGTTCCCGGTAAATATCCATGTGCATCTGCACCACGCGATCCAAGGAAAACTCGGCGATCACCCGCTCACGGCCGCGCTGACCCATTCGCACACATAGATCGTAATCGACCAGCAGGGTCCGCAGCGCCGCCGCCAAGGCATCAGGATCACGCGGGGGCACCAATAAGCCATTATCCCCATGTCGCACAATTTCACGGCACCCTGGCACATCGCAGGTGACAATGGGCAGGCCACAGGACGCCGCTTCGATCAGGGCCTTGGGGATGCCTTCTCCATAATAGGACGGCATACAGGCAATGCGTGAAGCCCGCCATTGGCCCACCATATCCTCGACCCTGCCCAGCCACTGCGCCTGACCCGCATCGTGCCATCCACGCAAAGTCTGCTCTGAGATAGCCCGAGGGCTCGCGGGATCACAGCCACCGGCTAACTGTAAATCGAGAGGTATGCCAAGACGGCGCAGGTGATCCGCAGCCGACACAGTATCGGCAACGCCCTTATCATACAGCATACGACAGGCCACCGTCACCCGTGACTGCCGCTCCAAGGCGACAGCCGGGGCCCAGCGCTGCGGATCAACCCCGCTGCCGGGGATCATACGACAGCGCTGCAAGGGTACGCAGCCCCGATCAACCAAGGCCCGGCGATCGTCGGGATTTTGAAAAATCACCCTCGTGCCGGTTCCCCGATGCGCGAGACCATGAGCCACCACGGTAAGCCGTTGCCTAAAGGAACCCTCATTACCAAGGGCGCTAAACACCATGCCCAGACCACTGATGGCATTCACGCGCCTTGGCACCCCGGCCAAACGAGCGGCTATACCGCCATAAATTACCGGCTTTGGCGTCACATGGTGCACCAGCGCCGGGCGATAGCGCCGATAAATACGCCACAACTGGGCAACAGAACGCAACTCCCCACGCAGCGATAAACTACTGCGATCAATTTCCCAAGAAATAAAAGCAATGCCCGCCTCTCGCAACTGCGCCTCAGATTGCCCATGCGCTGGCGCCACCACTGCAACCTGCAATCCCATATCACGCAAAGCGAGTAATACCGGGAGACGGTGACTGAGGAGGAACGGGAGGTCGTTGATAACGAAAAAAAGCATCATTAATACTTCTACGGCGACAAAAGTTGTTTTGTGGAGGCATCCTACCGGAAAAGAACATTAATACGATGGAAGTATGGCAGAAGCAAAAGAAGTGTATCGCAATCACCCCTGGAACGATAAATGCCGTAGGAAGGAAGCCTAGCTACCGCGCTGCAAATTAACCTGACAAGATGATTTGGGCTTTGCCACAATATGAATACCAGAAATACATAAGTCGTCATCTGATAAATCGGAGAACTCAGGTGCCAACTGTTTTCGCTTAATCGGTGATGAACCCCATTTGCGCACATAAGGAAATTCCATTGTGAAATCGTGACTTGCAATCATGCTGACCATTTCCGAATGACGCAGACGATTTGTATAGAAACCACTTCGCAATGCATAGCTAGGTCTTTCCCATTTAGAGGACGAAATCCTGAGATTATTGAGCGCTCCCCCAAGGTGGTCCTTAAAATCGACCGTATGGGACATTATGCCTTCTGGTTTCAGGATGCGACGTAGTTCACCCATGGTCTCATTAAATTCTTGACGACGAATATGCTCTAATACGGCCTGCGACCAGATGAAATCAATACTATCACTAGGGAGGGACTTCAGGCTCTCTAGCCCGTTGGTTAAATAGGTCGAACCGGCAATGCTCAGAAGATCATCAAGGGTTGAACATCCAGAAATATCGGGTAGTGCTAGATCCGGCCACGCCTGCCTTGCCCCGTCCAGCTGACTATGATACGCATCAACATTCCGATTGGCAAAATCACCAGCATCGACAAGAGTGACTCTAATAGCCCCCATGGATTGAGCGAAAAAACCTGAAAGAATACCATCCCCAGGACCAAGTTCTAGCGCTGTCCAAGGCGCATTACTCTGAGAATGGTCACGGAAGTACTTAACATGCTTCTCGACAACTGGCAAGATATACTGCCATGTATCAGCCTTGCCATGACGGAATATAAATCTAGTATTTGCCCAAAGCCGATAACCGATAGGCAGACGACTCAGCATTCGTTTGGCGATAATTCTCGTACGCCATAGTGACATTATGTGTCCTTAAAATATACTTCCAAGACCAAGTCAATGCCTGATTGCGCTTATATCTGCATTGACGCGGCTGCCACCTTGGGCGACTTCGCGATATAGGGCGGCGTAACGCGACACCACAGTATTCATAGAAAAATTGGCTGCAATGCGACCCCTTGCCGCACGACCGAAATTCTGGCGCTGTGACTTTTCCATTGAATATGCGGCAGCAAGCGCGTTTGCCAAGGCAACCGGATCACCAGGAGGCACCACCCAACCCGTATCGCCAATCACTTCTGCAGCATCTCCAACATCGGTACTCACACAGGGAACACCGCAGGCCATGGCCTCACCTATGACATTGGGGAAGCCTTCGGCACGTGAACTGAGGCAGAAAATATCGAATCCTGGCATCAGTCTGAGCACATCACTGCGTTGCCCAAGAAAACGTATGCCAGATAGGTCCGCACCAGAAGAGACAAAGTTTTGAATATCTTGACCGATGCACACCAACAATGCCATTGGGCACTGCCGTCGCATACGCGCGAACCCGGCAATGAGATTGGGGATGTCCTTCTGCGGATGACCGCGCGCTACATAGCCAATAACCAATTGATCGTCCGACACTTCTAGCAAATGACGCCCCTTGGCGCGTGCCTCGGCGGAGGCCTGCCATTTCTGCAAGTCAAAGCCATTGGGAATCACATGATCGCGAAAAGGGCAATAACCAAGACCACGATGCTGTTCCCGTGACCGGTGAGAGTTATAAATGATCGCATCGGGCAGACGGGACAATCGAGCACCATAACGGATAAGTCCCTGGGTCATCTTTTTCTGGTAAGGAAACCCCTCAAGACTTAAACGAATGTTCCAGCAGACCTTGACACGGCTGTCGGCCAAGCACTTAGCAAACAGGGCCGCTATATTGCCATGGTACATCCAGCCCTGAATAACATCTGGGGTTGATTCATGCAGGGCTCGACGCAAATGCTGCAACTGCACGGGAGACGGCAAGCCCCGTCGTGCGCCAAGGCAAAGCACCGGAATCCCGGCCTCACGAAGTAACTGACCGTAATACCCATAATCGGTCAATGAAGTTACCTTGTTGACAAACGGTCCCTGAAGACCTTCAGTCAACAAGTTATACAGGGAGCGCTCTGCGCCGCCGATGGCCAATCCGGTAATGATGTGTGATATCTTAAGCATTGACTTGGCAATCTGTGGCAATGAGTAGAAATTCTCTAGATCACACAATGTGCGCCGTTTTTGATGTGCTATTAATGCGAATCCCTAAAATATCCTAAACGACATCTCCGGTCCTTGGAAGATAGAATGATAAATAAAATAGCCAACAACAGGACAACACGGGGGGGCAACGAACTCATCGTGTTTTGTGTTATGGACGATATGAGAATGGTCACACCCCCGGCCATCGCCACAACGCCAGAAAACAAGCGGTGCCGCAAGTGAGCATGCCCCCGATAAAGGACAATCAGCATCACAAGGCCAAACGACACTACCAAAAACGGCCCTGCCTGTGCAATCATAAAAACCCAGTAACTATCAAATGCAGGAAGATCGTCCAGGGCATGCGATGGATTCACCAAAGTCCCAACAGGTGACCAATGCGTATAGGCTTGTGTGATTGGCTGTTCCCAGCGCACGCCCCCACGGCCGGATATTTCAACAAAAGATGCCTGTCCGCCAATCCAAGATATGGTACTTTGCAGGCGGTTCCCTGACGCAATGCGTCCAATATCAAGAGACATCAAGATATACCCCAAGATCGGAAGCAGGAATATGAAGGGAAGGTACAGCATCGACCCGCGAACAGCGCCTTGACGCGACGGTCGAACTATCGCCGCAATTAGCATGGCCGCAATTGGCGCACCAAACAACATGGCTCGAGTACCGCCCGCAACAATAAATAACAGACCGGACATAATTAGAAAATGGCTCGGAATTTTTAAGTAAAGAACACGAAAAGATCCAACCAGAAACGACAGCCCACCAACAAATGACAACGCACTTGCCGTGCCTAGCAATGCCGCATACCTGCCTATGTGATGACCATATTTACCGTATCCCCCGCTGCCCTCAGGATACCAGGTTTCCAATAATGGTCCCGGCGGGAGACCCAACTGGGACATGGCAATTTGAAAAAACAAACCCAACAACTGAATTAATGAAAGAAACGTCAAGAAGCACAAAAAATGCTTTTCGGCTTTTTCGGCGTCATCGCCGCGGTAAATTACCCACAATATAACTATACAGGCAAGTAACATTAGCCATCGATAGTCACCTAAAATATGTGCAGCGGGAACATGCTCGAAAAACAGAAGCCCAATTAATGGAAAAATGAGGATCAAACCAAGGTATAAAGCAAATACAACAACAGGCACTACATCGCGAACTATGGGAATTCCTCTGGAGATAAGCACCCATAAGAATATCGGGAAACTCAACAGGAAGCACCAATCGCCCAATCTAATGGCTGATGTCGTTATGGATGGCCCGGTTGTGTATGCAAGTAGCGTCAACCAGGGTAGGATGTAAATAACAGTGGAAAACATTTCACTTGTCTTGAAATACTGAGCCGGCGCGGCGACTCGGACCTAAGACGCGCGCCAGATATGTTTCGACAATGGAATCAGGGGCATATTCACGCGCGCGTTTCCTTCGCTCATCAGGCGATACAATTGGGCATTCAACCGCCCCCTCAATTGCCGAGGCCAGCGCCCCTATGTCATCAATAGGGATCAGTTCACCATACCTGCCATAATCAAGGATTTCCCTTGGCCCACCTGGGCAAGTAGTTGAAATCACCGGGACCCCAAGGCTCAAGGCTTCAACAATAACATTGCCAAATCCTTCCCATCTTGATGATAATACAAATGCTTTTGACTTAAGCAGAACGTCTGTTGGTGGATTAATGAAACCGGGAAGATGCAGCCTGTCTTGTAGGCCAAGGCTTCTTGCCTGCCGCAAGAGCGTCTCACGCAAAGGCCCCTCACCCAAAATAACCACATGGAGGTCTTTGTTCTTACAGGCAGCCAAACCCTTCAGCAAAAAATCAAATCCCTTCTGTGGAACCAGCCTGCCGATAGCACAGATATACGGCGAATCGGTAATCTGCGGAATGCCTTCGCGGGCTTCAGCATCTGGAAGGATGACCGGATTACCTATGACGACACTATTATTAGGAAGGGTTATGCCATTGTGCAAAAGGGACCTCATTGTGTCCTGTGAGTTTGCGATCAGGCCATCCGCAAATCTGTACGAAAGCTTCATCAACATTCTAAGAACTCGTGTCCGCAGCCCCAATTGAGCATACTTTGGCGCGAAAACATTAGCCTCCCTCAGAACTAACCTGCCTGGCCGCCCTGCCAGATAATGGGCAAGGACAGCCGCAATATTCACATAGTTCATACTCGACATCAACACCGCCGGACGCTCTTTCCTGAGGTATACCGCCAAACTGACCAGCGATAACACAGTATGACGCTTCCCCAAGGAAAAGACCTTTATCTCAGGGCGAAGTTCTGATAAAAATTGGCCCTCACGACGGACTAAAACCACATGAATAGGTCTATTGGTCAATTGCACCAGAGCGTTAGCAAGGTTTACCACAACGCGCTGTGCGCCACCGCCGTTAAGGGCGGGGATGAAAAAGGCGATCGGGCGGCGCACATCCTTCACTTGACCGTCCCCCAGGAATTTTGCCACAATGACACCACATAGAGATGACTATTAAAAGCCATGTATTTCCTTTTCAAAGTTATATTCATGTATTCAACGTACGGCAGACCGCGAGTTTCAACATATGTTACGGCTTTCGTGCCTAGCCAGAAAACACACACGCATTCCCCGGAAAATGAATTATGCTCAATTGCGGAACAATTTATCGCTGGAAAACCAGATCTTTCACAAAGCTTTTCCAGCCGCTAAAAAATCGGTATTGGCCTCTCAGATAAAACGCTGCCGCCGGAATCATCCTGTGTCGCCTATCTCTACGCAAGAGGCGAATGCGCGACTCAATGGCCCTCCGTTCATGCTCAATCCTTGCATGTGCCCATGCTGTTCTCACTGCCATGCATGAGGACTGCGACAACGACTTGCCTTGAATACGTTCTCGCAAATGCGCTAACTGTAATAGTCGCCTTTGTGCGGCCATTGCAGAGTTCTTATCTCTATAGGCGCGCACCAAGTCAGACGGCCTTTGCCTTGCTATTCGACTAGCAATCCATTCAGAAGCATTGTTGCCATGCCGCCGATAATACTGCAGTACATTCGTAATAACCATCTTGACTTGCAGTAATATCGCCAGATGGTTGAGCCATGTATCGTGAACGAAGTTGCTTTCTGGGATAGGCAATGCAAATTCGACAAATGATTTACGAAGAGCCATGCAGCATCCGGTGGTAAATCTGTCTTCGTTCATGCCCAATGACAATGTCTGACCTAATTTTGTCAGCCCTAGGGGAGTGCCGTTCCCGTTTGTCAATTCGGCATCGTTCATAAACAGCATTATTTCTGGATACGCTTTTGCATGTTTCCATATCTGTTCAACCTTATTTGGCATCCACACATCGTCCTGATCACAAAGCAAAATCAGGTCGCCTGTGCACATACCCAAGGCGCGCTCAAAATTCTTTGCATATCCAAGATTGTTGGTGTTTCGAACGATATCAACTTTAAAGGCAGCTGTTTGGGCGAAGTTTTCAAGTATCCCTATGGTACCGTCGCTCGATGCATCGTCTGCAACCACTAACTGGTCTGGCATAAGTTGTTGCCCAGCTATGCTTTCTAGCTGTTCTGGCAAATATTTTGCTCCGTTGTATGTTGCCATGGCGATGGATATCATCTCGTCCCTTATTTCAATGCACAGACGGTTAGAAACTCGGCGTCATGACTGCGCTGTGTCAAAGACAACGCTAGCCCCGTCAATATATCAATAGGGTTTGGCCTTCCATGGGAATAAGGATCTAATCCTTTTTGCATGGCCCGACTTGCGCCCGCCAAGTGTGCATAGACCGATGGCGTCGATAATTGTGTTATATTTTTATATCCGGCGTCTCTCAGGGCTTTGTCTAAGGCCATTTGACTGAATATCACCAGATGTCGGGGTATCTCCAACCCACGCCAGTGCTGCTTAAACCTTCTATGACAATAGGCGTGAATATTGGGCGTCTGTATATACAGCGTGCCATTCGGCTTGAGTAGCCTATTGGCCAAAAACAAGTCCTCATGTGGATTATGCACGTGCTCGATAGTGTGATTCATGGTAATAGCATCAAATTGTTCTGCCGCGTCACCAAACGCATTGATCGCGCCTTGCCGAACGTCCACTCCCAAAATGCGTGCATTTTCTACGGCCACCGGATCTGGATCGACGCCGCAGACACCCCAGCCGATCTGTTGAGCCAGCCGAAGAAAAGCACCATCGCCGAACCCCACATCAAGTAGGCGCATACCATGCTTTAATGGTGGAAGATGACGCAACTCACGGTCCAATACTTTTCGGTAGCGGGGAAACAAAGCTATCGCCAGCCCGCCCAGCCAATTCGTTGGCTGTAGATTGCCACCATAGCGCCGGTTCCTATACCCGTTGGCCATGGCACGTATCAGACGACGCAACGGATTCAGCGACATAGCTGAACCTCTAACCTTGATGGCGTGCGTATAATACCTTTCGTATGCGAGACTGATTGTTTCAGGTGTCGGACGTGGGTCGAGGTAGGCGCTATGGCACACCAGACATTGATGTAAATTCCACTTTCCTGGCGCACATCGAAAGGCCCGGTCTGTCAAGCCAGTGTATAGCAGCCTGCGCTCTGCGCTACCGCAGACAGGACAAATCTCAATGTCTTCAAGTCCACCTGCCGGCCAGTCTTTACTTTTTATTAGCTCTAAATGCATCGCCATCGCGCTTATTATTTAACTCTTCCGGTGAATGTGTGGGTTGAATTTGGCCCTGGTCGGCCCACCAGTGCATCTTGGTCATGATGGTCGGGGCGCTCGGCATCAAGGGTGCCCTCGCTCTGCTCGGCGTTTCACGCCCTTGACCCCTCCGCGCCCCTCCACATCACGCCCAACATCCCCTGGAAGGCCTCGGTCTGTGCTCCAACCAAAGTCGACACGACTTTGAAACTCACTGCTCCACGGCGTAAGAAAATGCCTTGGCATGTTTTACGTAATCCCGGGCATCAGGGCACCCACACATTCGCCGGAAGAGGCATTATTTAAATGCTATTTTGCTTAGGGGACTTTCGCTTACTACTTGTGATCAACACACGACGCGCAATGGGCCATAGGGCCCAAACAGCAGCGGCACATACCATTAGCAGGGCAATGGATCGAATATATAGCGGCTCCATCAACCAGAAACAGGCGAAGACAATACACGATGCGAGGAGAACTAGGTACAAGCGATAGATCAATGTGTGAAGCCGGGGCACCACATGTGCGGCAATCGCATTGAGTATGACGGTATCGGCTATAATACGTAGCGTCCAGACTGCTGCGGCACCCGTAATGCCATATGAAAGCGTAAACCACCACAGTAAACCCAAGTAGGGAATAAGCTCTATTAGATGTGTCTTTGCCACAAGATCAGGCCGACCAGAACTTTGAAGTACGGTAAAAGCCGGTCGGGCTAGCGCGTTGATGAACCATCCTAAGGCGAGCCAATGCACTACGGGAGTTGATGCATTGCTGAAATCCTTCCCCAGCCACAGCAGCAGGGCCTCTGGTGCCAACAGAAATATGCCAGCGGTGACCGGAAACATTGACCAGAAGACAACCTTACCACTCATGGCGTAGAGTTCTGTCAATCGATTCTGGTCGCCACCATGGGCAGCTGCCATCGCGGGGAACAGCGCCCCCATTACAGCATTTGGCAACATCTTTATGCGCGATAGGATTTCATACGGAGTCACATAATGTGCCACTGCGGTCAGGCTCAGCATGCCACCGATGAAGAACCGGTCCAGATAGGTCATGAGTGGGCCGACGATGTTGGTTACCGTCAACCAGCCACCAAAGCCCAACAGCGGGCGAATATGTGCGCGATGGGGCAGGCTGGGAGAACGCAGTTCAACGCGCACTTTCGCCGTAGCCCAACAGAAGGCCACAAGCGCAACCATTCGACTGGTCAGTAGGGCTGCCGTGGCCCAGGCGAGACTGGGGGTGAACACAAGAGTTACGAGCGGACCGGCAAATGTAAGCACTCCAAGCGGTATGCGAATCGCAGCAATGACACCAAAATGTTGGTGTGACTGAAGTAGTCCAATTAACCCAGATGTGATAACAACAAAGGGCACCCCAACGGCCAGCAAGCGAAAGGCGGCAACCCCTTCGTGCTGTAGGTCCTCGGGCACCTTAAGAATTCCAGCGATCAAGGGCTGACTGAATACGATCAAGCAAACTGCCCCAACGGCACTGAATACGGCCAACAAGAAGAAGGTTGTCCAGATGAGCGGTCCTAGGTCATCTGTTTCTTCCCGCCCCAGCTTCTCCGAGACCATTTTGGTCAATGCGCGGCCAAGCCCAAGATCGAACAGGCTGAAGTAGCCTACCCCCATCCAGATAATGGTGAGCAGTCCGAATCGCTCTTTGCCCATGCCGTCAATCAGCAAGGGAATGGCAAAAAGCGCCACCACCATGGGGGCCGCCATGCCAAGCAGATTCCATAGGGCGCTTCGCGCCAAGAGGCGACCGGAGGTCAGGTTCCGTATGACAGTTGTCATACGGAGTCACCGCGCAGGAATGGAAGCATCATCCAAACACGACCGCCTGCTTGAGGCTGACACCCAGATGGTCCTTCGCTGAAACTAGCGGATCACCCGCCAGAGGCCATTCGACAGCCAGTTGCGGGTCATCCCAACGGATGCACTGCTCGCAGTCTGGTGCATAGTAATCCGTGCACTTGTATTGAAACTCCGCGCCTTCCGAGGTGACGAAGAACCCATGCGCGAAGCCGGGCGGGATCCAGAGCATTCGTTTGTTCTCAGCGCTGAGGCTCTCGCCCACCCATTGACCAAAGGAGGGCGACCCCTTACGGAGATCCACCGCCACATCGAAGACCGAGCCAACGGTTACCCGCACGAGCTTTCCCTGGGCATGGGGTGGCAACTGGTAGTGCAGTCCGCGTAGTGTCCCTTTGACCGAGCGGCTATGGTTGTCCTGCACGAAATCGAAGTGGATGCCGGCCTCGGAGAACTTCCCTCGCTGCCAGGTCTCCATGAAGAAGCCACGCTCGTCGCCGAAGACATCCGGTTCGATCAGAATCACATCCGGGATCTTGGTTGGTAGAAACTTCACCTTATTCCCCTGATTCGGCCAGTTGCCTCAAGTAGGCGCCATAGCTGTTTTTGGCCAGACCATCGGCCTGCACTAACAGTTGCTCTTTGTCTATGTAGCCCATCCGATAGGCGACCTCTTCGAGGCAGGCCACCTTGAGGCCCTGCCTTTTCTCAAGGGTTTCGATGAATCCGGAGGCCTCATGCAATGAATCGCAGGTGCCGGTGTCAAGCCAAGCATAGCCCCGCCCCAACAACTCTACATGGAGATCGCCGCGCTCAAGATAGGCTTGATTGACGGTGGTAATCTCCAATTCACCCCGAGCGGAGGGCCTGGCCTCTTTGGCGATGTTTATGGCATCGTTATCGTAAAAATACAGACCAGTGACGGCGTAGTTGGATTGTGGCTTTATGGGCTTCTCTTCGATGGACACGGCCCTTTGATATTCATCAAACGCTACGACCCCGAATCGCTCTGGGTCGGTGACCCTGTATCCGAACACGGTGGCACCTGTTTGCTGCGCGCTGGCAGACTGAAGGCGTTTGCCGAACCCTTGCCCGTAGAAGATGTTATCGCCCAAGACCAAGCAGACGCTGTCGTTTCCAATGAATGTGTCTCCGATGATGAACGCCTGGGCGAGCCCATCGGGACTTGGCTGCTCGGCATAGCTGATGGCAATGCCGAATTGGCTGCCATCGCCAAGCAGGCGCATGAAGCCCTGCTGGTCTTCTGGGGTCGTGATGACGAGTATGTCTTGAATGCCGGCCAGCATCAGCACCGAAAGCGGATAGTAGATCATCGGTTTATCATAAACCGGCAGCAGCTGTTTGGATATGGCCTTGGTGATCGGGTAGAGACGGGTGCCGCTGCCGCCGGCCAGGATAATGCCTTTACGCTTCATGGACACGACTCCTGTGCCGTTTTTTCGGCAATGATTTCGGAAAGTACCCGTTGCACGCCGATATGCCATTTTGGCATGGTCAGTCGAAAGCTGTTTTCGAGTTTATCCACGCATAACCGCGAGTTGCCCGGCCTCTGAGCTGGGGCAGGAAATGCCTCGCTGCCTACCGGCTTGATGTTTTCCCTGTGCACCTTCACCGGCCATCCGGCTTGGCGGGCCTGCTCAATGACAAAGCTCGCATAGCCGTGCCAGTTGGTCTGGCCACGCGCCACGAGATGGTAGGTTCCGCCAAGCGCTGACTGCTCGGCTGCAATTTGAATCGCGTGCGCAGTAACATCAGCAATGAGTTCTGCGCCCGTTGGTGCACCGGCCTGGTCTTCGACTACCTGCAGCACATCCCGCTCGGCGGCGAGCCGCAGCATGGTGCGGATGAAGTTGCTGCCCTGGGCCGCATACACCCAACTGGTGCGAAAGACAAGGTGCCGGCAACCGCTCTCACAGATTGCCTGTTCCCCGGCCAGTTTCGTCTTGCCGTAGACATTCAGCGGGCTAGTAGGGTCTGATTCTCGCCAAGCCTGAGTACCGCTGCCGTCAAAGACATAGTCGGTTGAATAGTGCACCAGCAGGGCGTCGCACGCTTTGGCAGCACGGGCTAGGACGGCCGGGGCATCCCGGTTTACCAGATAGGCCAAGTCCGGCTCTGACTCTGCCCGATCAACGGCGGTATAGGCAGCAGCATTGACGATGGTGTCAGGCCTGACCGCCGTGACTGTTTCGGCCAGGGCATCCAGACTGGTCAAGTCACCGCAGAGACCGCCCCCTCCATTTCTACCCAATGCAGTCACGCTGCCAAGTGGCGCCAGCGCACGCTGTAATTCCCACCCAACCTGACCGTTGGCACCAAGCAAAAGGATTTTCACTTCATTACCTTCCGGTTGACGTAGTTGGCCTTGATCCAATCACGGTAGGCTCCTGAGCGGACCCGCTCTACCCAAGCACTGTTTTCCAAGTACCAACGAATGGTCTTCTTGAGGCCCGACTCGAAGCTTTCGGTCGGTTTCCAGCCGAGCTCCCGCGCGATCCGGGTGTCATCAATGGCGTAACGGCGATCATGCCCTGGACGATCGCTGACGAACTCGATGAGTTGTTCGTGGGTTCCCTCAGCGCGCGGTACCAATGTATCCAGATGTGCACAGATGGCGCGGACCACTTCCAGATTGGTGCGCTCAGCACGCCCGCCGATGTTGTAGGTGCGACCGGGCTCACCCCGCGCCAGGACGGTTCTCAAGGCGCGAGCGTGATCTTCCACATGGAGCCAGTCGCGGATATTGTCACCCTTGCCGTAGACGGGCAATCGCTTGCCTTCCAAGGCATTGAGTATCATGAGTGGAATGAGCTTTTCAGGGAACTGGTAGGGACCGTAATTGTTGGAGCAATTGGTGATCAGCGTTGGCAGACCGTAGGTTCGTTGCCAGGCGCGCACAAGGTGATCGCTCGCCGCCTTGCTTGCCGAGTACGGCGAGCTTGGGGCATAGGGTGTCTCTTCAGTGAAGGCTGAGTCCTTGGGGCCTAGATCGCCGTAGACTTCATCGGTTGAGATATGATGAAAGCGAAAGCGCTGTTGCTGCTCTGCGGGCAATTCACTCCAGTAGCTGCGTGCCACATCAAGCAGGGTGCTGGTGCCTACCACATTGGTTTCGATGAACGCCGCCGGGCCCGAGATTGAGCGATCCACATGCGATTCGGCGGCCAAATGCATCACGGCATCAGGGCGGTGCTGGCGAAAAACACGCTCTATCTCAGGCCGATCGCAAATATTCACCTGCTCGAAGATGTAGCGCGGGTGGCCACTTTCCTCAGCGAGAGACTCCGGGTTGCCGGCGTAGGTAAGCACATCGACATTGATGACGATGGCATCGGTCTCGGCAATCAACTGGCGCACCACCTCCGATCCGATGAAACCGGCACCGCCAGTAACGAGGAGTCGATTCATGCCAACATCCTTACGTGCTCCATGTTGCAGGGGTCCAAATGCTGCTCCATTACCCCTGCAGTCCCATCTCCCGAGCAGGCGGCCGGATCGCAGTTCATGCCTGCTTCCAGGTTAATGATAGAAACAGAAGAAGAAGACACACTACCCATCGTAGACATTTGATTGGACCGAAGATCCTTTGAATCGCATCTATTTTCCGCTTCCGGATTCCGGACTCTTCGCCACGCATGGGCATGCGCCTGAGCGCGTTCGATGGGGGCTGTGACCGCCGCATCGGTCAGCGAAGCGGGATGGTTTGGGGTCGATCTGGGGATCGACCCTCCCAGGCCTTGGTTCCGATGGATGGGGCATTCTTTTGGTCGGTCTGGAGGCCGGCGGTTCCGGGGTGGTCAGGCAACCAGGGGGTCACATCGGCCACATCAATAGTGAGCCCATGTTCGGCGAGGACCTGACATACCTGATGTGCGCTGGTCATGGTCGGATTGGTGATCTCCAGGCCAACGACGCTCTGATCTTCGCCGAGATCAAGCACCAGGCCATCACCAAGGTCTTGCGAAGGGCACCACCTTAGGACACACAACCCCAAGGCACTGCGCATTCATATCTTACAGACGAGGCCCTGGCGTGCTGAAGAGGCCGTGCGCCGCACGGCGATCCCAGGGGCGGCCTCACAACATGTCGATTCTGGGCGGCGTGAAACGGCCCCCCCCCAGTAAGCGCGGGTCAGGGGCGTGGTGGTCAGATGTCGGCGAGATCGTCAGAGGTCATCCCAATGTCTTCGGCTATCTTGCGGAAGAGAAGCGGGGAAAGGTCTGTGCCTCGGGGCAGGGCAGCTGATGACCACCGGCGGCGGCTGGCAGGACCAGGTCGGCGGCCTGGTGCCGGGGGTGAAGCTGACCTCCTCGCGGCCGTCGCGGCCGCTCGCGGTGCAGGTGCGGCCGGTGCCGCTGCTGCCGGCCACGGCCGCGGCGCTCGAAGCGCGGCTGGTGATCGTCGACACCGGCCTGCAGCGGGTGGCGAAGAACGTGCTGGAACGGGTGGTCGGCCGTTATCTGCGCCGCGAGCGCGGCGTGCTCACCGGCATCGCCCGGCTGGTCGAGCTGGCCGAGGAGGGCGCCGAGGTGCTGGCCCGCGGCGCGGTGGATCCGCTCGGGGCGATCATGGACGAGGTGTGGGCGATCCACCAGACGCTCGATCCGCATTGCTCGACGCCGGCGATCGACGCCCTGTTCCGGGCCGTGGAGGACCTCAGCCTCGGCGGCAAGCTGGCCGGGGCCGGCGGCGGCGGGTTCGCGGGCTTTCTGGCCAAGGATGGCGAGGCGGCGCGGCGGATGGTGGCGCTGCTCGAAGCCAGGGGTTGCGCGTGCCGGCCGTGGCGGTTGGAGGCGGTCGACGCGGCGGTCGGCGCGGGGCGGTGAGCGGGTGGGATGAGCTGGAGCTCGCGCCCTAGCGGCGGGCTTGGGCGGGGCTACGAGCCACGGGGGTGAGGGTGCCGAGCTGGGGCTCGGCGCTCCCAGGGAGCGGTGGCGTGGGTGCGGGGCTGGATCGCGTGACGTGGATGCGGCCCGCGGGGTGAGCGGGCCGAGCTGGGGCTCGGCGCTCCCGGGGAGCGGTGGCGTGGGTGTGGCAGCCGGCTTGGGTCACACAACCACAAGTGAGGGCCTCGTAAGAAGTGAGGCTTCCCTCAGAGCCCCCGCCGGCCCTGCGGGCCGGCTGCGAAGAGCCAGGAACTCGGGCGCCACGGACGCCTGTCGCAATGACCCGATATAGTCCACGGATGCGTCGTATGGGCACGTTGGCGCAGGGAGTTCCTGGGAAGGGGGCGCTGCCCCCTCGCGCCTCTGTCGTCACTCGCCAGCTGCGCTGGCGTTTTCGGCCTCCCTGCGGGCCATTTTCGCCGAAAACTGTTCCTCGGTCGGCCGACCTGCTGTCCACGATGTGTGCCGTGCGAACGCTTTGCTGCGAGCCTTGAGGGCCTCGTCAGAAGTGAGGCTTCCCTCACAGGGGGCGCTGCCCCCTCGCGCCTTCGCCGCGGACCCCCACGGCCTCGGTCGGGGTTCGCGGCCTGCGGCCGCGTTTTCGCCGGGCCTACGGCCCATTTTCGGCGAAAACCACCCCTCGGTCGGCCGACCCGCTATTCACGATTTGTGGCGTGCGAACGCTTCACTGCGACCTCTGAGGGCTTCGTCAGAAGTACCCTTCCCAGTCAAAGGAACAGGCGGCAATCAATGGATCAGAAGCTCAACGCGCCAGCCATCCAATGGGCTACTTTGCAAGCCTCTGTCGCACCCCTACCCGGGCAATAGCGATAATCATGAAACCGAAGAGACCGATAACGAAGCCAATCATCACCCAAGCCCCGCGCTTGGGGGATATACTACCCTGCGGCGCCACCGCTGGCTCCAGGACCGCTAACGGGCTCTGGAAGTCATAAAGGCGCCCCCTCATGTCCCACACGACGGCGTTTGCCTTTGTGTAGTCTGCCTCCGCGAGGTCTCGGCGACTGACTACCTTAGCGAGGTCGGCCTGACCGCGCTCGACATCCGGCAGCAGGGTGTCGATACGCGCGCCGAGGTCCTGCATCTTCTTCTCAAACGAATTGAAGAGAGCCTTGCGCTCCTGGTAGGTGATCTCGTTCTCAGCCAGCCGACTGCTGATGCTGCGGTGCAAGGGATTGGCCTCGTCGACCAGGACCACCATCTTCGTGAGGTTCTCGAACTTTACTTCCTCGCCCGCAGCGGTCGCCACCGCGGCGGCCATCTGAGGGTTGTCGGCAAGACTGCGTTTCAGCGTGAACATTTCCGGGATCTTGACCATGGCCTCCTTCATTGCTGCGATGCTCGCTTCAAGCTCGACAATCTCATCCTTGTGCAGCAAGAGCTCCTGCTGCGCCTTCGCGCGCTGCTCTCGCAGTGTGGCGAGTTCGCGCGCCTTACGCTCCGGCTGGATCTTCGCTTGGATGTCGAGATAGACGTCGAGCGCCTCTTTCCACTCCGCCTCGGCGTCGGCGCGACGCCTGTCGGCCTGTGCTTTCTGCGCCTGCAAACGCGCGCGCAGGATGGCGTCTACCTTACCGAGGCCAACGGTGACGATGGCGTTGGCCACGTCTCGAGCCAGTTCCGGATCGGGCAGTTCGACCGCCACTTCGATCTGAGCAAGGCCATCGGGCACGGACACCTCGACAGCGCCTTCCTTGCCTTCGATCGTGAGCGGGCTGCCGTCGAGCGCCTCGACACCGACGTCGGCGAACGCTTCGCCGATGGCCTGTCGCGCACTGAAGAAACTGGCGAAGTGCCTGGCGATGGCGTCGGGCTCGTAGTCTCTGCCCTCGGTGTTCATGCCGAAGAAGGCCAGGGTCTGATTGTCGCTCACCGCGAGGGTGAGCCTCGATCTGCTGCGATAGGTTTCCGGCAACAGGAAGACGAGGGCCACCGTCAACACCGTCACGCTGATCGTGCCGAGCGCAATGAAGCGCCACGACCTCAGCAGCGTGATCAACAGGTCGATCAGGCTGATCTCATCGGCGTGAACATCACCCTGGGCGACATACACGGGAACCATGGCCCGAGGCTCTTGCTGGGGTTCGGTCGACATAGGGTATCAGCTCTCTTGTTCAGCTGGCCGCGGAGAAATCATTGCCAGGCGCAGGCTTGGATCAATGGCGCTCACATCGCTGAGCAGAGCACTCAACGGTGTAAACAGATTGGTGGATTCAATATGGCTCTGCTGCTTGCGGCAGCAGCGGCGTGGGCACGTTAGAGTGGGCACCGTTGCCGTTGTTCAACAGTGAACACCGTTGCCGCCGTCCACGGACACCCTGCCCCCCCCGCGCCTTCGGCGCGTACACCCAGAACGTCTAACGTCTTGGGACACACAACCCCAAGTCGCGGCGCACCCGGACTTTACGGTTGTGGCTCTGGCGAGCAGAAGTGCCCGGGCGCAGCGCTGCGATCCCAGCAGAGCCCGCAGTCACGCGATCTCGCTGCGAATCTGCGCAAGAATCTTTCGTGCCGCATCCACGGCTGCCTCGGCCTCGGCGCTCATTGCGGCTGGACCGGTTCCAGGATATCGCCCGCGAACGGCCCATTCGGTCAAGGTCGGCCAATCGACGGCCAAGACGTGAACGCCTGCATCGGCGGGTAGCAGTGCCACGAGTTCGGTGAGGTCGTGCGTCTTGGGGAACACACAGTTCCGGCTGGTCAACAGGCCTTGATGGCCTTCTCGGCACACTGCTGGGCAAGGTAGCTGGCCTGCCGTGGTGTGGCCGGGTTCCGCAGCATCACCTCGGCTCCCACCAGATCGCTGGCTGCGACCTCCAGCCACTCCAGGGCAAGTGCTAAGGGATCACGCGGCATGTGGCCACAACTCCCGGCCTTCACGCAGGGCCATGCCGATGATGGATCCATGCAGGCCCGCATCTGCTGCAACCTGGGCAGCATCGGTCACGATGATGTCCTTACCGTAGCCGATGACACCGACGGCCGCCCTGAGATCACGGGCGATACGCCACGGCTCGTCGACCTGCCCAGGCATGATGACCAGAACATCGATATCCGAGTCCATCCGGTGATCGCCGCGGGCCCTGGATCCGAACAGGATGATGCGCTGTGGCTGGACGGCAGCCACTATCCGCTGAACCAGCATGGTCATGGCGGTTTGCTCGCTCACCATGCCGTCAGCATACAAGGCGATGGGGCGAGAGGAAGTTGGAGTCGAAGTTGGAGTCGCGCACAAAGTCGGCTTGGCGCGATCGAGCCATTTAGAGCCATTTAGAGCCATTTAATTTAGGTCACAACCCCAAGGCACTGCGCATTCATATCTTACAGACGAGGCCCTGGCGTGCTGAAGAGGCCGTGCGCCGCACGGCGATCCCAGGGGCGGCCTCACAACATGTCGATTCTGGGCGGCGTGAAACGGCCCCCCCCCAGTAAGCGCGGGTCAGGGGCGTGGTGGTCAGATGTCGGCGAGATCGTCAGAGGTCATCCCAATGTCTTCGGCTATCTTGCGGACTTGCGGAAGAGAAGCGGGGAAAGGTCTGTGCCTCGGTGGCAGGGCACGGTTGTCATCCTGCCGTCTGGAATGCTTGTATTGTTTGTGGCTGCCTCTCTGGCGCGCCAACACGAAGCCGAGCTTCTTGAGTTTCTTCTCAACTTGACGGGATTTGAAAACCCAGAGCGGAGCCATCAGACCTCTAGGGTCTGGAGGCCTACGAACTCAGACTCAGGATGGAGGGGCCCATTCTCTTGGAGGAGTGCCAGTGCCTCCTTGAGATGCTGCAAGAGCCGGTCGATGCTCTTGCCTTGGCTATGTGCGCCTGGCACGCCTGGGATGTAACCGACGTATTGTCCGGTACTTGCGCACTTCTCTACGATGGCGGTGACCTTCATGGTTTCAGTATAGGTGGATCGGGTCTCTGGGGAAGCGGCGGATGGCTGGGCCCCTAACTCCTGCGGCCCCGCATCGCCGATCACGTGCCTAGAAGCCTTTCCGGGATATGGAAAGGGTGGAGTAACTGCTCAGACCTTCCTGAAGTTCTTTCTACAATTACCACAGAGGACA